>JAQAZV010000076.1:0-18066 GCA_032127155.1 Acidimicrobiia bacterium
GCAAGGAGTGCCGCCATACCAACGATCGCAAACGCCCCGGTATTCACCGAATCGACCCCTGCGACCGACTGGAGGAAGATCGCGAAGGCAGCACCGAGGGATCCCCCGATGACGAGGCTCGCCATGAACTCGCCCGCCGAGCCGCCCCCCTCCCGTGTCAGCACAGACGTGAGGATCTTGACGATCGTGATCGCCGCGAGCGCCCACCACACATAGTCCCCTGCACCTTGCAGGTTCAGGAGGCCGTTGAGGAAGGTGCGGCCGGTTCCAAGTGCTTCGGGCCAGACGACCCCGAGGAGGCCGATCGTGACGCCGTAGAGGATGGGACGCATCCACTGGGGGAATCGTTCCCTGGCCTTGAACCTGGCGACGAGGTCATCTGCCTTCAGGTCGATGAAACCGACAGCTACCGCAAGGACGGCAAGCGCCGTGTAGAGGAGCAGCAGCCTTGGATCACCAGCACTGTGGGGTGGGGACGTGAGGACCAATTCCTCGCCGATGAGTTGCTCTGCGGTCACGGCGGCTACGACAGACGTGATGACGATGGCGCTGAGGTGCCTGATGGCGAAGGACCCGAGGATCACCTCCATGGCAAAGAGCATGCCGGCAATGGGTGCGTTGAAGGAGGCCCCGATACCGGCGCCTGCCCCTGCGGCAACAAGACTCCTGATGCGGTCGTGGTCGAAGTTTGCAACCCGCGAAAGCTTCGATCCGAGAATTCCACCGATGAAGACGATGGGACCCTCGCGACCACCTGAACCACCGGTTCCGAGGGTCATTGCCGTCGCAAACATCTTCGGCAACGCTGCCTTCGTCGGTAGGTAGCCGCCATGCAGGCTCAGCCCGACCATCGTGTCGGTGACACCGCCTCCTGAGATCCCAGGACCCCAACGTCGGTTGATGGCCCAGGATGCGAGCATCCCCACAGGGACGAGGACGACGAACGCCCACAGCCCCCACCCCGTCCAATCGCCGAACTGCTCAGTGAACTTCGAGACCCACTCGATCAAGACGGCGAGCGCGGCGGTGGCAAGACCGACGAGCACGCCAAGGGCAACCGCGGCGGCGATGAATGTCGCCGATCCCTTTCGCCCCATGGACGTCCTGAGCCGCTCGTTGATGTGTGGCACCTGGTCAACGCTACCGGCGACATGGCAGCACTCACAGGCATTGGCAACGGCGGGAACGAATCGTCACCGAATGGTGTTGGAGGTCCTATGTTTCGTTTCAGGACCATGCGCACAACCACTGCAGACAACGCCATCCCCGGTCGCCCGGATCCCGTAGCGATCTCAGGGCTCCATTTCGTCAACGACTCGAAGATGACGCCGCCATTCCCTGAGGGAAGTGCGTCGATCTCATTCGGGATGGGCTGTTTCTGGGGAGCGGAACGCATCTTCTGGCAGGTTCCAGGGGTCATCACCACGGCCGCTGGCTACCAGGGAGGATTCACCGAGAACCCGACCTACCAGGAGGTGTGCACCGGTCGCACCGGACATGCAGAGACCGTACTCGTCGTGTACGACCCTGATCGGGTCGATGTCGACATCCTGCTCAAGCACTTCTGGGAGCAACACGACCCAACACAACGGGACCGACAAGGCAACGATGTCGGAACCCAGTACCGCTCGGCGATCTACTGGACTACCAACGCGCAACACGAAGCTGCGCTTGCGTCACGTTCTGCATATCAGAGGGGTCTGTCGGACGGAGGCTTTGGTGAGATCGCGACGCAGATCGCGTCCGCAGACGAGGTGGGACCATTCTTCTACGCCGAGGAGTACCACCAGCAATACCTCGCCAAGAACCCTGGTGGCTACTGCAACCACGGATTCTGTCAGGTGCCATACACGGCGCCGGTCGGCAACGAACCATCCGTATGAATCCACGATCGCACAGGGAGGTCACCCCATCATGAGCAGCGCCATCCGCTCTGTGGTCGAGCTCGGCTTTCAATGGCAGGGCCTCGATCCGTTCATCTTCACGATGCACCATCTCGACGAATATCCCGAGGGAAATGATGTGCAGGGACCCGTTGGCTCTCTCGAAGGTCGCCGCATCGGATCGGACTTCTCCGGTACGGACGGTTGGAGCATGTATCACGGTGCAACCGTTCCCGGATTCCCGCAGCACCCACATCGAGGTTTCGAAACGGTGACCGTGGTCAGGACGGGGTATGTCGATCACTCGGATTCCCTTGGCGCGACCGCCCGATACGGCGGAGGTGACGTCCAGTGGCTCACCACCGGCGCGGGTATCCAGCACAGCGAAATGTTCCCACTCATCCGCGCAGACGGCGAGAACCCGCTCGAGTTGTTCCAGATCTGGTTGAACCTCCCACCAGAGTCGAAGATGGTGCCCGCCTACTTCCGGATGCTCTGGTCCGAGGAGATCCCGACCGTCTTCCCGGCTCAGGGCGTTGCCGTCGATGTCATAGCTGGCGCGCTCGACGGACACGTCGCACCAGCAGCTCCGCCGGATTCGTGGGCATCCTCGGAGCTCGGCGACATGGCGATCTGGCTCGTTCGCATGGAGGCCGGAGCCCATTGGACACTCCCCGCGGCGACGGATGGCCTCAACCGGATGCTCCACTTCTTCGATGGTTCGACGGTTGAGATCGATGGTGTCGAAGTGGCGTCAGGCCATGGCATCGAGCTCGCCTCCGATGTTGCCGCGCCAATCGTCAATACCGGTGACCCTGCCGAGTTCCTCCTCCTCCAGGGCCGGCCAATCGGTGCTCCAGTGTTCCAACTCGGTCCGTTCGTGATGAACACACCCGAGGAGTTGCAGCAGGCGTTCGACGACTACCGCAGGACGGGGTTCGGCGGATGGCCGTGGGCAAGCCCCGATCCCGTGCACGCGCGGACGGAAGGTCGCTTCGCCCTTCACGCCGACGGGACCGTCGAGCACCGTGACATGCAGGTCACCGTGGATTCCGTGCGGGGGTAGCCGTCTCCGTTTAGGCTCGGCCTGCACGCCGAACGCACGCTGAACGGGAGAAAGCGGAAATGGTTGCATTCATGTGGACGCTCATCGGTGCCGTGATCGTCGGTGCCGTGGTCGGCGGATTGGCCCGTCTGATCCTTCCCGGTCGTCAGGAGATGTCCTTCCTTGCCACGATCACCGTTGGCTTCCTCGCCGCACTCGTCGGTGGCGCCATCGCCCAGTTGTTTGGTGTGGGCGATACCAGCGGTATCGATTGGATCAAGCTTGCGATTCAGGTCGGGCTTGCCATGGTGGGTGTTGGCTTCTGGTCCGGCTGGTTCTTCCGGCGCTGACGTGTGCGCCGGACCATCTACGAGTGAAACGGCTGCACCATGAGGACCACGCATGACGATTCTCGGTGAGCGGCTCTTCACTGATGACACAAGGAGCCTCGACCGTTTCGGTCTGCTTCTCTTCCTGACCGTTGCGTCGGTCACCGTCGCCAGCCTCGTGAACGTCGAGGTGGCCTCGACCGGGCTCGGATCCTTTTGGCGGATCATGGTGTCGGTGATCATCGGCCTCACGCTGATCGTCTCGGCGGGTGCAGCGGGGGTGGCTCGGCGGCCCCGCATGATCATCAATGTGGTGGCCATTGGGGGTGCTGTCCTGGCCATCTTGTCAGTACTTGGCGAGCAGTTCCTCGGCTCATCGATGACTGGCGGCTACTCCGTCGCGCGCGGCATCGTGTGGTTCCTCATCACTGCCATGACTCCGATCTTCGTCGCCAGGAGGATCGCAGTCCACGATCGCGTGACCGTTCAGACCCTCTATGGGGCTCTTGCCGCGTTCCTCCTCATCGCCATCGCTTTCAACTACGGCATGCTCGTCGTCGACAATGTTGGACCAGACCCATACTTTGGCCAGTCGGAGTCATCGACGAGTTTCATGTACTTTTCGCTCGTCACGATCACCACACTCGGATACGGGGACCTGGCGGCGAAGGGTGACTTTGGTCGCTACCTCGCCACGGCAGAGGCGTTGATCGGCCAGGTCTTTCTCGTCACGTTCGTAGCGAGACTCGTGTCGCTGTATGGAAAACCCCCACGGGAGAACCCTCAGGCGAGCGATGCAGACTGAACCTCAGCGTGCTCGCACGCTCATAGAGTCCCATCGTCGACGAGAGAAAGAGTCCTGATGCCAACACCACATATCGCCGCCGCCGAGGGTGAGATCGCCGAAGCCGTCCTGCTGCCGGGTGATCCCCTGAGGGCGAAGTACATTGCAGAGACCTTCTTCGAATCGGCGCGTGAGGTCACGGGCGTTCGGAACATGCTCGGCTACACGGGCACGTATCAGGGCATGGACGTCTCGGTGATCGGGACCGGCATGGGGATCCCTTCAGCCTCGATCTACATCACCGAGCTGGTGCGGTTCTATGGCGCCAAACGGCTCATCAGAGTGGGCTCCTGTGGAGGTATCGCAACCAGTGTTGGCATGCGCGACATCATTCTGGCGATCGGAGCATGCACGAATTCGACAGTGAATCGGGAGCGGTACGCGGGGTGGGATTTCGCCGCGACGGCGGACCTGGGACTTCTGATGGCTGCGCACCGGGCTGCCGAGGAAGCGGGCCTCGAGGTGCATACGGGCAACGTCCACTCGTCTGATTCCTTCTACAACCCTGTTGCCGATGCCCTGGCGGTGTGGCAGCGAATGAACGTTCTCGCCGTCGAAATGGAAGCGGCTGGCCTGTATGGGATTGCGATCGAGGAGGGCGTGAGGGCTCTCGCCGTGCTCACCGTCTCCGATCATCTCATCACGCAGGAGGAGACGACCTCCGATGAACGTGAGCGCACCTTCGGCGACATGATCCGGGTTGCGCTCGATGCTCTCGTGGCAGATTCGGCTCAGTGACCATGGGTCATCGGGCCGTCGCGACCTGACATCCGGCTCGCTGTGATCCACGCGCGGATGGTTACGTGCGGTCCGCCCTGCGAGTGAGGTAGATCGCGGTCGCGATCAGGATTCCTCCGGCGACGATGAGAGCGATCGGGGCGCCGATGCCGCCGCCGAGGGTCTGACCGATCATCCACGGTATGTAGATGACGAGTCCGAGGACTCCGCCGATGATGAGCACCACGCGATCGCGGGCGACGCCGATACCGATCAGGGTGATGGATATGAGGATCCAGCACACCATTGCGCCGATCCCGTCAGCGCCGGAGGAACCCAGCGACCCGACGACGATGAGCGACCCGATTCCCAGAGCGACGATGCCGCCGACCTCAGCCAGGACACGGGGCGGGAGCTGCCCCATTGCTGACGCAAGGATCCATCCCGCTCCGAGTGCGAGGATGAGGATCCCCATCACCCACGAGCCCTCGTCCCCCGAAAGGATCGTGCCAGCAGCCATTGTTGTGCCGAGAGCCGACAGGAACAGAGCGAGATGTTGGGCGAATGAGGGTCCTCGTCGGTAGAAGTACAGGCTGAAGGCGAGGGCACCGGCAAAGCCGGCGAGTACGGAGATGTCCTCGTCCGCGAGTGTCGCGTCCGTCAGCAATCCGATCGAAAACCCGATCGGAGCGGCTGCGAGCAGGAGGGACACCTGACCCGCCCTCCGAATGCTTGCTCGATGGTTCGAACCGAGGTACAAGCCGGTGACGGCGAGCAGGATGCCCGCAGCGAGGCTGATGGCGACACGGGCAGCATCGGGGAAATCCTCCCAGAACTCGGCAACGAGAACGAATCCCGCGATAAGCACGAACACGGCGCCGAGGTAGGCGAGCACCTCCCTGATGATCCCTCCGGGAGCGAGCTTCTCATCGCCGGGTTGGTCGGCACGTGCGTGATCGACCACGGTCGGGTCAAGCCGCTGTGTCTCGAGGGCACGAATCGCCCTGGCCTGTTCCAGCGTGATCAGACCGTCACGAACCCACTGGTCAACGCGTGCGTCGAGGCCCTCGAGAGGGACCCGGTCGTGGTCGGTCATGGGGCGATCTCCTCGCGTGGGTGATCGCCCCATTGTCCGCTCTCGGGAGCCCTCCGTCCAGACCCCCGCATGATGTGTCTGCTCAGATGAACATTGTCTGGGCGCCGGCGATGATCTCGATGAAGTCGCCAACGTTCAGCACGCCTTCGAGCTCGTCGATCATGTCATCCTCAGTGAGGCCGAACATGTCGACCGACATCTTGCACGCCCACAGGTGACAGCCCATGTCGGTCAGATGGCTCAGGAAGCTCGGCACATCGGGGATCTCCAGGGCTTCCATCTGCTTCTTCATCTGGCTGGTCGCAATTGACGCGACGCCGGGGAACGCGGTGAAGATCATCGGCATGTGTGCCTGTCGTGTTGCCGTCGTGTTACCGACTGGTGTGAACTTCAGGTCGCCTGTGGTCTTCTTGTTGATCATGTCCATACCCCAGAACGTGAAGAAGATGTGTGTCTCCACGCCTTGCTCCAGGGCACCCGACGCCATGATCAGGGCGGGATACGCCATGTCGAGTGTGCCCTTCGAGCACACAAACGCGATCTTGCGCGGTTCGGCGTCATCCCCGAAGTCGGGAACGATGGTTGGTGATGTCTCAGTGGTGGTCATCAGTGTCCTTTCTAGATGCAGCCGGCAGGCTTCGGGAGCCCGGAGACATACGCCATCTTCCGTGCTGGCTTCTTCGGGAACAGCGTGAACAGTTCCTTCGTCGAGATCTCGCCGACCGTGCTGACGCGCCGCAGGGTTGCGGTTTCGCCCTTCTCGGCGAAGTCGCTCCTGAGGAAACGGATCACCTTCCAGTGGTCCTCGGTCAACGGGCTGATGCCGATGTTCGAAGCGAGCGTGTCGGCAAGCGTCTCGTCCCATTCGTCGTACTCGGTCATGAAGCCCTCGTCGTCGACGTGGACCTCGTGGTCAGCAATCATCGTGATTGGCATTACGCACCTCCCATGGTGTTTGTGGTCGTGTGATCGTCCGTGGCATCGCCGTCGGATTCGAGTCCAGGCGGTGTCGACACAGCCCTGAACGTATCGAGCGCTCGACCCATGCCCCGCCTGATTTCTGGATCGCGCATCTTCCCTGCGAGGGCAAAGAGGCCCGGTGCAGGCTGGTCGGTCTGGCTGCCGAGCTCGGCCTGACGATGCACGACATCGAGAAGTCTCTGTGCGACAGCCAACATTTCGGGCTGGGTGAGGTCCTTGACGATCTCGAGCATCGCAACGACATTGTCGGCGAGTGCCTCGACGTCTTCCTTGGTGTAGTTCGTCACCACCCGGTCCACTACGCCGATCGCTGCCTCGGCGAACTCGAAGTAGCCCTTGTCCTCGAGCTGTCCCGTCCGCTCGATGGCAAGCCCGACGCCCTGGTGGACGATCGGCATGATGTCAACCACGAGGGCGTTCATCGATTCGAGTTGGGCGAGCAATCGTTCGAGGAGGGCGGCATTGGCTGCGACGCGTGCCCCGAGCTGGAGGAGATCTGACGGGTCGATCTCGACCGAGTCGAGCGTGTAGGCAGACCGCTCGATCGCCATGGTGGCGATCGGTGTGAGATCGGCCTGGAGCTCTTCCAGCGCGACACGGCGCTGGCGCTGCTGATGGGCTTCCTCGGTGAGGAACTCCACCTGGGCAGTGAGCGCATCGATCTTGCCCTCCAGCCCGGTGGCACGGTCGATTGTGGCTGAGTCGGTCACGCTTCGCTCCGATCCTTCCCAGCCATGGTCATGTGGGCGGGTACGGGAATGTCCTTGCCCGGAAGGAGCAGGTGCCAGTACATCCACTTGAACATCATCTTCCCCCAGTGGTTGACCTCGGTCTCCTTGAGAAGGGAGAACGGACCCACGCCCGGAAGGGGGTACTTGCCGGGCAGCGGCTGCGTGTCGTAGTTGAAGTCGATGAGCATCGCCTTGTCATGGCCCGTTTCGATGTAGCAGTTGGCGTGCCCGTCGAACCGGTGCGTCATGGGGCGACCGTTCACCATGTCCACGAAGTTCGGGATGAAGGTCTCCATCGCGAAGTGGGCAACGGACCCCGCCTTCGACGTGGGAAGCGCGGCTGCGTCCCCCACAGCGAAGATGTTCGGGTGATCCGGTGTCTGGAACGTGAAGTGGTCGACCTTCACATGGTTCAGCTCGTCGCCGAGCCCTGCTTTGGCAACGAAGTCGGCACCCATGTTGATCGGAACCGTCACGAGCAGGTCGTAGTCGACCTCTCGTTCGTCGTAGGACACGACCTTGCGTTCGTCGGCGTCCACCCGCTCGAGGTAGAAGTCTGGTTCGAGCTCGATCCCACGGTGTTCGAACATGTCGCCTAGGTGCTTCGCGGCCACCGGCTTGGTGAAAGCAGAGCTCATCGGGGTCACGTAGACGATGTCCACCTTGTCCCTGATTCCGCGGTCGGTGAAGTGGGCCTCAGCGAGGAAGGCAAACTCGAGTGGTGCGACGGGGCACTTGATCGGCATCTCAATGAGGTTGATCACAAGGCGTCCGCCGTCGAATTCGGCAAGGGCGTCCCTGAGCGCCATCGCCCCTTCGAAGGTGTAGAAGTCGTGCACCGTTTTGCCGTACTCGCTCGTTGAGAGACCTGGTGTCTCATCGGGTGACGGATGGGTTCCGGTTGCGATGATCAGGTAGTCGTATTCCAGCGTGGTTCCGTCCTCGAGACGGACCGTTTCGGCATCCGCATCGAGCTCGGCAATCGCTCCGTTGACGTAGGTGACGCCGCGGGGGATGAACTCCCGCTTCGGTTTCATCACGTCGGCAGGTTCGTATGTCCCGAAGGGGAGGAAGAGGAAGCCTGGCTGGTAGTAGTGGGTGTCATCGTTGTCGACGATGGTGATGTCGAACGATGCATCGAGGAGGGTCCTCAGCTTGTTGGCGGTCATCGTGCCAGCCGTGCCGGCTCCAAGGATGAGTACGCGCTTCACGAAAATGTCCTTTCGTCTGGTGTCTGGGGGCGATGGACGGTCGCCGCAACGTCGGCGCTCCAGCTGTGCCACACGCGTTCACGGGCGGCGGAGGAGAGAGTGGTCGAGTTCGTGTCGCGGTCTGTCATGTCATTGCCTACGAGGTCGAGTATACCCCTATGGGTACCTATTGCCTAGTCGATGAGTGGTTAACTATGTGATTGTTCGTGTCGCTAGGGTGGGGCGATGTCTCCTCCGGATGTCTCGACGGAGCGTCTCTCGGTCAGGCCCTGGTCAGCAGATGACGCAGCCTGGTATGTGGGAGCCATCGACGATGAGATCAGACGCTTCACCAGGGAACCGCACCACCTCACGGCGGAGACCTGGTTGGCACGTCAGGTACCGGCGCAACCTGATCGTGCAGCGAGCTCGGTAGCCGTTATGGAAGGTGGCCAGGTCCTCGTGGGCAAGCTCGGCGTCGAGATGCATCCGGAATCGGTGGAGCTGTCGTATTGGATAGCCGCGCCATTTCGCGGACGTGGCCTTGCTACGGAGCTCCTGCGGGCTGCCACCGAGTGGGCGGCGCTCAGCGGCCCAGCCGTCATCGAGTTGCGAATCCACCCCGGGAACACGGCTTCGATCGGCGTTGCCGAACGTGTCGGGTACCGGTTCTTCGGTTTCGAGTGTTCCTGCGAGTCGTGTGCCGACGATCAGGGTCGGGTTGCCGTGTACCGGTTCGTCGCCTGAGCAACGTCTCGGACGGGTTACCGTCCTGCCCATGCAGGAGGTGCCGGTGCGAAGGCAATTCGCGATCACGTACGACTATTTGTGTCCGTTTGCTCGGAACGCGAACGAAGCCGTGGTCGAGGCAGTCCAAGGCGGGGCACCATACGACGTCACCTTTGCGCCCTTCTCCCTGCACCACAACAGCCTCCCCGAAGGTGCGACCCCTGTGTGGGACCGACCCATGGATGACGACCTCGGCAGCGGGGTGATGGCCCTCCTCTGGTCGATCGCGGTGCGGGATTCGTACCCTGAACAATTCCCCTCGTTCCACGTTGGGCTGTTCTCCGCCAGGCACGATGACGGCGTTGACCTTGCTGATCCGGGCGCGCTCACAGCGGTGGCTTCGACAAGCGGCATCGATCCTGCATCCATCCGAGCGATCGCGGCGTCGGGTGTACCAATGGAGACCCTTCGCCGGGAGCACACCGCTCTCGTGACCGACCACAAGGTCTTCGGGGTCCCGACGTTCATCTCGAACGGTGAATCCGTCTTCGTACGAATGATGGAGCGACACCGGATCGACGACCTTGCGAAAGTGGTCGACATGATCGATTGGACGAACGTGAACGAGTTCAAGCGAACCTCGGTTCCGCGCTAGTTCGTCATCCCCGTGGCACCAGGCTGATTGGTGATTGTGGACCCTCGCTGATCGTGAAGTAGTTCTTGTCGAGATCGAAGGAGATCGACTCTCCCTGTGTCTCGTCAGGGGACGGTGCCATGCAGGGGTCGCCTTTCAGCGTGTCAGCGATCGAGGAGCCGGGGAGCCGGTCCCACATCCAGACCGATCGGTAGCCGCGGAGGGCAATGGTCGAGCCATCCGCCGACATGTCAGCGCCCGAGACCTCGGCATCGAGGAAGAGGGTTGCGATCAGCTGCATCTCTTCGGGTTCCGCTCCCGAGGTGAGCGGCCCCCTGAAGACGAGTGCCTCTGTCCGTGACTTCGTGATCACATACAGGGACGGGTCGATGGGATCCACGAAGATCGCCTCCGCGTCATACGATCCTCCAGGCATCTTGAGCGCGATCGGAGTCGCCTCGGGGAATGAGCCATCGAGCTCGCTCGGGTCGAGATCCGGGACTCTCCACACGTAGATCAAGCCATCCCTGATGGCGAAATTGTCTCCAAGGTCGGCTACGTAGAGCGATGCGCCGCTTCCCTCTGGACCCGGTCCAGCGGCCATGTCCTCCCAGTCGATGCTGAAGGCACCAGGTACGGCGAAGGTGCCGAGATCCGCGCCCTGGGGATTGAAGGCATACAGCACCGGTTCCCCCCTGGAGTCGTTGTGGGACCACACCACGTTCGGTGTCGTTCGGCTGACGGCCAGGCCGGAGGCCTCAACGAGGTCGCTCGAGGAAATCGAACCGGTCACCTCGATGCTGTCGTAGAGGTCGCACACGGCAACCCCTGGCGGCAGGGTCGTCGCCGGGACGGTGACCGGTGCTACCGAGGTCGTCGATGTCGTGCCGTCATCGAGGGAGGTCACGGTCGCGCCTTCGTCCGTCGACGTCGATTCCGCCCCCGTCGACGGGGGCAGAGCGGTATCTGCTTCCTGACGCGATCGGATGGCGACGGCGATGACAACGATGATCAACGCGATGATGATGAGGGCCGTGGTTGGTCGCCGCATCGGCGAACGGTACCGGTGTCCGCCGCTACCCCAGCTCGCGGAAGGTGATCGCCTGGGCAACGATCGCTGACTCGAGGTCGGCGATCTCGACGCTCTCATTTGGTCCGTGGTAGCGACTGGTTGGATCGGAGACGCCGATGAGGAGCACCTCGGCGTCGGGGTACCGCTCGGAGAACGCTGCGACGAATGGAATGGATCCACCCATGCCGAATTCGACGGCGTCCTCACCGTAGCCCTGTGCCATTCCGGATCGGTAGGCGTCGTAGGTGGGTCCCGACGTGTCGAGCTCGAACGCTTCGCCGAAGCTGCCACGCTCGACCGTCAGTTTCGTTCCCCACGGCGCCGACGACTCGAGGTGGGCGACCAGGGCATCCATGGCGGGTGCGGCTTCCTGTCCCGGTGCCAGCCGCATGCTCACCTTGGCCCTGGCCTTCGGAACGATCTGGTTGATGGCCTCCGAGATGGGGACAGCCTCGATCGCTAGGACGGAGATGGATGGCTGTCGCCACAGGCGGGCATTGAACGAACCGGTGCCGACCGTCTCGAGGCCGTCGACGGGGAGAGCCTGTGCCTCCAGGTCCTCGAGGGTCACCGTCGGGCCTGGTGCATCCCCCGCCATGAGGCCTTCAACGGCAACCGATCCGTCCTCGGTGTGCAGTCCGGCGAGGGTCCTGGCCAGGGCGGTGATCGCATCGGGATATACACCACCGAACGAGCCGCTGTGGACCGCGTACGTGAGGGTTTGGGCAGTCACGACGCAGTCGACCAGACCGCGAAGTGACGTGATCAGGCCCGGAACGCCCGGTGCCCAGTTGCCAGCATCGCCGATGATGATCGCGTCGGCCGATAGGAGATCGGAGTACGTATCGAGGAAATCAACAAGGTGAACCGAGCCGATTTCCTCCTCACCCTCGACGAAGACCTTCACGGTCACAGGGAGGTCGTCGCCGAACGCTCGTATCGAGGCGAGGTGGAGGGCGATGCCGCATTTGTCATCCGCAGTCCCTCGTCCAAAGAGACGCCCACCGATAACGGTCGGCGTCCACGGATCGGTCTCCCACTCGTCGCTGGGACCGGGGGGCTGGACGTCATGGTGCGCATACAGCAGGAGGGTGGGGGCGCCTTCAGGACCAGCCTTTTCGCCGTAGACGGCCGGATGGGCCCCATCCAGTTCGAGCAATCGAACACCATCGAGACCCGATTCCCGCATCAGTGATGCGACAAGGTCGGCCGATCTCGTCACGTCGGTCGGGTCGTAGCCAGGGGCGCTGACCGACGGTATGTGCACCATCGCTTCCAGCTCCTGCATGGTGCGGGCAAAGTCGGCGCGTACGGATGTGCGAATGTCGTCGTGCATGGCCAGCAGGCTAGACGGAGTCGTCCGTTGGATGGCCGGGCGCTTCGGACAGGCCAAGGAACCGGATGACTCGCATCCAGGCATCAGCAGACTCGTCGGCAAAGTCGTCGTACTTCCGATCGAAGAACGAGTGCGGGGCATTGGGGTACACGACGACCTCACCGTCGACGCCAGCATCTGCCATGGCGGCTCGGAACCCTTCGTCGGCCTCGATGGGGATGCCTGGGTCATTGCCGCCCTGAAGTGCCAGCACGGGGCACGTGAAGTCCCTCGCAACCGTGATGACCGGCGGCGCTCCGATCGGGAATCCTGATCGATCAGGATGGCCATAGAAGCCGATCGCTCCTGCCAATCCGAGGTCTGCCGCTGCCATGTACCAGCTGTTCGAACCGCCGAAGCAGAAGCCGATCACGAAGACCTTTCGTTCGGGGTCGGCCGACCGCAGGTGGTCGATGGCTGCCGTGACATCCTCGGTGACGCCCACCAAGGTGGTTGCTCGCACCTCCGGCATGTAGTCGAAGTCGTCCGATCTCTTTGCGACGCCCGCTGTCCGCCCGAAATAGTCGATTGCCACAGCGGTCGTGCCGTGCTCGGCGAGGCGGAGGCAGAGCTCCTCGTAGAACGAGTACAACCCACGGACGTCGGGGAGAACGACAACGCCAACACCGCCACCGGAATCCGCCTCGAACGCGGCAAAGCTGTTCCCGTCGGCGGACGTGAGGACCAGATCCCTGTGGGTCACGGACCCGCCGTGCAGGTGAGGGATCGGTGGGGCTGAGTCAAGGTCGAAGCACACGATGGTTCTCCAGGTTCGTCGGTACCGTCCAAACTAGGGGGACGGTTCGCGGTTCAGCAACGTGAACCCTGGATGGATGGCATGGCGAGGCGGTACGATTCCCCCATGGACAGGGCCACGAGGAATCGCGAGCGGTTCGGTAGGACCGAGACAGCGAACATCTTCGACCTCGCGACTGCGCTCGAGGACTCGTCCCGAATCGACGGTCGCGATCTCACCAGAGATGACCTGTACCGCATCGGCGACGAGATCGGGATATCCCCCGCGGCAATCGACGCTGCCATCGGTGAGACCCGCCGTCGAGGCCGGGCGGAGGACAAGGAATCCCGCCGGGCAGTGCGGCGGCGCCTGAGATTCATGCGACATGCGATGGCCTTCACCATCGTGGTGGCCGTGCTTGCCACCGTTGACGCACTCGACGGCGGGGGATGGTGGTTCATCTATATCGCAGGCATCTGGGGTATCGCCCTGGCGCTCTACGGGCTTCGCTTCGCAACGAGGCGCAACGGACCGCTCGAGAGGTGGATCAGGAGAACCTGATCAATGGACCTACGAGAAGCGAATAGATGCCGTCGGGCGCTCCGGACGGAGGTCTGCTGTGCTCGCAAACGTCAGGTACCGGTTCCCTGGAGCCGCCTCTGTAGGGATGACTGACGGAGATGATCCAATCGTTGCAGGGATGCGGTGGGGCACGATGTCGTCGGCACCCTCGAACTCTGCGACGATGTGGTGTTTCCCGAATGCCTCTGCATAGCCGATCGTGCCTCCCATCCCGATGGCGAGGTCACGGGCCTCCTTGAGAGCGATGAAGGCGTCGCTCGTGGCATCGGCTGCCTCCGTGTTGCCCGTGAGTGCAGCAGCGGCCTGAGCGGGGAGCATTGCCGAGCGGCCGGAGATCGTCACGGTGGCTCGCTTGCCGCGCTGTTCGGTGATGATCTCGATGTTCTCGCAGCCGCTGGATCCTGCGGTCCCGATCAGGCTGCGGAGGACCTGCCGCACGTGGGCTGAGTCACCCCATGCGCGTGCGGGTCGGAGGTCGACCGTGAAATTTGCCGTCCCGCCGACGGTTGAGACGATGGATCGAACTTCATCGTCCACGAGAACGATCCCTGCCGCTCGCAGCTGGCGAGCTGGGTCGTGCGGTTCGATCGACAGGTCGGCGAGCACCTTCTCGACCTCTCGGGCGCTGTTCCTGATCTCGGTCAGCAGCGTCTGCCGTTCAGCTGCGGCGAGGTCGGGCTCCGTCAGCATTCGGTCCGCGAGCCCCACGACGGTCGTCAGCGGATCTCGTAGGGTGAAGCCGAGCCGTGCGCGGAGCCCGGCGTCTGAAGATCGGATGGCTGTGATTTCGTCCTCGAGCTGTCGGATGTCGTTGAGCCTGGCGTTGTGGCGAGTCGCGATGGAAATGGCGTAGACGCCGAGGAGGAGGAAGGCGATCGCGGCCGCGATCATGACCGCCCTGGCATTCGCCGACATTGCGGTGACGATCCCCCCGAGGATGAACAACAGGCCCCCGACCATGGCAAAGACCACAAAGGACGGCGGTGTTGCTGTGTGGTTGCGTGTGGTGGTCACGATGTGAGCATCGGCAGTGCGCTGACGTCCGTGGAGGGTGCTTTGTGAATGTGCGGAGGGACTAGTCCCACGACCTCGTCCCATGGGCAAGGTACGATCGCCCCATGGACTCGCCCGTATTCGTGCCCATCGACGTCCCACTCGTGGGCGATGAGCGTCGGAAGAACTGGGCCAAGATCGTCACGAATGTCGATGAGTCCCTTGCGTCCGGCTGGGCGTTCGAGGGGGATTTCATTGCGACCGGGGGGATCCAGGACGTGCCGATCGGCTCGATCATCCTCACCTACGGGGAACGTGGATCACGCACCAATCCCCAGGTTGAGGCCCGCGTCCTCCGCGTCAATGCCGATGGCACGGTGTCGCTTGTCACCTCGGCGAAGGGCAGGGCGTGGGCCCGCACGCTTCGCGATCCGGTCGCCCAGCTCCTGGACGAGGAGGCCCAGGCACCGATTGTCGCGAAGGCGTGGGATCCAGTGTTGTTGCAGTACTCGGATGAGGCGCTCGAAGAGGAGCTGCGGCGGCGAGCACGGGACTGACCAGGCGGTCTCCGTGTGCCCACAATCCTATGTCGCGTGGACAGAACGTCCCAGGCTCTCTATAACAAAGTGCTGATGGAGGCCACTCTCGCTGCGACCTACTCGGCTTTCGTTTCGGACGGAGGCGCTCGTCTTCGCCGCGCCTTCATCGCTGCGTACGGTCCCGAGGTGGGGGCCGAGGCAACCAGCGACGCACTCGCCTACGGTTGGGAGCACTGGAGTCGTGTGTCGGAGATGGACAATCCAGCGGGGTACCTCTACAGGGTCGGACAGTCGAAGGCTCGTCGCTACCGACGTCGTCCCGTTCGATTGCCAATTGTCGAGGCGGTTGCGCTTCCCTGGGTCGAGCCTGGACTCCCCGCTGCGTTGGAGCGGCTCTCGGAACGACAACGCCAAGCCATCCTGCTGTGCCATGGCTACGGATGGACCCTTGTCGAGGTTGGTCGACTCCTCGGAGTTGGGCCCTCGACCGTCCAGCGGCACATCGATCGTGGCATGCAGAAACTGAGATCACGGCTGGGGGTGGAGGATGTCTGACCTGGAGCACCAACTCAGGGCCTACGCGAAGGAGCTCGATGCTTCTGCACCACCCGTCGAGGACCTCGTACCGGAGATCGCCGAATCTGATGACGATGCCACCGTCGTACCACTGTCGCGCCGGACACCCACCTGGACGGTGATCCTGGGAGCCGCCGCCGTCGTGATCGTCGCAATCGGGTCGGTGGCGATACTCGCATCGATGCGAGAATCGACGGTTCAGGTTGCGACGACGCCTTCTTCGTCGGAGCCCGATCCGAATACCCCTGTCGCTTCTGTGACGACCACGCCGCCGCCGCCCATCGAGCAGAGCCGCTACGCCAAACTCGTTTCGGAGGTTCCGCTCTATTCGGGTGGTGAGGGAGGAGACGTTGGGACGCTTCCCCTCGTTGGCACAGGGCAGGTTGTGCTATCTGATGATGTTTCCCACATGCTGTTCGCTGCTGGCGGCGAGGATGACGTGTGGGAGAACGTCTTCCATGCGACGTCGACGAACGGCTCGGCGTGGGCCGTCGATCCTGCGCCTGTCACCCTGTCAGGTGTCGAAGGTGCTGCCGACCTGGACATCGGATCCGTCGACGTTCTCGCAGACGGAACGTGGGTGATGTACTACGGCATCGCCTTCGACGTGGGTGGTCACGGCAACCACATCTACGAGCATGCGATCCGACGTGCCACTGCGACATCGCCGACGGGCCCGTGGACGACGGATCCCGAGCCGATGCTCCTACCGGGAGACGAAGGAACGTGGGATGCAGCTGCCGTGAAGAGCCCTTCCGTGATCAGGCAAGGCGACGCGTGGCTGATGTTCTACGCAGGGCACGGGTACGAGCCGAAGGATGGTGAGGCTCCGCCACCCGGCATGGTCGGCGCGAGTGCGCTCGGCCTTGCGACGAGTCAGGACGGAATCACCTGGATCAAGCGGTCGGAGCCAGTGTTCGTGGGACGGTCGGACCTTCCGTGGGAAGGCGGCGCCGTCGCTCGCACCAGCGTGGTGTGGGATGGGGATCGCTACCTGGTGGTCTATGCCGGTCGAACCGGAGGGTCTCGGGGTCTGGCAACTTCCGCTGACGGCGTCGAGTGGCAGAGGGTGAGCGAACAGCCAATCCTGACAGCTGTGGACCTCCCTCGACCCACGATCTTGTCGGCGTCGCTCTACGTCGATGGGGACGGTGCCGGCCTCTACGTGTCGAACGGGGGTTACCGCACCACGTCAGCTGTATACGACGTGGCGCTCGACGTCCCGTGACCGCAACCTTCCCGTCGGCATGCCCAGGTTCGGTCGAACGCTGCACCCATTCAGCAGGCGAGCTGGTTCGTCAGCGAGGCGGTTGACCGTCGACCTGGTCCGTCTCGATGATGCCAAAGACTGCGCCGAACGGGTCACTCACGACAGCGGATACTCCGACGCCGGTCTCGGATGGTTCGCGCTGAATCGTTCCGCCCAGTTCGACAATGCGGGCGGCCGTGGAAACGCAGTCGGAAACTCGGAACCAGGTGAGCCAATGGGCGTGGGCGCCTTCGGGGAGGGAGCTGGACATGTCCCAGATACCTCCGTTCATCCGGTCGCGGTTCGTCAGGGTCCAGTAGGTGTTGCCGTCTCCCATGTCCATGGCTCCTGCCTGCCAGCCGAGCAACTCCGTATAGAAGTTCTTCGCTGTCTCCGTGTCGCGACATCCGAGGTCGTTCCATGTCTGCGTGTTCGGCAGGTTGAAGATGTCCGCACCACCATGGGTGCCTGCCTGCCAGAAACCGATGGCTGCCCCGGCAGGATCGAGGATGAAGCACATCTTCCCGGAGTCCATGATCTGTGTGGGTTCCATCAGCGGAGTCGCACCGAGCTCGAGCGCCCTGGCATAGACCGCGTCGGTGTCGTCAACGATGACGTAGGACGACCACACGGGAGGCTGTCCGGCTGCGGCCTGTTCGGGACTGAGCGGTCCCATGCCTGCCACGAGGTTCCCATCAACCGCAAACATCGTGTACGGCATCGTGTCACCGCCGTCGCCACCGATCGCCTCCCATCCGAAGACCC
>JAQAZV010000077.1:0-3125 GCA_032127155.1 Acidimicrobiia bacterium
ATGGCAAGGACATGTCGATGTACGCCGTCGAGCATTACACCGAGGTCAAGCACGTCATGGTCAAACACTGATCATGGATACCCCAGCCTCGATCGCCTTGGCGGCTGCCCGGCCGGCCATCTTCTGGACCGACACCGCTGATGGGCCTGATCCCGCCCCACAACTCAGGTGGGGGGAAACTGCCGACCTCGCCGTCATCGGCGGTGGCCTCAGCGGCTTGTGGGCAGCGATCCTTGCGACGGAGGCCGACCCCGGCCGATCGGTGGTCGTCCTCGAGGCGGACCGTGTGGGCTTCGGAGCAAGCTCCAGGAACGGGGGTTTCCTATCGGCCTCGATCACCCACGGACTCGCGAATGGACTGTCACACTGGCCGAACCAGATCGATCAGCTCATTCGGCTCGGCAATGAGAACTACCGAGAGATCCTTGCGTTCATCGAACGCCATGGTGTGGACGTTGGCCTCGAGGAGACGGGAACGATCCACGTTGCCACGAAGGATTGGCATCTGGAGGACCTGTCGGAGATGGTCGGGACGATGCACGAGTACGGGCTCGCGGGAACCCTCCTCGACCGCGAGGAAATGCAAGCGGAAGTGGCCTCTCCCACCTATCTCGGCGGTCTCGTCGAGCACGAAGGAAACTCGATCGTGGATCCGGCGCGCATGGTCTGGGCGCTGCGGTCGATTGCTGAGCAGCGAGGCGTCTCCGTGTTCGAGAACAGCCAGGTCGTGGGCGTTGAACGATCGAACGGCGCCATGAAGGTACGCACAGCAGCGGGATCCGTCCTCGCCAGGAAGGTGCTCGTTGCTACGAACGCCTACGCACAGCCGGTCAGGGCGATGAGGCGATACATCGTGCCCGTGTACGACTACGTCCTCATGACCGAACCGTTGTCAGCGGAACGCATGGCGAGCGTCGGCTGGCGAGCCCGGCAGGCGCTTGGCGACGTCAGCAATCAGTTCCACTACTACCGCCTGACCGCCGACAATCGGATCCTTTGGGGTGGCTATGACGCCATCTACCGCTACGGGAGCCCGATCTCTCCGGAGCTCGACCAGGCGGGGACTACCCACCAGACCCTCGCTGACCACTTCTTCACGGCATTCCCGCAGCTCGAAGGGCTCACCTTCACCCACCGATGGGCGGGACCGATCGGAACGACGTCGCGGTTCACGGCGACGTGGGGGACGGCCCACGAAGGCGATCTTGCGTGGGTGGGTGGCTACACAGGGCTCGGTGTCGGTGCAACGCGTTTCGGAGCAAACGTCGCCCTCGACCTCCTCCAAGGACTCGAGACCGAGCGGACGGACCTTGCCATGGTGAGGAAACGGCCGCTGCCGTTCCCTCCCGAGCCCATTCGCTACGCAGGGATCCAGCTGACCCGGAGGGCACTCGCCAAAGCCGACGACCACGAAGGCCACCGCGGACCCTGGCTCAAGCTCCTCGACCGGTTCGGCGTCGGCTTCGACTCCTGACCTGTTCTTGCGTAACTGAGTTCCACCCAGGGTGGAACTCAGTTACGCAAGAACAGGATGGGTACGGTGAGGTGTCAGCCCTCGTCTGGCAGTTGATACTCGCGGCATGGGCACTTCGGGACGGTGCATTGGCGGACATTGCTGTGTTCTCGGCGCGGGTGGCCGCACGCGACGCAGCGCTGGCGTCCTCCATCGATGATCGCGGGGTTCTTCATGGTTGATGGGTCCTGGGGAGATCTGTCGACATGACGTTCTCCTTCCGGTAGGGCGACGGTCGGGATCGACGCTCCGCTCGTTTCACATGGGCTGCGAGCGGGGCGCTGCGGGACTACAGGGGTCTCGACGTGCCGAGTCGGCTTCACCCGTCGTGCTGCGAAGTCGGGCCGGAACCGAGGGACCGGCGCACGCTGTCTACATCCCACAGTACTCGCTGCAGGGACCACCGGGCGGCTGTGCGCTATTCCGGGCTAGCGCGTTCCCCAGTTGTAGGTCTGCTTCTCGAGGCGCATGTACGTGAAGACCTCGGATCCGGAGACGCCGGGAACGGAGCGTATCCGGTTCAGGACCTCGATCAGGCTGTCCATGTCCTCGGCAACGAGCTCGACGAGAACATCGAATCGTCCTGCCACGATCACGACGTAGTCGACCTCGTCGATCTTGGCGATGAGCCCGGCCGCGGTGTCAAGATCGCCCTCGACCGTGATGCCAGCCATCGCCTGGACGGTGAAACCCAATGTCGTCGGATCGGTGACGGCGACGATCTGCATGACACGGCTGTCGATCATGTGGAGTACGCGTTGGCGAGCTGCGGCGGGAGATAGCCCGACCAGCGGTCCGAGGTTGGAGAACGGCATCCTTCCGTCTGCCTGGAGGTGGTCGATGATCGCCTTGTCCGTGTCGTCGAGCCGCATCGTCAAGCGCCGTTCTCGATGGAGGTGCCACCGATCATGCGTTCATCTCGGTCCAGGCCTCATCGAGCGCCTCTCTCGAGATCCGGACGATCTCGTCGAACTCTGCCGGCCCAGCGATCAGGGGAGGCGAGTACTGGAGGATCGGGGCGCCTCGTCCATCGGCCCTCGCGATCATGCCCTTCTCGAGCAGCTTCGGCTTGAGTCGTCCGACGAGGTCAGCCGCTTCCTCCGGTGTGAAGGCGACCATGTGCTCGGGGTCCTTCATCAGCTCGATGGCGTAGAAGTACCCGGTACCCCTGACCTCGGCTGCGATCGGGTGGTCGAGGAGCGTCTCGAGCTTCGTGCGGAACTCGCCCTCATGGCGGGCGGCATGCTCGACGATGCCCTCAGCCTCCATCGCCTCGATGTTGGCGAGCGCGACGGCACAGGAAACCGGGTGACCCCCGAACGTGATGCCATGCCAGAAGATGTCTTCGGTCGCACGGATGGCTTCCGCGATGTGCGGCCGCGTGATGACGCCACCGAGCGGTGCGTACCCGGAGGTCGCACCCTTGGCGAATGTGATCATGTCAGGCACGTAGTCGAACTTCTGACCGCCGAACCACGTACCGAGCCTTCCGAATGCACAGATGACCTCGTCGCTCACGAGCAGCACGCCGTAGTGGTCACAGATCTCGCGCACCCGCGCCCAATACCCCTCGGGTGGGACGAATGCACCGCCCGTGTTCTGCACCGGCTCC
>JAQAZV010000078.1:0-5950 GCA_032127155.1 Acidimicrobiia bacterium
GTCCTCGTCAACGACGATCGCCGTGCACAGGCCGATTCGATCCCCGTCGCCCCAGCTCGCCTCGGTAGGGATGAACATGTCGATCCAGTAGTTCGAGGTCTCGTAGGGTTCACCGACGTATCCGGGAAACTCGCCAAGGCACTCGTCGAACAGCCACTCGAAGAGGGCGTCGTCGCTCGGGTAGGCGCGGCCGAAGTCGGTGATCGTCACGCGGGCGAACAGCTCTGAGTCGTGCGCCTCCGAGCAGTCAACGACCGCCACGTCGTTGATCTCCTCGGTTTCCCCAACGGTGAAGCAGTCACCGATGGCGAGGTCCTGAACCGGTTCCCGACCGTCGAGGGCTGAGACGACGAAACCGAGACCGAAGACGGCCAGCGCAGCGATGCTGATGAGGGTGCGAGCCCTCGGAACCTGGATCTGACGTCTTGGGGTGGGCTTTGGACGGGACTCCCAGTCCTGGGTCGAGGTCGACCAGCGATCACCGGCAACCGGTGGCAGGTCCGGTACCTCTCGCCACGCATCCCCTGGCGGGACCTCGTGGTCCTCGCTGTTTGCGGCGGCATCACCCTGGGGCCCTGAAAGCTGTCTGAGGCGCTCGGTCAATGAGCGTTCGGAGGCTTCCGCATACGCCTTCGGAGCTGAGCTCGCTGATCCGACAGCCCACTCAGGTAGCGATGAAGCTCCTGCGACCTCTGTGCTTCCTGCGGCCTCTGGCCTGCCTGCGGCCTCGCCGTCCGGGTGCTCCAGCGGACGCAGGGGATCAGGCGGCGCGTTCTCAGCGGCAACGGCAACGAGCTCCTCCGCGATCTCTTCGGCGGTCAAGGGACGGTCATCGGACGTGGCTGACGTTGACGACGCGTCCGATTGCGTTCCCAGGCCTTGGATCTCATAGGAATCGGCTGGTGACTGCGGGGAGAATCCGTCAATGTCAATGGCAGCACCGGAGGCGACTTCGTTGGCGTGGCGCAGCAGCTCGTCGCTGCTCGATGGCCTGCGCCCGCCGCGGGTCATGTCCACTCCTCCGACCGATCATGTCATGTATCGGCTGACTGGAAGGAGTTCCCAAGTGGTAATCGAGTGACTGGAGACACCCGGTCGATCAGATCTTGGGAACCTTGAAGCCTGACTTCGCAATGACTCGGTCGCGCGAATTCGAGGAAGCATCCATGAGTGCTGGCCAATTCACACCGACCAGACGGCCCCCTCGCTTCATGATGCGCCCTGCGATGAGGACCGAGTCCACATTGCCGGTATCCATGCCGACGACCACGGCTGTGGCAGGATCATCGAGTGGCAAGACGTTCATCCTGTCCGTGCGCAGGAGGATGATGTCGGCCTGCTTCCCAGGGGTGAGTGAACCCGTCTTGTGATCCAAACCGTTGGCGCGAGCACCTTCGATCGTCGCAAAGGCGAGCACGTCTGCTGGCCGGATGAGCTCCTTGCCCTGGCCACCAGCAAGGGCGTGTTGCAGGGCGAGGACGGACCGCATCTGGTTGAACATGTCGTTCGGGACGTTGGTCTCGACATCGATGCTGAGACTCGGGGCATGGCCGCGGTCGAGGAACTTCTGGATGGGCGGCATGCCGTGGCCCATCATCATCTCGACGGGCGACGCGAGCGACACCGTGCCGCCGCTGTCGACGATCATCTGGATCTCGATGTCGTTCAGCGTCGTGCAGTGGATGTACGTCGTGTCAGGGCCGAGGAGCCCTGCCTCACCGAATTCCTGAACCTTGCCATCAAGACCGTAGGAACCGACCCCGACATGGGTCGTGATCCGGGCATCCGTCTCTCGAGCGAGCTTCCAGTGATCGCGAGTGACCTCGAAGTCGGTGAATTCCGGACCGGGGGCTGCAAGGGCAAGTGTCAGCATCTGGTCCTTGGTGGTGAAATACTCGGTGGCGGCTCGTACGAACCAGCTCGGTTGGCGCTCCTCCCACTTCCCCCACCACGGGAATCCGTAGGCGAACACTGCCCGCATACCTGAGTCCTGGAGCGCCGTGATCACGGCGTCGGTATGTGCAGGCGATCCCTGGATGTGGGACCAGTCGAGGAGGGTGGTCACTCCGGCATCTACTGCCCCGACGCACGAGAGAAGATTGCCGACATAGGCATCCTCGGGGCTGAAGGCAGGCGCGAGCTTGTGGAGGACAAACGAGATGTAGCTTGTTCTGCCTTCGAGTGGCACGTCCGTGCCGATGTTGCGGAGGATGCCCTCCCAAATGTGTCGGTGGGTGTCCACGAACCCTGGCATCACGATCATCCCGCTCGCATCGATCACCTCGGCACCCTCGACATCGATGGTGGGACCCACCTCGACAATCCTGTCGCCTTCGATCAACACGTCTCCCACTGGGAGGTCGCCGACGTTCGGATCCATACTCAGGATCGTTCCACCCCGAATGATCTTCCGGTCCGTCGGCGTGACGGTGAAGTCGACACCGGGGAGATACAGATCGGGGAGCTTCGTCTCCTCCGCGACGCGGCTTCCGACGATGAGGCGCCGAGCCCGCTTGTAGTTGCGCTTCACCAACTCCTTGAGGTCACCGAGTTGGAAGATGATGATTCCTGCAAGGACCAGGAGGCCGATGATCATCCCCCCGTCCTCATTGGACCATCCGAGGTACGGGAGGACCGTCAGGATGAGAGCCAGGAGGATGGACGAGACGGTGCCACCGACGAAGGTTGCCCGACCCCCGGCGATGGCCGCCCCACCGAGAACGGCGGCTGTGATGCTGCGGAGCGCATAGGGCGATCCGATCTGGGC
Organism: Acidimicrobiia bacterium; assembly: GCA_032127155.1. Taxonomy (GTDB): domain Bacteria; phylum Actinomycetota; class Acidimicrobiia; order Spongiisociales; family UBA5794; genus SZUA-442. The sequence continues at coordinate 2,768 of JAQAZV010000078.1, forward strand.
GTTTCCCACCGATGACTGTGCTGCGATGACGAAGAACGCGGCGGTTGCCGCGAGCATCCCCGACAACAGCAGTGCTCGGACCCGGATCCAGTTCGTGGGTACACCACCTCGCTTGGCCGATCGTTCGTCGAAACCTGTTGCTCGCACATCGAGTCCGCTTCCCGACCCGTGGAGCCACACGTCGCCGAGGCCAGCGGCGAGGACGACAACGATGAAGGCAACGGGAATCGGACCGACGGTCGTCTTGAGCGCCGACACGAATCCATCGTTGATCACGCCCTGCGCGGTTGGACGCAGGGTCAGGGCGATGCCGTTGACGATGCTGAGGGTGGCGAGCGTCGCGATGATCGATGGAATCTTCACACCCCGGATCAGCCCGGCATTCACCGCGCCGAGTGCTGCTCCGCAGAGAATGATCGTTCCAACGCCGACACCGATGTCGAAGGCTGAGGCATCGGAACCGATCATGAATGAGGCGATGACGACGCCAAGGCTGATCATGGCTCCCACGGAGAGGTCGAGGTAGCCGACGAGCAGCGCATTGGTCTGACCAGCAGTGACCACGATCAGCGGAAGGGCGAGCATCAGGATCTGTGTGATGTTCTCATCGCTGATGAATCCTGGGAATCGGACGTTCGTGTACGCCAGCACGAGGCCGACCAGGAGGATCTGGAGCGCCACAGGCATCCAAAGGCGAAATTTCACGATCTTGCGCCACTTGTTCTTGTCGCGTGCGTCACGCATGACCTTCCGGACGGCCAGACGCGCGGAGTCAACCCTGGATGTCACGACGCCCCCGCATCAGATGTCGGCGACTTCGGCATGGCAACCCCGAGAGGCGACCGGGCTGCCTTCGACATGCCTGGTCCGCGTACGATCGCTTCGACGATCCTGTGCTCCGACAGCTCGTCGCCCGGTATCTCCTCGACGATCTGGCCCCTCGACATCACGAGCACCCGATCACACAAACCGGCCAACTCAATGGGGTCGCTCGACTTGACGAGCATGGCTGCCCCGGCGTCCGTGCGGGTTCGCAGGGCTTGGTAGATGTCGAAGCGTGAGCCGACATCGACACCCTGTGTCGGCTCGTAGGCAAGAATCACGGCCGGCTTGCGCAGGAATGTGCGCGAGACGGAGACTTTCTGGGCGTTGCCACCCGAGAGGAATTCGACCGGTTGCTCGAGGGATGGGGTCCTGATCTCCAGCGCATCGACGAGTTCTTGAACACCCTTCCGCTCGGCGCGACGTCTCAGGAGACCAGCGACGCTGAAGGTCCCAAGGGACTGGATCGAAGCATTGACCCTGACGCCGAGCACGCCCATCAATGCCTCGTGCTTTCGGTCGCCGGGTAGGAGCTGGATACCGGCCTTGACCGCCTCGTGGGTCGAGATCAGGCTCAGATCCCTGCCCTCACATGCCACGCGGCCAGCCTTCGGCGGTGTTCGACCGGCGAGGCAATCGAAGAGCTGGGGTTGACCATTGCCTTCAGCCCCTGCGATGCCGACGACCTCGCCGCTCTCGAGCGTGAAGCTCACAGGTCCGAATGCCTGTCCCTGGAGTCCTTCCACGATGAGGACGTCGTGAGGCTCTCCCGATGGCGGCTTCGCTTCGGGAAAGGCTGACGCGAATGGTCGACCGACGATCAGCTCAACGAGTTCCTCTTCTGAAGTTGCCCGTGCATCGAAGGTGCCCTGGTACTCACCATCTCTCAGGACGGTGATCCGATCGGCAATCTCGAGGACCTCAGGGAGCCGGTGGCTCACGTACACGACACCGATGCCACGATCTCGGCACGCCGCGACGGTGCGATGAAGCGCCTCGACCTCGTCCGGGCCGAGGGCCGTTGTCGGTTCGTCGAGCAAGATCACCTTCGGGTCGGTGACCAGTGCCTTGGCGACCTCGAAGAGCTGCCGATCAGCGAAGGTGAGGAATCCTGCAGGGGCATCGGGGAAGAGCTCGAGATCGAGATCGAAATCGGCCAGGACCTTCCGCGCCCACTTCTTGCGCTGCCAATACGGAGGGCGCTTGTCAGGCGGAGCGGCAAGGAACAGATTGTTCTTCACCGGCTCCGCCAGGACGAGCGATGTGTCCTGGTATGCCATGGCCAGACCGAGCTTCCTCGCCTGGGCAGGTGAATCACGTCGTAGCTCGCGTCCCCCGATCCGGACGGTGCCCAGATCGGGGTCCACGAAGCCACTCGCGATCCCGAGGAGGGTCGACTTCCCAGAGCCGTTCTCGCCGACGAGGGCATGCACCTCACCCGCCCGGCACTCGAAACTGACGTCTGTCAGTGCTCGAACAGCGCCGAACTGGCGGGACACCCCGCGCAACTCGAGGACCAGCTCATCGGTCATCGGACCTCCCTCGGGATCTCTCTCGTTCATCAGCCAGCGAACATCAATTCGAGAATCGAATCCGGCACGAGCGACGTTCCCGAGACATACGGATTCGGACGGTCCGGATTGCAGTCCGCCGCCGTGACCTGTCGCATCACGTGTGGCACCACGATCTCAGCAGGCACGATGCTCGGATCCTGCAACGCCAGCATCGAAGCCGTCACAGCGACTCGAGACTGGAAGTTGCCTCCGGCCGTGTACCAGATGTTGTAGGTCGGTTCCGCACGATCGACCCAGTCGCAGAACAGGGTCTGCTCGTCGGTACGCAAGGCCACCGTGAGGTTCTCGACGGGAATGCCGAGCTCGTCGTAGACCTGGAGACCGGTGTTCATGCCGTCCGCGTACTCGTACGCCCATCCGCGAATGTCAGGGTTCGTGGTCAACAGACCTCGATAGACATCAGGGATGGCAGGGTCGTACCAGTACGTGTCGCCAGCCGTCGTGTCTGAGTTCGGCGGGGCATTCACGGCTTCGATGTCGCCACCGAATGCCGGGAAGATGCACCGCTGCCACCCGAGTGACAGGGCGTTGCCAGGCGTCCCGCCGAGAACGGCTGCCTGACCGGCTCCAACTCCGTCGTTGATGACCTCGGCGAAGCTCTCGCCGAGCGCACAGAGGTCTTCTCCGACGACCGTCAGATAGTCCTCACCAGGAACAAGGGCACCGTCCTGGTCGGGAAGACCGACCCAGCCCGCCGAGAACGACGAGTACGGGATTCCGGCGTCGTCCGCTTCCTTGATGGCATCAGCGATTGCGATTCCTGCGTCCGGGTATCCGACGATGAAGT
>JAQAZV010000079.1:0-10554 GCA_032127155.1 Acidimicrobiia bacterium
GTCCTCAGGCCCTTTGACGAAGACCCGCCAGCGTTGTTGACGGTCCAGAAGGTGCCATCGGGTGGACACGGAACCGCGCACTCGATGACGGCAGGGCTCGAATCGTCCCAGTACGAGCCCAGTGTCACCGGATGGCCGTCCCTGTCCCCTGACTCGAGGGCCGCAGCGAGGGTGAATGGCTTGAAGGCAGAACCCGGCTGCCGTTCGCCCTGCGATGCAAGATCGTACGGGCGCTGCCCTGCCTCAGTGTCGGTGCCGTATTCGACCCCGGAAGCAAGGACCAGGATGGCGCCGGTTTCGTTGTCGACACTGGCGATGGCGCCAGTCGGCCCTGATGACCCCGATCGGAACCATGCCCTCAGGATGCGGTCTGCCTCGGTCTGGAGATCGTTGTCGATGGTGATGTCGATGACGAGACCACCACCACCCTCGCATTCGGTGTCACTTGCCGGGCAACCGAAGACGGCGCGCTTTCGGTCTTCCTTCGTGTCACCGAGCATCGAGAACTCGGGGGATTCGAGCAACTGTCGTCTCACGGCGATCATGATCTGTGGTGAGGTCGTCTCGAAGCGCTCCTGGGAGATCACACCCAGAGGTTCGAGCTTCGCGGCTGCGCCATCAGCCGGCAGGATGTACCCATTCGCGATCATCCTGTCGATGGTCCTGTTCCTCGCAGCGAGTGCATTCTGAGGTTCGCTCCGTGGGTGGTAGAACGTGGGATTCCTTATCGGAACAGGGAGGAGCGCTGCTTCTGCGATCGTCAACGCATCCAGTTCCTTTCCGAAGTACTCGAGCGAGGCAGCCCTGATGCCGTATGCGTTCGATCCGAAGAACACCGAATTCGACCAGAACTCCAGGATCTGATCCTTCGAGTACCTCCGCTCGACCTCAGCTGCGACGACCGCTTCGCAGATCTTGCGCTCGAATGTCTGGTCGGATGAGAGGAAGTTCTGTTTCACGACCTGCTGGGTGATGGTCGAACCTCCCCCGGACGGATTGTCTGTGATCCTCCCGAGGACGGCGCGCCCGATCGCGGTGAAGTCGATTCCCTCGTGTTCGTAGAAGCTGCGATCCTCTGCTGACAGCAATGCAGCGAGGACGAGGTCAGGTGTCTCGTCGAGGGGAACCGGGAGGGAGTTGCGCTCGGTGAGTTGGCCGAGTTTGACGCCATCGGCGGTGTATACGTTCGACAAGGTCGACAGGTTGGGGAACTCGAGGTCGAACTGGGTGACGTCGCAGAGGTACGCCTCCTCCGCTGTGGTCACGGTGCCGTAGGCCGTGTTCATGCCGAGAAAGCTGAACAGACCGAACCAGGTCGCACCCACGACGACCATGATGGACATCCCGATGAGTGCAGGCGCGCGACGACGATGTCGCTCCTGCCGTTCGACCTCTCGAATGGTTGGTTCCATGAATCCTCACCATGTGGATCGTGCCGGAGCCGCCCTACCGGTACCATCGGCACGCGAAATCAGCATAGGAACCGACCTCGGATAGCGGATGGACCGCAGTGAGCAAGCATCACCCCACATACGGGCCTGACGATCTGGCTGGCTGGGACGCAGGGCAGCGCCTGGGGGATCCCGGATCGTACCCATACACGAGGGGTCCCTATACCTCGATGTATACGGGTCGACCGTGGACGATGCGCCAATACGCAGGCTTCGGGACCGCCGCCGAGACGAACGAGCGCTTCAAGGCCCTGCTTGCAGCTGGCCAGACCGGCCTTTCCGTCGCCTTCGACCTGCCGACCCAGATGGGACTGGATTCGGACGACGCGCTTGCCCTGGGGGAGGTTGGGAAGGTCGGCGTCGCCATCGACACCGTTGACGACCTTCGCATCCTCCTCGACGGTATTCCACTCGACGAGGTGACGACATCGATGACTATCAACGCCACGGCGGCGGTCCTCCTGCTGATGTATCAGATCGTCGCCGAGGAACGAGGTGTAGCTCCCACCGAGATCAGGGGAACGATCCAGAACGACATCCTGAAGGAGTACATCGCACGGGGCACCTACATATACCCCGCCGCCCCTTCGATGCGCCTCATCACGGACACGTTCGCATACTGCGCCACCGAGTTACCCAACTGGAACACCATTTCGATCAGTGGCTATCACATCAGGGAAGCGGGATCGACCGCAGCCCAGGAAGTGGCTTTTACGATCGCCAATGGGCTGGCGTATGTCGCCGCCGCACAGGACGCCGGCTTGTCCGTCGACGATTTCGCACCTCGCCTCTCGTTCTTCTGGAATGCCCACAATGACGTCCTGGTCGAGGCTGCGAAGTATCGGGCGGCGAGGAGGCTGTGGGCGACCCTGATGCGTGACCGTGTCGGTGCGCGTGACGCGGCCTCATGGAAGATGCGATTCCATACGCAAACAGCGGGTTCGTCCCTGACGGCGCAGCAACCGATGAACAACATCGCGCGGACTGCATATCAAGCCCTCTCGGCGGCCCTCGGGGGAACCCAGTCCCTTCATACGAATGCCTTCGATGAGGCCCTCGGCCTCCCAACCGAGGACTCGGCCATGATTGCCCTCCGCACGCAACAGATCCTCGCACACGAAGCTGGCCTGACCAGCGTGGTCGATCCCCTTGCCGGCAGCTATTACGTGGAACACCTCACGGACACGATCGAAACCGAGTCGGCCGAACTCATCAACCGAATCGACGAGCTCGGCGGTGCCGTTGCGGCGATCGAGGTCGGGTTCCAGCAACGCGAGATCGAGGACGCGGCGTATGCGTATGCGAGGGGAATCGAAACGGACGAAATCCTTGTCGTTGGCGTCAATGCGTTCACGGTCGACCACGACGCGGAGCCTGCTGTCCTGGTTGTCGACCCTGACGTCGAACGGCGACAGGTCGAGGAACTGCGCGCCAGGAAGGCACTGAGGGATGATGGTGCTCTCGCAGTCGCCCTCGCAGAGGTCACGTCGGTAGCCCGATCCGATCGCAACCTGCTCTACCCGATCAAGCATGCCCTGACCCTCGGCGCAACCGTCGGCGAAGTAACCGAGGCACTTCTGCCCGTCTTCGGGCGCTACCGTCCGTCGTTCTGACCACAGCAGGGAGCTTCCCGTGCACGACGAACCCGCACCCACACGATTCCTGGTGATCGGTGGAGGGCCTGCAGGCCACTCGGCAGCCACCCAGGCCGCGACCTTTGGGGCGCAGGTGACCCTGGTCGAGGACCGCATCGTCGGAGGTGCCGCCCACCTGTGGGACTGCATCCCTTCCAAAGCGATGGTCGCGAGCTCGATGCGGCTCCGTGCCATCCGCAATGCATCCCGTCTGGGAATCATCGAACCACCCCCGGCGACTCTCGACATGGTGAACCTGTCCGCGCACGTCTACGGCATTGCCGACACGATCGCCCGCAGCGTCACCAGCATGCTCGATTCCCAGGGTGTGGATATCATCCGCGGCCGTGCCCGTCTGACAGGGCCACACACGGCGGTTGTCGCTACCGAGGACGGCGAAGTCGAGATGGCGTTTGACCACGCCCTGATCTCGACCGGCTCGCGGCCAAGGGTGCCGACGTGGGCATCGGTTGACGGTGAGCGGATAATCACGACCCGCGAGGCGTATCACCTCTCTGTCCTCCCCGAACGGATCGTCATCGTCGGATCGGGGGTGACCGGCGTCGAGATGGTCCACATCTTCTCGTCCCTCGGCTCGGACGTCGCCCTGCTCGTCAGCAGGCACCACATCCTTCCGCATCGCGACGCTGAAGTGGCCACGGTCCTCGAGGAGGATTTCCTCGGACGGGGTGTAGAGCTGCTCAAGGGTTCTCGTGCGGTGGCGGCCGAACGCAGCGGTGAACGGGTCACCGTCACCACAGCCGACGGTCGCTCGGTGTCGGGGTCGCACGTCCTCCTCGCCGTGGGGTCCGTTCCCAACAGCGAGGCTCTCGGACTCGATGATGTGGGGATCGCTGCTGACGGCGGCTACATCGAGGTCGATGAATTCCAGCGAACGACCCTTCCGCACATCTACGCCGGGGGCGATGTCACCGGTCAGATGCCGTTGTCGTCCGTCGCGACGATGCAGGGCCGAAAGATCGCCCGCCATCTGATGGGTCGGGATGTGAAACCCATCGAGTACCGAAAGGTCAGTCAGGCGATCTTCACCGAACCTGAAATCGCCTCTGTCGGCCTCGAGGAAGTGGACGCTGCTGCTGAGGGACGCAAGGTGAGGATCACCAAGGTGCCACTCGCCGCCAATCCGAGAGCCATCATCCAGGGCGACACCGTTGGGTTCATCAAGGTGGTTTCCGATCCCGCCACCAGGGTGGTGCTGGGAGGAACGGTGGTGGGCCATCATGCCTCTGAACTCATCGCACCCATCGCTCTCGCGACCCAGGGCAGGGTGCGTGTTGACACCCTCGTCGAGACACTGATGGTTCACCCGAGCTTGACCGAGTCGATTTCCGAGGCTGCGGAATAGAGCCTGTCGAGCGTGATCCCAGCGATCAAGCCTCGGCGGATACCTCAGCGGACTCGACCTTCGTCGACCCGGCGCCGTTCGATGCCCTTTGACCTGTCGCCGCAGCTCGCGCTGCCGCGGACCGCGCGGCGAGCGCCTTTGCTCTCTCCGCAGCGGTAACCGTTCTGGGCTCGTTCGCGGGTTCGGTTGTTGCGGCCTCTGCCTGGGCTGCCGCAGGTTCCGGGGATCGCGCCGTTGGCGTGCGTGCGGCAGGGCCCATCGCAGCGGCGAACCGGATTGCGGTCATCAGGACGACCACAACCAGGACGCCGATGTACATGGAGGCGACGAGCGGATTCGTTGTGTCTGTTCCTGCCATCACCCCATGGATCAGGGCTGCGAGGAGTGCACCGTACGAGAGGAAATGGATCGTTCGCCACGCGTTCTGACCGATCCACTTCTTGATATAGAAGCTGAAGGACACGACGACGCTCGTCCAGAAGGCCACGACGCCGAGGGCGACAGCCAGCGGTTCCCAGTCGCTTGCGCCGGGGACGAGGACTTCGACCCAGGTGAAATCGATGAACTCGTCTGCGACGAGGGCGATGAGATGGATGACCGTTGCGAGGACCGCGGCGAGTCCGATCGACTCGTGGATCCACTGCAGCCCCTTTGCCTTGACAGCCCGACCGAAGACCTTTGACGAGATCATCAGGCCCCAGATCACGGCCCCTGCCAGCATGGCGAAGGCCGCAATGCCGGACCCCCTGATCAGGATCCATGTCAGGCTCATGATGCCCTCCTGACCGTTGTGCCATAGATGTTTCCGTCGTTCCAGATGGCCATCGCGAATCGAATCCACGGTTGCCTGCCGGCCCAGGCGAGGCCGTCGATACCTTGGAGCAGGACCGCCTTCGCCCCTGCCTCGGCTTCGATCGCCGTGTCTGCTGCCACCGACGCGGATACGACGGGTCCCCGTGATGGTGCCATCGTTCTTGGATCGATGATGTGGTGGGCTGTGGTGTCGGCAACCTGCCACCGTCGTTTCGAGACCGAGCTTGTGGCGAAGGCGCCGACGCCCAGGTGGACACGGGTCGCAACCGTATCGTTGGCGTCGAGGACGTCGACCACCAGGCCGGCATCTCTCGATCGGAGGTCCCCTCCAGCCGATGCAAGCGTTGCGGCTCCGGACTCGACGACCTGATCACAGGTCCATCCCTTGACAAAACCGCCGAGATCGAGGCTGGTGTCAGGCGCCATGGTCAGCGTGCGTCCCACGATCGTCCATTGGGGTCGCGATCTGCGTTGTGGTCGTTTGTCGAGGTGGATGCCCGATGCGAAGGAGGCTGCGTAGCCCCAGTCGACGAGAGCGGCGCCAATGCCCGGATCGACCAATCCATCGGTTCGTTCGGACAGCTCCGCCGCTGCGCCGAGTACTTCAGCCATCTCCAACGAAACCGACACGGATCCGCCTTCGACACGATTGATGGCGGAGAGCTCACTCGAAGGGAGGAATCGACTGAATCGCTCCTCCGCGTCGTCGAACATCGACCGCGCTGTGACGGTGGCGTCGCGCGTCGCAGCATGAACCTCGATCGACGTGCCCATGCCATGCCAGGTCTCGATCATGAGCCAGAGCTCGTGGTCGTCGTCCTGGTCGGTTGGCGGGCTGGGGATGAGGTTGCAGGACCCGAGACGCGCACCTCCCTCACAATGACCTCTGCCTCGGGCCTGGCCACAGGCGTATATCGCAGTACGACCAATCCGGTTTCCGGCATCGTTGGGACGGCCGCCATGGTCGTCGTCGTTGCCGGGAGGGCGAGGATCAACGGTGGAGGCTCTGCAGCAGCTTCGGGTGGCTTTGATGCGAAGGCGACGGCTGCGGCACCCCACACGACCGACGCCACGGTCCACGCTGCGATCCCGAGGATCCGTGCCGGCGACAGTCGGGTGTTCATGGCGCCACCCCGGCATCAGTCGAGTCGCCACTGTCGGGTACCACCAGGACGACACCCGACTCGACGAGGGCTGAGACAACGCTTGGCGGGAGCTGGCTGATGAGCTCGGATCGCCCGACGAAATCGGTGTAACCCTGGCGGGAGAGGGCGTCAGCCACAGCGGTGTCCAGGCCATCGACGGTGGCATTCGGCGGGACGGTCGACGTCGTTGATGTCGAAGGCTCGGCATACGACAGCCAAGGAGGTGCGAGTGGCGCTGCCAGGGATGGGGCAGCGCCACTCGTTGAAGGACTCGCTATGGCAGTCATGAGGACCAATGCGCCCGCAGCTGCGACGATCGCTCCGCCGAGTGCACTGATCCATCGCATCAGTCGTCGTACCTGTCGTCGTCTTCGTGATGATCGTCCTCGTGGTCATCGTCTTCGTACTCGTCATGATCATCGCCGTGGTCGTCGTCGGTGTAGGTCGACTCGGTGGAATCCGGTGCCGTGGTGGTCGGACCCGGTGTCGAGATCGTCACGACCTTCGTCACTGGTTCGGGAGCTGGCGGCCCTGCGATGGGCATGCCGTTCTCGTCGCAGACCTCTCGAAGGGCGTCGAGCGCCGCTGCCTGGAGGTCGGTGATCGATCCGTCGAGCTCACGCTCGATCAGCTTCTGTGCATCGACCGTGCATGCATCCTCGATCTTGCCGTCGTCCTCCATCAGAGCTTCTTCAGCAACAATGGTGGTCGTCGTGAGCTCGAGCGATGTGGTTGTGGTGTCGTCCATGGCTTCCGCCGTCGGTGAACCGGAGGTTGCACTCACGATCGCCACCGCCGCTATCGCGCTGGCGGGCACCAGCAGGAGCCCGGCGATCACCGAGCCTGTGAGCTTTGCGCCCGATCCTCCACCTGTTCCTCGTGCCATCGTGGTTCTCCTTGAATTGGTTCCACTGATGACGACACAATGCCCGAGGTTGGTTTAACGGTGCGCTAATCGAATCGAAACCAACGACAAAAGGTTGTCGATTCCGAGATCACATACCCGTGAGCGGAAGACGTATGACGATGCCAGCGCCACCGAGGTCCCGCGAGCTACCGATCGCAAGCGTTCCGCCCGATCCCTCGACGGTCCGTCGCACGATGTCGAGGCCAAGACCTGAAGAATCCCTGGATGACTCGCCGCGTTCGATCGATCGTGCATCGGAAAGCCCGGGCCCGGCGTCCTCGACGCAGAGAACGGCCGTGGTTCCGTCAAGCTCGACGCTGATCGCAAACTCGGTCCCCTCGGGCGTGTGGGAGATCGCGTTCTCGATGAGCGCATCGACCATTGCTTCCACATCGGCTTCCGGAATCGCGACCGGTGCGGGTGTGCTCGTGATCGACGCCGTCACCTTCCTTGCCTGCTCCTCGGCAAGCGGTTGCCAGAAATCGACACGCTGGCCGGTGACCCCAGCGAGGTCGGACCATGTCTCCTCCTCGCGCCGAACGGGCCGGCGTGCCTCCTTGATGATGAAATCCGACGTCCGCTCGAGGTTGTCGAGGTCCGCAACGATGCGATCCTTGTGCGGTCCGTCCGCCAGCCCGTCCACGTTCAGGCGTGCAGCAGTCAGGGGAGTGCGGAGGCGATGGGCGAGATCCGCGGCCGATTCCCGCTCGTGCTGAAGCAGCCGCCCAACCTGGTCTGCGAGTCGGTTGAAGGCTCGACCGAGATCGGCGATCTCACCGGGGCCAGAAGGGACCACGCGAGCATCGAGATCCCCATGACCGAGCTCGAATGCGGTGTGGGAGAGTTCCTCCACCGGCTTGACCATGGAACGTCCCAATCGATCAGCGACAAACGCCGAGAGGGCGATCAGTGCTACTCCGAGGGTTGCGAGAACGACCCAGCTTCTCAAGACACCATCGGTCATGACGTCGTCGGAAACGAAGACCCTGATGACGGTTGTCGAGCCGTCCGGCGTCAACACAGGGACGTAGACCGCCGCACCGCCATCGACCGAAGCGACGAATGAACTGCCGCCTTCGGCGAGCGTCAGATCCTCGTCTTCGGGAACCGCTGTCCCGACCGCATCACCATTTGAAAGGATCACCGTGGCATTGAGTGCCTCGATGCGCTCGACGCCCACGGTGGCGACTGCATCGTCGATCGGTTCTGACACGGTCAGGACGGAAAGCACCCTGGCGAGCGACTCTGCTTCCCGCTCTGCGTCAGCCAGGGCACTGTCACGGGCGAGATCGCTGACGAGGATGAACAGTGGGATCAGGAACGCAAGCACGACCATCCCGGTAACCGCCGTCGAAACCAGGATCAGTCGACGCCTCATGTGACCTCGTCCATGCCTGTCAGGCCGTTGGATCGACGAGGCGGATTCCGACGCCTCGTTTCGTCTGGAGATAGATCGGCTCGGCGGCGGTCTCTCCGAGCGCCTTGCGGAGCCATGAAACGTGGACGTCGACGGTCTTGTCGGCCCCGCCGTACGGCTGGCGCCAAACTTCGGCGAGCAGTTCGCGTTTCGTCACGATCTTGCCCTGACGTCCAGCGAGGTACGCAAGGAGATCGAACGTTCGAGCGGTGAGTTCGAGCGGTGAGCCTTCGAGGGTCGCCTCATGGCTGTCCAGGTCGATCGACAGTCCACCGACGGTGAGTACCCCGTCGCCATCATCGTCACCAGCCCGCCGCATCACCGCACGGATGCGTGCAGCCAGATGGTCAGACGAATAGGGCTTCACGACGTAGTCATCTGCGCCGGCATCCAGGACCGCGATGATGTCGCGCTCGTCGTCGCGCGCCGTCGCCACGACGACGGGTACCTTGCTCACCGACCTGATCATCCGGAGCGCCTCGGTTCCGTCCAGGTCGGGGAGGCCGAGGTCGAGCACAACGACATCGAACTCGCCGGAAACCGCGCGATGGACCCCGTCCATTGCGTTGGCAACGGTTTCGACACCATGCCCGCGTTCGGAGAGACGCGTCGCAAGCGATTCGCGAATGCGCTGGTCGTCCTCGATGATGAGAATTGAGGCCATTGACGGTCACGTTACCGTGTGGTCCCGGTGCCAGTGCGACTCGCCGAGATCGATTAGGCGAGTGATGGCAAGGGTTTAACCGCCCGTTAGCCCATAATCGGCAGAAGGCGTCAGACTGTCATCATGCGTGGAAGTATCCGAATCCTGATTGCGTGGCTCGTGGCAACCCTCGTCGCGGTCGTCATCGCAACAGCCGCGGTGGGCAGCGTTCGATCGCAGGTCACCGAGGCGCCAACCCCGCTCAGCTCCTCAGAGGCCTCTGCTCTCGTGACCGTAACCCTTTCGCAGCCGCCGGATGGGGAATCCTCCGTGCCGTCGACATCGCCGACGACGACCACCCCGAGCGTCAGCGAGTCGGTCACAACGACCACGACGGACACTTCGGTCTCGACCACGACCACGGAGGCAACGACTGGAACCGTTCCGTCGACCACCGTCCCCCCGACGACCACCACCGCCCCTCCAGCGACGTACACGAAGACGATCGACACCACGGCGGGATCCATCAATGTGATCGTCGATGGAACGAAGGTCACGTTCGGGGGCGCCTTCCCGAACCCTGGATGGTCCGTTGACCTCGAGGATGGCGGACCGGAAACGGTGAAGGTCAAATTCGAGAAGAACCGTGATGAAGGTCACCTCGAGGTCACCGTGCGATTCGCTGAGGGCGAACTCAAGATCGACATCGATGAACACGGGTCGCACAGCGACGACTGAGTTGTCGGCAGGTCGGTGTTCTACTTGATGATGAGGATGAGCTGACCCGCCGACACCGTGTCGCCCACCTTGACCCTGATGTCGACGATGTCGCCCGTGGTCGGTGACTTGATCTCGTTCTCCATCTTCATGGCCTCGAGCACCGCAAGCGGCTCGCCCTCGTGGACCGTGTCGCCCGCCTTGTGGTTGATCTTGACGATGGTTCCCTGCATCGGGGCCATCACTTCGCCAGCGCCACCGCCGCCCGTTGAGCCTTTCGCAAGCTTTGGTGCCTTTCGCCGCGGGGCAACCCGCTTTCCGGAACCAGGGGCGGTGAGGACCTCTGCCCAGTACGTGACGGCAAAGCGGCGCCCTCCTACCTCGACCGTGAGTGAACGCTCTGTCAGCTCCTCGTCCTCGGGGAGTGCCGGCGCGGTCGATCTCCCCACACTCGAGAAATC
>JAQAZV010000080.1:0-3653 GCA_032127155.1 Acidimicrobiia bacterium
CGAAACCGCTCGAAGCTGGCAACCGGTGGTGTCGAGGTGCGGGGCGATGGCGTACAGCTCGTCGGAGAAGAAGTCGGTGGTGAGGTTCCAGCCTGCGATTCCGTAGAGGCTCTCGACGACACCCGGCTCCCAGATGGGGAGGAGCTGCACGGCGTCCATCGAGGCAGGGAGGGTCAGCGCGTACTTCACGACGCCTGCGTAATCGCCGACCGTTCGCACGTTGACACCGACGACGTTGGCCCGACGCATCCAGCCCGAATCCGTGTGATCTGCCAACGGTGACCGCACTACCTCTGGGAGGGAGGAGAGAGGTCGATCGAGGTCCGTGGCTTCCCGCGACAGAGCGACGTCGACCGCTGCTCCGTACCGACGCCGCATCAGGTTCAGTGCCGCTGGGAGGGGGAGCGAGAGGGCATCCTGGGGTCGGAGGCCCGCGAGGAACGATGACGCCCCTCCCACATATGCGGCCTCTCCCGGGATACCAGCCGCGTTCACACCGTCACGAACTCGACGTCGTACTCACGGGTGATGATCACGTCAGCCCTCGGACGATGCTGGGAGATGATCTCATGCTCAGCCGTGAGAACTTCCTCGATGAACGGGTCGAACTCCTCGCGGCCACGTTTCATGCGATGCTCCATCGTTTCGAGCCGGTTGCGATCGATGAACACGCGACAGTCGACGTGATCGCACAGCGACGTGTAGACGCCCTCGGCGATGACAACCTCGACACCCACGAAAGACACCTCTTCGTCTTCGATCCGGTTGTCGTCGTAGATCACCAGGGGCTTGACGATGGCGTCCTCACCAGCTTGGGCTGCAGCCAGGTGGCCATCGAGGAGGTCGAGTCGCACTTCGGTCGTTCCGACCCATGCGAAGTTCGCCCTGCGAGCCGCATCGTTGAAGCGAGGGGGAAGGACGTAGTAGTCGTCCTGTTGGAGGACCGCCGCGGTCACGCCTCGCTCACCGAGCGCGTCGGCGAGGGCTTGCCCCGTCTCCGACTTTCCGCTCCCTGACTCGCCGGCCACTGTGATCGTGAACCGGCGGGGTGTGGCGCGGACCGTGTCGAGGATGCGATCGACGATCAGGTCTGCGGCCCTTTTGTGTTCCTCACCGACGAGGATGATGTCTCCGCGCATAGCCGGATACTACCGATCTTCGCTGCGGCCGACGGATCGCCGGATCAGCGACCGAAGCGGCGAAGTCGCAATGAATTCGTCACGACACTGACGGACGAGAACGCCATCGCGGCGGCGGCGATCATCGGGTTGAGGAAGCCGAGTGCCGCTAGGGGAATCGCCGCAACGTTGTACCCGAACGCCCACCACAGGTTCTGCCGGATCGTGTGGAACGTGCGCCTCGCAAGGCGGATCGCGACGACTGCGGTCATGGGGTCACTCGACATCAGCACGACGTCACCAGCTTCGATTGCAACATCGGTCCCAGACCCGACCGCCATGCCGAGATCCGCAGCGGTGAGGGCGGGTGCATCGTTGATGCCATCCCCGACGAATGCGACGACGTTGCCGCGACCCTGCATCTCCGTCACTGCCGCTGACTTCTCGCCGGGAAGCACCTCGGCAACGATCGTGTCGATCCCGACTTCCTCGCCGATGCGTGTGGCGCTTTGTGCCGAGTCGCCAGTGAGCATCGCGGTCCGCAGGCCGTCGTGGTGCAGATCGGCGATGGCACGTTGGGATGACTCGCGCACCGTGTCGGCGACGCTCAGCGCACCTCGAACGGACCCGTCCCAACCCACCATGAAGGTGGTGAGGCCCTCGGAAGCCATCTCCTCGAATCGAGGAACCCATACCTCGATGTCGTCGTAGCCAAGTTCGGTGAAGTACAGCGGACGCCCCGCGACGACCGTGTGACCTTCGACAGTCCCGGTCGCACCTCGTCCCTGAACAGCTTCGAAGTCGTCAACCGGGGACAGATCGCTGTCCGCCTCCTCGGCTCCCAGAACAACGGCCCGCGCTATCGGATGCTCGGAGCCAGATTCGAGCGAGGCCACCAGTCGAAGGAACTCGGCAGGGTCCTCCTCGGTCTCGACCCTCGTGAGGGTCATGGCACCCCTGGTGAGGGTGCCGGTCTTGTCGAAGACAACGGTGTCGACGCCTTGCGCCCGTTCGAACAGCTCGGCGTTCTTGAACAGGACCCCGAGTTCCGCGCCGCGCCCAGACCCGACCATGATGGCTGTCGGTGTTGCAAGGCCGAGTGCGCATGGACAGGCGATGATCAGCACCGCAACGGCGTTTCGCACGGCGATCCCAACGCTTCCGTCGACAAGCAGCCAGGCAATGAGCACCACGAAGGCGATACCGATGACGATCGGAACGAAGACAGCCGAGACGCGGTCGGTCAGCTTCTGGACCGGTGCCTTGGTGGCCTGGGCGTCCTCAACGAGCCGCATGATCTGGCTCAACGCCGTGTTCGGCCCGACATGTTCGACCTCGATCTCGAGGCGGCCCTGTTGGTTCACCGTCGCAGCGAAGACGTTCGACCCGGCTTCCTTGTCGAGAGCGACGCTCTCACCGGTGAGCATCGATTCGTCGACACCTGACCGGCCCGCGAGGACGACACCGTCAGCGGGAATCTTCTCGCCGGGAAGAACCACGACGATGTTGCCCGGTGCCAACTCGAGGGGATCAACGAGGACTTCCTGGCCGTCACGGATCACCCGCGCCTGCTTCGCCCCGAGCTCGGCGAGCTTGGCGATGGCATTCGAGGCCTGACCCTTGGCCCTGGCTTCGAAGAAGCGGCCGAGGAGAATGAGGGTCACGATCATCGCAGCGCTCTCGAAGAAGATGTAGTTGCCGCTTCCCCCCGAATGCTCGGTGAGCATCAGCTTCTCTGCTCCGACGGTGATGAAGACCCAGGTCGAGTATCCCCATGCAGCGAGCGTCCCCACCGAGATCAGGGTGTCCATGGCGAGCGAACGAGAGGTCACCTGTTTCCACGCGGCCCTGTGGAACTGCCATCCGAACACCCATACGACGATGCTGGTCAGGACGAATTGGGCCCAGGGGTTCCAGATCGCTTCCGGACCCACCATGGCAAGGATCATCACCGGAATCGAAAGGGCGCCAGCCCCGATCACATTGCGAAGCTGGTACTTCGCCTCGGCGTCATAGCGCTCGGTGATCGAGCGGCGATCGTCGTTCGGGTCGATCTCGGCGATGTCGTAACCGATCTTGTGTACGGCGGCGCGGAGCTGCTCGATGTCAGCGGTGCTCCCGACGGTGGCCCTCGCCTCCTGCCCCGCGAAGTTGACCACCGCGGACTCGACGCCCTCCTGCTTGCCAAGGACGCGTTCGATCCGCACCGCGCATGAAGCGCAAGTCATTCCCTCGACATCAAACCGGATCGTGTCCGTCATTCTTTCCTTCTCGCCTGTTCTTGCGTAACTGAGTTCCACCCAGGATGGAACTCAGTTACGCAAGAACGGTTGGGGTGGTTGGGATTCAGCGGGCGACGTCGTAGCCCTGGTCCTCGATCGCCGTGATGATCGCATCGAGCGAGACAGACGACTCGTCGTAGTCGACAGCAACGATGCGCGCATCGATGGTGACCTCGGCCGAGGCGACACCGTCCATCGGTGCGACTGCGCCTTCGATCGACGACTTGCAGTGGCCACATGAGATGTCAGGCAC
>JAQAZV010000081.1:0-3759 GCA_032127155.1 Acidimicrobiia bacterium
CTCTTCCCGCCCTGAACTGGCGGGTGGAATCAATGTCGCTCGCGGTGAAATAACCAACGCTGCCGTTGCGCACGGCCTTGGTGTCGAGGCTACCGACCCCCGCGAGGTTCTCAGCATCTCCTGATAGGGCCTTGCGTCGATCTGGTTCGACCGACCTATGCAGCTCCCTGTGCCCGTCGCCGATATCTCCCCTACAGGGATCGAGGCAGTGTGTGCTCCCTCCTGCTGGCGTCGCGAGAAATCGTGGCGTGGAACGGAATCCGCTGCCCTATGAGAGAGCGGAGAACGAATGGGCGGATCGCCGGATCAGCTGTCACTGCACCACACCTCACGTCGAGCACCACGGGCCGCGTTTGCCGTGATGGTCTCGTTTGCGTTGTTGGCCGTCACCCTTTTCACACCTGCAATGGCGACGAGCGGCGGGGACCTCGAATCTGTACGTGCAACGGTCGCTGAGACCTACGCCTACAAGATCGATCTTCTGACGGCTCTGAAGGACGAGACCTCGAACGATGATCGCAAGGCGGTCTATCAAGGTGGTATCGACGAACTCGCCAACCTGGCTGAGACCCGAGTCGCCACGGAGGACTCGATCGACGAGCTATGGGCACTCAAAGATCGCGCCCACACCATCTACGGGGAAACCGTCGCTGCTGCTGACCAGGTGGGCCAGACGCCTGCCGAGAAGCTCGCGAAGGCCAAGCGCGCCGCAAACGAGACCATCGAGTACAAGATCGGTCTGCTCAAGCAGTGGATCGAGGGATGCGACGACCCGGACGCGCAGCGGATCGTTGCTGATGGTATTGCCACGCTTCGGGGCCTGTTCGCCAAGGTCGAGGCTGCCACCACCCCCGACGTCGCGTACGCGCTCAAGGACCAGGCATACAGCATCTACCACCAAACGATCGACGCCGCTGAGAATGCCAAGGAGGGTTCGGACAAGCCCGAGGAGAAGACACCGGCGGAGAAGGCCGCTGAAGCA
This sequence comes from Acidimicrobiia bacterium, assembly GCA_032127155.1. Taxonomy (GTDB): domain Bacteria; phylum Actinomycetota; class Acidimicrobiia; order Spongiisociales; family UBA5794; genus SZUA-442. The sequence continues at coordinate 983 of JAQAZV010000081.1, forward strand.
CTCGAAGGCGTCAGGCGTGAGACCCTGAGATTGATCGAGCGGAAGACCGCCATTCTCCAGTCAGCGGCCGCGGCGGCATCGATCCCAGCGGTCGTCACGATCTACGAGAAGGCAGCAGGCGAACTCGATGCACTCACGTCCGAGGCCAGGTCAGCGAAGACCGCAGGCTCGCTCAAGGACATACGGACCACAGCGGCACAGATCTTCGAGGGAGCGAAGGAAGACGCTACGGCCGTGCGGGACACGGAGGACAACGACCCCAACAACACGCTCGATGCATACCTGGACGGGATCGCCTCGTACGTCACGAGGACGTTGGAGGCGGCCGTCCCGACGGCGAACGCGTCACCAGGTACCTTCGATGACCTCGCCGCCGCCAAAGTTGCCGTCGTTGACGCCGTCGCAGGGGTGCGCGAGGTCACAGAAAGCGGGAATCGCCTCGGTGACCGCTGGGACGCCCTCAATAAGTCGCTCTCGAGCTTCCGGCTGGCACTGATCCGTCACTACATCTCGCTCGGCGAACCCGTGAACATCGCAGGCCTCTACATCCCCGGCTGACCGGGATCCGCGAGCCCGGCACCGCTCTGATACGCGTTTCGAACTCTGGGAGCTCGCGGACGAGAACCGCACGGAGGGCGCCGATGGTGCCCTCCGTGCATGCGTTCTGGCAGATCCCTAAGTTCCTTACGTGGCTTCGTACGAAGGAAACGGGCGGACCCGGCTCGCGTGCTACGCGATTGCGGTCGCCGATGGGAAGATCCTCCTGTCACGTATCGCCCCTGGCTATCCGGGAGCAGGCTCGTGGACCCTGCCCGGTGGAGGGGTCGAATGGGGCGAACACCCCCTCGACACGCTCCGCCGCGAAGTGCACGAGGAGACGGGTCTCTCTGTTGGCGAAGCAACATTCCTTGGCATCGACTCCAGGGTCTATACCGGGACTGCGACACACCCGACTGTGCACGCGATTCGGATCGTGTATGAGGCGCATCTCTTCGGTGATCCGGAGGTTGTCGAGATCAATGGGTCCGTCGACGATGCTGCGTGGGTCAGTCTTGCCGACCTCACCACCGTGCCGACGGTGCACCTCGTCACGATCGCCCTTGGCATGATGGATCCGGCGCCCGACATCGGATGAGTACACGGTCGTGACCCAACGATGTCGCAGCTGGCACAATGCTGATCATGCCTCGTGCGCTTCCCGTCCCCATCACCGTCACCGATGCGACCGACCTCGCACCGAGAGCACGTCGGATCCGATTCACCGACATGACAGTCATCGAGAGCCGCAAGCCCGCTTCGTACCTCTCGCTGTCCTTCACGGATCCCGGCCAACCGGCGGTCGCCGACGGTAGGAGGCGCTCGGATCGACGAACGTTCACGCCGCGATGGTTCGATGATCAGGGTTCGATGACGGTGGACTTCGTCCTCCACGGATCGGGACCAGCCAGTACCTGGGCGAATCGTGCCATGATCGGGGACGTGATCTGGGCGGGACCGACGAGGGGTGGTTACGACGTACCTCCAGCGGGGAGCACCGTCGTCCTCATCGGTGACGACACAGCGATTCCTGCGATCGGAACAATCATCGAAGCACTTGACGACTCGGTCCGCGTGACCGCGATCATCGAGGTCATCGATGGGACCGACGAACGGGAGGTGACGGCAGAGCGGCTCATCGACCCGATTTGGATCCACCGCGGGTCCGATCCCGGACAGACCGGCGTGGTCACGGCCAACCTGATCGGTGCCCTCGAGGTTCCCGGCGACAGCTATTGGTGGATCGCGGGTGAACGCGAAGCCGTCCGTTCACTCCGCGACACGATTCAGGAGTCGAAGGCTGTTCCGAAGGAACGATTGAGCATCAACGCCCACTGGCGACTGCAAGCGACAGACCCGCGTCGCAGATGACCGATCTGTTCTTGCGTAACTGGGTTCCATCCATGGGTGGAACCCAGTTACGCAAGAACAGGCGCGGTAGGTTGGGGCCGTGTTGATCAGACGAACGATCCTCGACCGAATCGCCACCGGTGAGGTCGATCTCCAGTTCCGCCGTTGGACACGACCCACCGTGAAGGCGGGCGGAACCCTCCGGACCGCCGTTGGTATGCTGGAGATCGTCTCGGTCGATCGGACCACTCTGCGATCCGTGACCGCAACAGAGGCACATCGGGCCGGATACACCACGAAACTCGAGCTCATCGATCACCTGCGGACCAGGAGCGAGGGCCACGTGTATCGCATCCAACTACGTCCCGGTGGTAAGGATCCGCTGATCGATCTCAGGAACTGCTCAGAGCTCCCACCGGACACCATCGCCAATATCTCCTCGCGCCTCGCAAGGCTCGACGCTGCGAGCGCCATCGGGCCATGGACCACCCGCTATCTGGAACTCTTGGGAGCACACCCCCACGTCCGCGCCCAAGATCTCGCAGAGAGCATCGGGCTCGACAAACCAACCTTCAAGGCCAACGTCCGGAAACTCAAGACGCTCGGCCTCACCATCAGCCACTCTCCGGGCTACGAGCTCTCACCGCGCGGTGAAACATACTTGTCCCTCATCGGCGGAAGACCAACCACCAAACCTTGACGGTGGAGACCAGAGGTTCGGACGTGAGCCGGGAAGGCAGAAGCCGCCCATCAGGGCGGCTTCTGGGCCGGTTCGGCGAACTGGGCGATGCCAGTGCGCGTTCACATGTTCGTGGAGGTGGGGGGAATCGAACCCCCGTCCCGAGAGACATCAGCGACGGCATCTCCGAGCGCAGCCAACAGCGAGCTTT
>JAQAZV010000082.1:0-7083 GCA_032127155.1 Acidimicrobiia bacterium
GGCGATCAGGGCAATGATCAGGACGAGCCATACCCCGCCGGGGATGCTCGTGGACTCTGGTTCCTGGGCCTCTTCGGTCTTCTCGCCGACAGCGGGCATCGTGAAGGTCTGCTCATACGCAGAACCATCCTCCGCTGTCCCGGTCACGAGAACCGAGTAGGTGACGTTCGGATCCAACGTGTTGGTGTCGATCGTCACGACCCAGTGCCCATTCGTGCGTACGACGGCGTTCGCCGAAAGGCTCGTCGTGAGGATCGAGGCGGCCGACACGGTGCCGGGTTCGAAGTTGATGCCGCCCGCGGTGAGGATCCGCTGGGGATCGAGCTTGATGCTCGTCCATGGATCCTGGGTGGCAGGGCTCAACTGCACGATCAGTTCGGTGCCTGCCGGCACCACCTGACCGGGCAACGGATCCTGCTCGACGACGATCCCATCCGGATCCGGATCATCCGGATCCTGGACCACCGTGACAGGCAACCCGATCGCGTCCCCGAGTTCGATCGCCTCATCTGCCGTGAGACCGAGGAGCTCGGGAACCTCGACATCTTCGGGTCCGGTTGAAACGACCAACGCAACAGAGGTACCTGGGGCAACGGCGATCCCAGCGGCAGGGTTCATCGAGATGACGAGACCCTCTTCGACGTCGGGATCCGACTTTTGTGTGGCGGTCGACGTGAGGCCCGCGGCTTCGAGAGTGCCCTGTGCGTCAGCCACCGGCTGGCCGACGACATCAGGCACGACCACCGTTGAAGGTCCGGTTGAGACGACGATCGTCACCTCGGAGCCGGAGGCGAGCTGGGTTCCCGCGGCAGGCTGTGTGCTGATGACGAGTCCTTCGGCAACCGTGTCGCTCGGAGCCGACTGCTCCGCCACCTGATAGCCGGCGTTCAGGAGGGCATTCGTGGCGTCCGTCGCCGACTGACCAACCACGTTCGGGACGCTCGGAGGCGTGATCGCCTCCACGAGGGTGCTCATAGCGGGGATGATCGCTTGGGCGATACCGACGTCGGTTCCATCGGTCACGGCGAACACGTCGATGTAGTTGTCGGCCTCGGCGGCGATGTCGACGGTCGTTCCTCCCACCGCGACGGACAGGGAGGATCCGCCTGCGACCGTCTTGGAGATGGCGAGCTCACCCGGCGGCACGACGACCGCGTTCCCATCGACGGTGATTCCTATGCCTGTCGCCGTCGCGTTCCACACCGAAACCACGGCCTGTCCGTCAGGGATGGCTTCAACGGTGACCGGATAGGCCGTCATCGTGTTTGGGTCCTCGCCGAATCCGGAAACGACGGTCCATGCCGTGGCGGGTGGCACCTCACCGACGAACGACGACGCGTCCGAATAGGTGATCGCGTAGTCACCAGCCTCGCCGACGTACGGATCGGTGCCTGCCGCGAATTCCAGTTCCGTCGCAAACGTCGCACCGTTCACGACGACGTCGACCGGGTCGGCCGAAGCACCGTTCACGAACACCAATCGCGAGAGCGTGGTCTGTGCCCCTGCCGCCGATGCGACGAGGGCGATGAGGCCTGCTGCGAGCGCAGCAGCCAGGACGAGCGCAAGTGGGCGCCGATGGGCCATGGGATTCATCTCCGGGTCGTTCGTGCCGCGAATGGTAGGTCTGATCCGTCAAGGCCAAAGGCATTCCCCTATCGGCTATCGCTCCTCGTCAATGCCCGGTGTGGATGAGGAAGACTGAGAAGCCTCCGAACCCCGCCGGGTCGACAAGGGCCTTGAGGTCGGTCGCATCCGAACGCGCTTTGAGCTGCCCCATGACGTCGCCGCTCCTGGCGAGGGCGTGGCTCCGATCGATGAGGCCCTGAAGTGCCGCCCCGGCCCCGTGTGAGTCGAGGAAGGATGCCTGATCGGTCACCATCACGCTCCCTCCGAGCCTCTCGACGACCATGCGGACGACATCCGCGTTCACATCGACAGTGATGTCGGTCGCCCCTGGCTCTGCGAGCGCATCGAAACCAGCCCGTTGGCGTCGATAGGTCCGAACGACATCGCCCCGCCTTCGACCGCTGAGTGTCTCCGTGTCTCCCCCGTAGTCGATGATGCAGGCATCTACTCGGTCGAAGTGTTCCGCCATGCGCGAGATCCACTCCTCCACGGCAATCTGCGCAGTCAGCAGCGTTCTGTCACGGGCGCCAACCAACCGCTGATCGCACCAGTCTGCAAGCTCGGCTTTCGCAGGAAACGCCTCGAGGAGGAGAGCCTCTCCCCTTGCGACCACGTGATGCTCCATCCAGCGCCCATCGATCCGCTCCACGAGCCTCGCAGGGAGATTGTCCAACACCTCGTTCACAACGACAACGGCACGACCACCCTGCGGGATGTTGGCAAGGTCAGCGACCGCGGTCGCGCTCGGAACGCTCGATGACGTCCGTTCTCGAGCGGACTCCGAGACCTCGACGGCGAAGACGGAAGCGAACGAATCCCCGACTTCCTCGACCAGCGGTGCGAGCAGCGTCCCTGCTCCGGAACCGATCTCGACGAGCACCGCGTCCGAGCCTGCAGCGACACTCATCGCCCATCGACCGAGAAGCTTCCCGAACCACGGGCTCACCTCCGGGCTGGTCACGAAGTCCGACCCCATCCCCGGTCTGACGACGCCTCTCGTGAAGTAGCCCTCGCCAGCGTCGTACAGGCACAGGGCCATGTACTCGTCGAATGGCATCGGCCCGTGCGTGTCGATCCTGCTGAGGATGCGCTGCTTCACCCTGGCGAGTGTACGGACCAGGCCGAATCCGGTTCGTGCGAAATGATCACCTCAGCGAAGGAGGGAACGTGTACGTTGTGGGACATGACTGACACCGATTGCATCCTCTGTGCAGGCTCTTCGATGGACCACGCCCTCATGGTCGAGGAGGTGTGGTCCGACGACCTCTGGCGCCTCACCAGCGCAAGGGTCGGCGAACTCGCCGGCTATTCCTACCTCAGCCCTCGCCGGCACATACCGCACATCACGGACCTGTCAGGGCCAGAGGCGGAGACGTTCGGAGAGGTCGTCGCTCGTGCCTCAAACGCCATCAAGGACGCGACAGGTGCCGAACTCGTCTACCTGTACGTCTTCGGCGAGGGGGTCGACCACTTCCACGCCCACCTTGCGCCCCACCGAGAACCGGGAAGTCCGCTCATCAGCGATCCCATCAAGGGTGCCAAACACATGACGCACCTGCCGACCGGTGAGGAGGTGTGGTCGTCTGATCGCTACCCGCTCCAGCACGCGGATGTGATGACCGCAGCCATCGAGGGGATCAGGCGAAGGCTCGGACCGTCAGAGGCCGAGGAAGGCGAAGATCTCGGCTGAGTATTCGCCGATCGCCGCTGCGGCGCCTGGCACGATACCGATGAGGATGACTCCGACGGCGGTCAGGCCCATGGCGAATCCGATCGGCCCCGGCAGCTTGATCTTCTCGAGTTCCTCGACATCCACGCCGTCGGGTACCGGGTCGAAGAACGCCACCTTCATCACCTTGCCGTAGTACACGAAGGCGATGACAGCGTTGATCGCCGCGATGATCGCAATGCTGTAACCCCACGAGTTCCCGACACTGATCGTGGCAGTGAACATCGCGAATTTGGCGAACCACCCCGCAAGCGGCGGGATACCGGCGAGAGACATGAAGAACATCGCAAGGGCGAGGGCAACACCACCTGCGTAGCGATAGAGCCCTCCCCAGTCCTTCAACTCGTACGAGCCGACACGGCTGGCAATGACGATCGCCGCGGCGAAGGCTCCGAGGTTCATCACGGCGTAGATGACGAAGTAGGTGACCGTCGCCCTGAACGGACCAGAGAGATCGTTCGCGTTGGACGCGGCGACGGCGCCGAATGGGGCAAGCATGAAACCTGCCTGGGCAATCGACGAGTACCCCAGCAGACGAATCACATTCGTCTGCTTGATGGCGACGATGTTGCCGATCGTCATGGACAGCACGGCAACGAGCCACATGATGGGTCCCCAGATGTCCGTGACCGTGGGAAGGGCGATGTAACACACGGTCAGGAGAGCGACGAAGCCGGCCCCCTTCGAACCGACCGACAGCCACGCTGTCACCGGTGTCGGGGCACCCTCGTACGTGTCGGGCGTCCAGAAGTGGAACGGCACCGCCGAAACCTTGAATCCGATTCCGAGCAGCACGAACAGCACACCGATGGCGAACAGCGGATACTTCGACGCCCCAACTGCGGCGATGGCAAGCTCGTCGAACTGCTGCGTACCCGTGAGTCCGTAGATCAGCGACACGCCGAAGAGCGTCAGGGCAAGCGCGATGACGCCGGTGATGAAGAACTTGAGCGCAGCCTCGTTCGATCGTGGGTCACCCTTGCGCCAACCCGCGAGCATGAATGCCGGGCCGGACACCAGCTCGAGGGCAACGATGAGGCTCACGAAATCTCGCGACGAGGCCATCACGACCCCACCGAGGACAGAAGCGACCAGGAGGAAGTAGTACTCGCCCTCGTAGTAGCGGTCACTCTCGAGATACCCGATCGACAGCAACAGCACCACGAAGCCAGCGAAGATGAACACGCCCTTGAGGACGAGGGAGTAGGAATCGACGACATAGGAGCCGTCGAACATGACGCGCACCCCTTCGGTGCAGCCGTCGAGGCTCCCACAGAACGCAAGCGTCAGCAGCGGGATGAAGGCCGCAAACATGCCCACGATCGCCACGATCGCCACGATGTACTTCTTACGCGTCATGAGGTCGACCACCAACGTCGCAAGGACGGTGAACGCGAGTATCAGCTCGGGGAGCAGCGCGTGGTAGTCGAGGGAGAACACCGGTTCAGCCTCCGAAGGCCTTCTCGACGAGGGCCATGACCGCCGTGTTCGTGGCACCGAACACGATCTTCGGGAAGATGCCGATGAGGACCGTCCCGATCACCAGAGGTGCCCAGGCGATCCATTCGTACATGTCGACATCGTGGAACTCGTGTCCCGCCCACTCCTCGCTCGGTTCGCCGAAGTCCACGCTCCGCAACATGTAGAGCATGTATGCGGCCGTGAGCACCGTCCCGATAGCGCCGAAGACCATGAACCACCGGAAAACCGACGTTTCGCCGATCGTCGCCAACGGGTTGAAGGAGGCGAGCAGCGCCATGAACTCACCCCAGAATCCGGCGAGGGCCGGGAGCCCGAGCGACGCCATGGCGGCGAAGCCCAGCAGGACGCCCATCTTCGGCATCAGGACGAGGTTGCCGCCGAGACGGCGCATGTCGCGGGTGTGGTACCGATGCGCCATCGACCCTGCGATGAAGAAGAGCAGGCCCGTGATGAGCCCATGAGCAACCATGCCGATGATCGCCGCATTGATGCCGATGTCGGTCAGTGTGGCGATACCGAGCATCACGAAACCCATGTGCCCAACCGACGAATACGCGATCAGGCGTTTCATGTCCGTCTGGGCGAGGCACGCGAGCGATCCATAGATGATCCCGATCACGGCGAGCAGTCCGATCCAGGGAGCCCAGCTGACGGCCTGGTCAGGGAGGATCGGCAGGGCAATCCTGATGAAGCCATAGGTACCGAGCTTCAAGAGGATCGCAGCAAGGATCACCGAGCCCACCGTCGGAGCCGCGGTGTGCGCATCAGGGAGCCATGTGTGCAGCGGCCACATCGGGACCTTCACAGCGAACCCGAGCGCGAGGCCCGCGAACACGAGGAACGCGAAGGTGCCGGTGAAAGCGCCGAGCGCACCGAGGTCCGAAAGCTCGACCATGTTCCAGGTGCGCTCGGCAAGGAAGTCGCCGCTCTTGAAGTACAGGGCGATGAACGCCAGCAGCATGAACGCCGACCCGAAGAGTGTGAAGACGAAGAACTTGAGCGATGCGTACAGGCGCATCTCCAGCTTCCACCCGAACGCCTTGACCTCGCGTATACCGCGGTCACCCCAGATCCCGATCATGAAGTACATCGGCAGGAGCACGACCTCGAAGAACACGAAGAACAGGACCAGATCCAGGGCCACGAACGTACCCGTCATGCCAGTGGCGAGGAGCAACACGAACACCAGGAGGAGCTTCGGGTTGTGCGGCTCTGGCCAATGGTTCCAGGAGTAGATGATGGCGAGCGGCGTGATGATCGCCGCAAGGACGAGCAACGGGAGCGATATCCCGTCGACGCCGATGAAGTAGTGGGCGTTGATCGCCTCGATCCACGTCGTGCCCGGGTTGGTACCGAACTGGTACACCTCCGAGGCCGAGTAATCGAAATTCACTGCCAGCACAGTCGCCAGTGCAAGGGTCACCAGACTGATGAGCAAGGCCGTCCATTTGAGCACGGACTCCTTGCTCTTCGGTATGGCGAGTAGCACCACCGCACCTATGGCAGGCAGAAAGACGATCAGGCTCAAGCCCCAACCGTTTTCAAACCAATCCATCTCTTTGCTCCTCCTAGAGAACGATGAACAGGACGGCGATCACGATCACGCCGACAAAACTGAACGCTGCATACTGCTGAACACGCCCGGTGAATGTACGTCTGAGGATCGATCCCGATCCCCCGGTCAGGGCACCGGTTGCGTTGTAGAAGCCATCGACGACGTTCTCGTCGGTGACCCTCACTGCTGACGCCACCTGGACCGTGCCGCCACCCATGGCGTTGACGACAAGATCGATCACGTTGACGTCGAACCACAGCACCGCACGCGCGATCGGGCCCATCGTGGGCCTGACGACGGCTGCGCTGTAGAAGTCGTTGATGTAATAGAGGTTGTCGAACAAGGGCCAAAGGACGGGAATGGAGAAGGAATCTCGTTCTGCCTGCGTGGCCTTGTCCTTGCCGTACAGCCACCAGCCGATACCGATACCGATCAGCGCGACTGGTGTCACGACGGCGATCAGAGCCCAGTCGAAGCTCTCGGCGTGGTGGAAGTCGAACTCGATGAGCGGCACCCTCGTCCGCAACCACTCCGTGAACCCTGTGTAGACCCCGGGGATGTTCACCCACCCTGCGGTGACAGCGAAGAAGGCCAGTCCGATGAGCGGCAGCGTCATCATGGCTGGCGACTCGTGGGGGTGAGCCTTTCCCTTGTACGTTCCGTGGAAGGTCAGGGCAACGGCCCTCGTCAT
>JAQAZV010000083.1:0-3338 GCA_032127155.1 Acidimicrobiia bacterium
TCGGAGCGCCCACCGGATGGACCCTCCCGATCCGGGAGGTGCAACGCGTCGCAGGCGCCGGGGTCATCCTCCCCCACACAGGTTCGATCAACAGGATGCCCGGCCTCGGCCTCCATCCCGCCGCCCACACGATCGACATCACCGAAGACGGAGATGTGATCGGCCTGAGTTGAGGCCTCGCATCGCTCGGCGTAGCACGCAGAACGCGCCGGTAGGGCGGGATCGTCCCCCTTTAGGGGGGACAGGCGAACGCCGTGAGCCAGGGGGGGCGTGCGAGCCCGCGAGCACCGAAGCTGGTTACGAGCAATGTCTGTGCGGCCAACGCGAGATCGTCCTCCCTTCAGGGGGGACGGGCGAACGCAGTGAGCCAGGGGGGCGTGCGAGCCCGTGAGCACCGAAGCCGGGGACGGGCCAAATCTGTGCGGCCTCGGAACCCCGACCCCACGACGTCACATTCTCGGGGCGTACTCGGGGTTCGTGAACGGCCATGTGGTGTCGAGCCAGTCGGACACGGTCCGCCAGAGGGTGACATCCACCTCGGAGCGCACTTCGGTAACCCAGGACCGAACATCGGCGTCGTGATCGTCCGTGCCCGGGTAGATGTACAGGCAGCCGATGACCTCGTCACCGTCGAGGACGGAATAGGTGAACCCCACGCGGTTGGCAAAGTCGTCGGCGTGGGCGACGAGATCAGCACGGTTGGCCTCGAGGGTCATCTCGGACGGCCAGCCACGCCCTGCGAATCCTGGCGTCGCTCGAATGTGATCGATGCTCGACATCCAGGCCGCATGGTCCCGCTCGTTGTGCTGCGGCCCCAGCGGCTCAAGCCGGAATCCGGGACCGTCCAAACCGAGCGGAACCGCGAAATCGGGGGGAACGAAACGTTTGTGCACGGGGGCAAGAGTAGAAGTCTTGAGCCTCGAGTCTCGAGTTGCCGCAGGGTGCTCACTCATAACTCACAACCCTCTCCCTATATCGATTCGATATAGACATATGTATCGAAACGATATATGCTGCATCCATCATGCTTGATTTCGCCGTACTCGGTCTGCTCATGGAACGTCCCCGTCACGGGTACGAACTCAAACGCGCCCTTGGGGAGCTTGGATTCTGGAAGGTTTCCTTCGGTTCCCTCTACCCGGCACTGCGCAGGCTCGAAAAGCGCGGTGCAATCGAGGCGAGTGCGGGAACGGGTCGCCGCAAGGCGTATGCGATCACCGACCTCGGCAGGGAGACGTTCGACACCTTGCTCGAAGCAGCTCCCGATGCATCGGAGAGCGATCGGGCGTTCCAGCTCCGGCTCGCGTTCCTCGGCCACCTCCCCGCCGATCAGCGGGTGCGGGTGCTCGAAGAGCGAAGGGCGACGTTGTCTACACAACTCAAGTCGGCACGCGAAACCCTCGTCGAAGCACGCATGGCCCGCAAGAACACGGACCGCTATCGGCTCGCTCTCATGGAGCATTCGATGCGGACCACAGAAGCCGACATCGCCTGGCTCGATGGCCTCGTTGCCTCGGAGCGCAGGGTTGCCACATCGAACTAGCCATCGAACCAGGAAGGCAGGAGACACCATGTCCAAGGTGCGAGTAGCCATCGCAGGGCTCGGAAACTGCGCAAATTCCCTCATCCAGGGAGTCGAGTACTACAAGGATGCCGATCCGGACCTGAAGGTCCCAGGGCTGATGCACGTCGACCTCGGCGGGTACCACGTCGGTGATGTCGATTTCGTCGCTGCTTTCGACGTCGATGCCACGAAGGTCGGCCAGGACATGTCGAAGGCGATGTGGTCCGGTGAGAACAACACGATCCAATTTGCCGAGGTTCCGTTCCTCGGCGTCGAGGTGATGCGCGGACCTACCCTCGACGGACTCGGGAAGTACTACGTCGACATGGTCGAGGAATCAGCCGTGGAGCCGGTCGACGTTGCACAGGCCCTCAGGGACACCAACACCGATGTCCTCGTCTCCTACCTCCCGGTGGGTTCCGAGGAAGCGACGAAGTTCTACGCACAGGCTGCACTCGACGCAGGAGTGGCATTCGTGAACGCCATCCCGGTGTTCATTGCATCGGATCCGGTATGGGCACAGAAGTTCGTCGACGCCGGGCTTCCGATCATCGGTGATGACATCAAGTCACAGGTGGGCGCAACCATCGTCCACCGTCAGCTCGCCCGCCTCTTCGAGGACCGTGGTGTGCACATCGACAACACCTACCAGCTGAACTTCGGCGGGAACATGGACTTCATGAACATGCTCGAACGTGAGCGGCTGATGTCCAAGAAGATCTCGAAGACCCAGTCGGTGACGTCCCAGATCGAGGACAAGATCAACTCCGAGTCCGTGCACATCGGTCCCTCGGATCACGTTCCGTGGCTCACAGACCGCAAGTGGGCCTACATCCGCCTCGAGGGCACGTCATTCGGTGACGTTCCCCTCAATGCGGAGCTCAAGCTCGAGGTCTGGGACTCCCCGAACTCTGCAGGCGTGATCATCGACGCCGTGCGGTGCGCAAAGCTCGCCCTCGATCGCGGGATGGTCGGGCCGCTGCTCGCCCCGTCCTCGTACTTCATGAAGTCGCCTTCGGTGCAGTACCACGACAGCGTCGCCCACGACAACGTCGAGGCGTTCATCGCCGGTGACGATCGCACAGCCGAGGACCTCGCCACGTTCCTCGCACGCTGAGGCTTCACGCGGTTCGAAGCGCCATCCTGGTTCGATGGCACGAAGCGGCTCCTTCCCCGAGGGAGCCGCTTCTTCGTGTCGTCGCCTGCGAGCCGCGTTGCCACATCAGTCAACGACGGCTCCGTTCTCGCATGTTCGGCCTCACCCCAATGTGACATCACGCCCATTGAGCGGCTGCACGGGTCGACTGTTTGGTGCATAGCGATCGGCGAACGTGGCAAGGGCAGCCCTGCCCACAGGACGATGCTCCGCCATGATGATCCACGAGACATGCTCGCCACATGGCGGCGTGGTCCTGGATCCCTCATATCGGTACCGAGGCGACCCGAGCGGTATCAGAGGTTGGATGTCACGCAGTGGATCGAGCGTCATGCGGCCGCCCGCCACGTGGGGAATCATCGTGATCAGATCGTCAACAGGATGCTCACCCGGATCCTCGTCGAACAGAACGGCGACGACGGACAGGGACTCGTCCAGGGCCTGGTGGACGAAGTGCGCCTCGAGATCCGCGACTTCCCCAGATACCAGGTGCTCCGCCGGGGCATGGAAGTGCAACTCGACGAACTCGTGCTGGACCCCGCGATAGGACATCAGGCCACCGGGCTCGGCGAGCACCTGAAGCGTCCAATGGAGGTCAACGAACGTGAGCCTGTTGTC
>JAQAZV010000084.1:0-5688 GCA_032127155.1 Acidimicrobiia bacterium
ACTCGAGAAATCCATGGTGTCCTCGACGAGGCGTGTGCTGACGTTCCCTGACAGGAAGTCCTCGTTCTGGAGGATGTAGAGGTGCGCGGGAATGGTTGTGTCCACTCCTGTGACCTCGAACTCGGTGAGGGCACGACGACCCCTCGTGATCGCTTCGTCCCGAGTGCGGCCGGACACGATCAATTTCGCGACCATGTTGTCGTAGTACTGACTGATCGTGCTTCCCTGGATGACACCTGAATCGATCCGCACTCCGGGTCCCGAGGGTTCTCGGTACTTCACCAACGTTCCCGGTGTCGGGATGAATCCTCGTGACGGGTCCTCCGCGTTGATGCGGAACTCGATCGCGTGCCCGGTCGGGTTGGGTGTTTCTGTGACGCTGAGAGGTTCTCCCATCGCCACACGGAGTTGCTCGGCCACCAGATCGACGCCGAACACCTCCTCGGTGACCGTGTGCTCGACCTGGATCCTGGTGTTCATCTCGAGGAAGTAGAACGTGTTGTCTGCAAAGAGGAACTCGACGGTACCCGCAGATTCGTATCCGGCGGCGTGGCCAAGCGCGAGGGCGAGTCCACCGAGCTCTGTCCGGAGTTCCGGCGTGAAGTGGGGGGCTGGTGACTCCTCCACGAGCTTCTGATGTCGCCGCTGGAGCGAGCAGTCGCGTTCTCCGAAGAACACCCCGTTGCCATGGGTGTCGAACAAGATCTGTGCCTCGATGTGTCTGGCATTCTCGAGGTACCGCTCGACATATACCGCAGGGTTCGAGAACCAGGACTCGGCCTCTCGACCAGCCGACTCGAATGCATCTGCGAGACCATCGACCGACCGGACGACCTTCAATCCTCGTCCACCGCCTCCCGCGGCTGCCTTGATGGCGACAGGAAAGCCATGCTCCTCGGCGAAGGCTTCGACCTGATCGGCCGATGTGAGGGGTTCCAGAGTCCCTGGGACGCCGTGCACGCCAGCTGCCTCGGCTGCGAGACGGGATTCGATCTTGTCTCCCATCATGGCAATGGCCGAAGCTGGGGGACCGATCCAGATGAGTCCTGCTTTGACGACTCGCTCGGCGAAGTCGGCGTTTTCGGCAAGGAAGCCGTATCCGGGATGCACTGCATCGGCACCGGATTCCCTGGCGATCTCCAGGATGCGCTGGACGTTGAGATACGACTCCGCTGCAGGGGCAGGGCCGACATTCCAGGCCTCGTCGGCCATCGAGGCATGGACCGCGTCCCGATCGAGCTCGGAGTAGATCGCGATCGTCCGCATGCCGAGATCGCGCGCGGCTCTGATGATTCGTACGGCGATCTCGCCGCGGTTTGCTATGAGGACTGATTCCACGGGGCAATCCTAGGTGGGGACTGGTCGGCGCATGCTGCAGGGTGCGCGATTGACGATACGACCTTCGACAGCAGGCGGGCGTTACGGGATCACCACCGACCTGCAGGGGACGGTTGACTGCTTCAGGGTTCCGGATCATCCAGCAGGACGGTGCCGCTCCTCGTGCGGTACGCGATGAACAGTCTGCCGTCGTCCCATTGACCGGACACGAGCTGCAGCGCGTCGGAAGTCCCAGGAGCTCCTCCGACGTAGCGCCAGGAGTTGGTCGCCGGTCGGTAGAAGCCGATCACGCCTTCCGGGGCACCGGGAAAGAGGACAGCGAGCTCGTCACCGTGCGCGACCGCGCTCATCGAACCCGCGAATCCCTCGGAGGGCCCCACCAGATCTCGGGGCTGGCTGATCTCCGACCAGGAGTCGGTTGTCGGATCGTACGAGAACCCGGCGATCGCCGGTTCATCGGCGGATGTACCCGCTCCGACGATGATGAAGCGACCGTCCACCCATCCGCCGGTGTGTCCGGAGAGTTGTCGGTCACCGGGCAGATTCGGAAGGCCAGCGCCGGGAAGCGGTGGAAGGAGCCGCCACCTATTCGTCGCGGGGTCGTATGCCGCACCACGTTGGGAAGCGGAGATACCGTCATCGTCGAACGTCCATCCGCCGGACACGTACATCACCGAACCCGACCAGGCTACGACAGGATTCACCACGGGTTCGATGGGGGCTGGCGCCATGTTGTTCCACGTGTCGGCTCCTGGTTCATAGGTGACTCCGGAAGCGCTCGCCGACCGCTCCGATCCAAAGAAGATCACTTCCGTTCCGGTCCAGGTCGCCTTCATAGACTGACCGAGGATGGGACCTGGCTGCGTCGTCCGCCATTCGAGGCTGAATGGGTCGTATGCCGTGGTGAGGCCCCGCACAACGAGGAGCTCGTCGCCGATCCAGATGAGGTTCTGGCCAGCGGTCCCTTCGGCGTCTGGTGCCACCCGATGGACGACCCCATCGTCGGGGTCGTAGCCCCACCCCCAGACGGAGCAGGCGCTGATCGCATCGGTACTGCACAGTGTGAGGAGCTCTTCGCCAGTCCACACCATGTCCGTGTCACGCGGTGCATCCGCCACCGGGTTGGGGAGCAGTTCCCATGGCGACCCTGTTTCGAGGCTCGGTCCGAAACGCACCGTCTCGTAGGCGGTGGTGTCGAGCGCCCAGAACGTGGGGTTGCCCGTGGGGGAACTGCACCAGATCCGGACCACCTCGGCCGGAGAGCGGTCAGCGGGGAGACACTCGGCCGCACCCCATCCTGTGCGGGATTCCGGCGTCACCACGGTGAGCCATCGGTTCGCGTCGGAGGACCAGATGGCTGCTTCGCCGCAGCGCACAGCGACGATGTCCCTGCCGACGGGCTCCAGACTTCCCGTGCATGCAGGAGAACTGATCGGGACGTCCGGGAGCTCGCGCCACCCTTCCTCCGGTGTCCACCGTGCGAAGCTCCTGGCATTCACCCATGCGAACAGTTCGTCGCGGCTCCATGTGACAACGAGTTCAGTCGGAGTCTCGAACGGTGGGTCGGCGAGGACTTCCCATTTTCCCGATTCGGGGTCCATCGCGGCGAATGCAGCCTTCCCGCCGGGTTCAGGTGCCGAGGGCGACGCCGCACCTACGACGAAGATGGTTTCCCCAGACCATGCGGCGTCGGCCGCGGTGAAGTCCACTGGTGGAGCGTCGAACTGACGACAACAATCGAGGTCGGGTCCGTAGCCGTAGACAACGACCCCGGCTCCGCTCCCGGATGATCCGGCAATCCGTGACAGCACAAAGGTGTCACCGTCCACCGCCAGGGCCGTCAGTGGCGGGCTGTCCATCAGTGGGAGTTCGCTCGGTCGCTCGATGGAACGCCACGTATTCGACACGGGATTCCATGCCACAGGATCTCCGGTGTCGACGAAGAGCTCGCTTCCGTTCCAGGCGGCAACCGGTCGACCCGAGATGCCGACATCGATGTCGCCCATCGAGGTCCATCCCCCCGGTCGGAAGACGCCGCCTTCCATCGAGGCCGTTCCGGTGGAGTCGAGGCCTCCCCACACAACGATCCCATTGCTCGTGGTAGCAACCAATGTGTCGAAGGCTTCGCCCACGTTGGGGGAACCGAGGTTCGTCCACCCTGCCTCTTGGACCTCTCGGGCTGGTGCGGATCGGAGGGGCGGTCGGGTCGGATCGGTGGTCGTGGTGACAGTGGTCGGTGTCCTGGAGGAGAAGTCTTCTGCTTCGCTGGCTGGAGTCGTCGGTGGTTCCGTGGTCTGCGCCAGAGTGACCAGGACGGCGATGAGACCCACGACCACTGCGAGTCCGAACGCGGCGCTGCGCGGTGATGGGTGGATCGGCTCTGGCATCCGAAAACTGTATCCGGCCGTTCACGTCGGTTTGGCGTCCTCAGAGATCCCCGGTTGCACGGGGTTCCTCGTCCCGCGATGCTGAGTCACGGAAGCGTGAAGGTCACGCGACCACCCGGTCCCGGCTCCGCCCAGATCTTCCCATCGAGCGCCTCGACGAATCCCTGCGCGATTGCCAGGCCGAGGCCTGCACCTCCCGTGTCCCTCGCTCTGGCGGAGTCGGATCGTGAGAACGAGTCGAACGCTGTTGCTATGAACTCCTCGCTGAAGCCCGGTCCGTCATCGAGCACAGACACGACTGCTCCGTCGACTCCGTCGACGGCAATACGAACCGTCGAGCCGGAGGGAGCATGCCGAATCGCATTGTCGAGCAGGTTTCGCAGTATTCGTGAGACGGCGTGTGGTCCGGTATCGACGACGATGCGCCGGGACGATTCGAGGCGGAGGTCGATGTCTTCCTTGTCAGCGACGGGCCTCACGACCTCGATCGCTTCATCAGCGACATCCGTGAGGTCAGTGGGCACGCGATCGATATGCATGTCACCCGCCTGGATCCGAGCAAGGAGAAAGAGGTCGTCCACGAGTTCGTTGAGGGCCACCACATCGCTCTCGATCGACCGGTAGAAGCGCTGCGGATCGCTTGCAATCCCGTCCTTCAATGCTTCCACGGCGGCCTGCATGGAGGCAAGGGGGGTTCTCAGGTCATGTCCAACCGCAGCGAAGAATTCGCGGCGCCTCGCATCTTCCTCAGCCCGCGCTGTGGCGGCCGTTTCAAGTCGTGACGCCATCTCGTCGAGGTCGCGTGCGAGCGCGCCGATCTCATCGGCGCGGTGGACGTCAGTGCGAGATGAGAGATCTCCTGCGGCCACGTTGTGTGCCGTTTCTGCCATGTTGTGGAGGTCGTCGGTGAGGGACCCGCTCGCAGACACCGCAAAGCCGAGGGCGGCAACGAGGCCGAATCCAAGGACGACGAGGATGAGTGTCAGGTCGTGGTCACTGACGAACATCCGGCTTGCCGCAACCACGAGGCCAAAGACCGCAATACCAACGGTGATCAGCGAAAGTGCGAACAGGGTGAGCACGAGGTGTCTGCTGCGCTTCGCAAGTGCCGGGAGGAAGATCGCTGCGAGTGCCGTGATCATCGCCATCGCCACATAGATCGCCCCGAGTTCGAGGCGATCTGAGCCCGAAGGCTGCATGGTCACCTGGTAGAGCGCTAGGCCGACGAGGACGGCTGCGATGGCAGCCAGCACGGTTCTCACGGTTCGAACCGATAGCCGCGCCCCCAAACGGTCGTGATCCGTTTCGGGTCGTCCGGGTCAGTTTCGATCTTCTGGCGAAGCCTCCGCACGTGCACGGTGACGGTGGATGGGTCCTGCCATTCCGCGCTGGACGCCCAGACGTGATCCAGCAGTTGGCTACGGGAGAAGACCTGACGCGGCGACCTGGCCATGAACATGAGCAGGTCGAACTCCATGGGTGGCATATCGATGGATGTTCCGTCGACGGTCACTTCCCTTGTCCTCCCGTCGATGGCCAGGTGTGGGAACTCGATCAGCTCTCCGCCATCGAGCGGGGGGCCAGTGGAGCGGCGAAGGACCGAGCGGACACGTGCAACGAGTTCCCTCGGCGAGAAGGGTTTCACGACGTAGTCATCGGCACCGAGCTCCAACCCGAGGATTCGATCGACCTCGTCGGTTCTCGCAGTGAGAAGGATGACGGGGACGGAGGTCCGCTTCCTGAGGTCTGAGAGGATCGAGTACCCGTCGACCTTCGGAAGCATGACGTCGAGAACGATCAGGTCGGGACAGCTCTCATCGGCCAGCGTCAGCGCGGTTTCACCGTCGTGGGCCTCCAGCGTGTTGAAGCCCTCACGATCGAGGTATGCGCACACGACCTCGCGCACCATCGGCTCGTCGTCGACGACGAGACTCGTCCTCCGGGAGCCATTCGGATGGGTCAC
>JAQAZV010000085.1:0-4601 GCA_032127155.1 Acidimicrobiia bacterium
GGCGCCGAGCCGAAGGACTCTCAACCGCAGAGATCATGCGCTGCCTGAAACGCTACGTCGCCCGCCAAACCTTCAAACACCTCCCACGAGCCGCATGAGACCTGGGTGGGGTCTGACCCAATAATCCGGCTGACGCGCCACAGGGCGCTGTCCTCAAAATGAACTGTCGACCCCACCCACCAACCCAAACCAGCGCGGTGTGACCTAATACGAGCCTGCCCACCACACGGTGTGGCCCCTCCCAGTCCTGTCCACCCAACCCGCAAGCACCTTGACATACGAGCTTCAATATGGGCGGTTCAGTCAGACGTTCGAGGCTCCTTTAACTGCCGACTCGAACAGGCGAAGAGGCGATGCTCGATTGTCGCCGTTGTCGGATTGTCGACGGGAGGAATCGCGACGCTTTCCAATCGAAGCGATGCATTCGCTGGTCGAAGGATTGAACCCGACTATATGTGCCGATACGGCCGGGTTCGTTTGGCGGTCGGTTCATTCGGCGAGACGACGCCTGGACCCTTCTCATGGCGGTCTACTCCGGCAACCACCCGATCCAGATTCCGTTCCCGCCTACGACGCTCAGGTCGTGGAATTGTATGGTTGCGAGTGGCCTGGGTCTCGGGAATACGTGGAACGCTGGTTGATTGGGATCGACACGACTCCACGTAGCGTCAGCATCTAGCGATACCCAGAGCAACGCGTACCCCTGCTCAAGATTGGCGACGACCCGGTCGCCGTCCCAGGCGTATTGCCAGTCGATGTTGGCCGAGTATTCGGGGCGTGGGGTGGTTGCCGGCTCACGATCTCGGCTCTCGGTAAGGAGACGCCGGAGGTCGTCGATATACGCGTCACCGGAGGCGGTCCTCCAGTTGCGTCGGTCGTCGGAGATGAAGACTGGGTCGGCGGGGTCCAGGCGCTGGTCGAGTGCCATCCAACCCGGGCCTCCGGCGATAACGGTGAGCCCCTCGACTGCTCCCGGAGTTCCGAGGTCGTCGTCGAAGGTTCTCTCCCATGAGTAGTCGTCGGGAGAGAACCAGAGCACAGTATTCGGGACGTCCTCACCCGAGACGACGAATCCCAGGGGTCCCCGGCGGAGACTTCGAATGCCTGCTGGATTCCCTCGCCGCCAAACACCGCCGGATCATCGATCCGACTCCAGGTTCGACCATCGCTCGACACCCAGATGACAACGTTCGGGTGTCGTTGTAGCCCTCGTCCTCGTTGTAGTCATCACCCACGGCCACGAGAACGGCCTCGGGGTGCGCAAAGGCCCAAATCGTCCCATCAAGGCTCGCTTCGTACAGCACTCGTTCCCACGTCACCACATCGACCGTCCCGTGTCTCTCCGCTAGAACGACGATGGAAGCATCGGTCAGTCCAACGTCGACATCCCGGTGGCGCTCGACAATTTGGACCGCCCGCGCAACGTCCGACGCTCCGAACGGTGCGATGACGTAAGCCCCTGCTGCAACGTCATTGAGGAAATCGATCTCCGTTCGGATGTCCGCGTACCTCGTCATCAGATAATCGACCTCGGCCAGAACGAAGGGTGACATGACGAGCGGCGGCTCGGCCCCGAGCAGAGCAGTCGCACATGCCTCGTGATGACGTTGATCGGGGAAGAGTGCGGAGAGCAGACCGCTGGTGTCGAGCAGGATCAACGGCCACCGAATCCTTCGAACATCTCATCCGTCTGTTCAGCAATCGTCGGATCGCCCAGACCCATCAGGGTGAGAGGAATCCGCGGAGACGGACAGCCTCGATCAGAGACTGCCGAACGAACCGCCTCGCGCATGATCTCGGCTTCGGAACGTTGCTCGCTCTCGGCCAGGCGCTTGAGAGACGCCTTGAGGTCGTCAGGTAGATACACGGTCGTCTTCCGCATGCCATACATATCGACAACTGTCGATCTCGCATCTTCACCATCCATCGGGCCCTTCTCCAGTTCCATTCGAGCGATCCGCTGCTTCCCTCACAACGTAGGTGAACACAGGCGCGAAAGGAGTAGGTCCGATCGCCGCAATCGCGAACAGCGGTCCCTGGTCTCAGTCGTCCCAAGTGCCGATCCAGACGGCCGCCACTCCGGGGATGTAGTCACCGGCTTCTCCGACGGCGACGAAAGAATCGCCGAATCGCGTCAGGCTGTCGATCTGTGGCCGGTAGCCGTCGAACACCGGATCGTTCCGATCGATCTGTGACCAAGAATCGCCGTGGTCTCCCGAAACCCAAGGCGGCACGTTGCGACCCGGCCCTCCGGCAACCACGCGCTCACCATCCCAGGCGAGTGTCGGTTCTGGTGGGTGGCTTTCTGGACTTTGTTGCTCGTGGCGGGTCCACTCGAACCCGTCATCCGAGGTCCACATGTCCTGGCCGAAGGCAAAGAGTCGACCCGTCTCCGGATCGCGGGAGATGTGCCCCGACCATTGGTCATCGAGGTTCGGGAGCCGCTCCCAATCGGTGCCGTCCTCTGATACCCACACGCCCATCGCGTCGAATTCCTCGGTTTGCCCAATGCCCACTCCGCCGATTGCGACGAGACCGGGACCGCCTTCGGTCACATCCGAGAGCCTGAGCCGCCACTGGTCCTCCTTGGTTGCGATGAGCGAGTCGTCCTCGACCTGGATCCACTTGCGCCCATCCTCCGACAGCCACACCGCGGCGTCGTCCGAAATCGTGTTGCCGACGGCGACGAACCCGGGCCCTCTGGCCGTCACGGCCTGCGCTCCCAAGCGACATCCAGGTCCGAAGAGGTCCGAGTAGATGCGATCCCAGTCACGCCCGTTCTGAGACACCAGAATCGGCTGAACGTCGCCGATCGAACACCCCAGTGCGATCAACGTAGAATCCCGACCGACCGCAAGAGCGGTAATCCCGTCGGCAAACGCAGGATCATCGATTCGCTCCCACTCGGCTCCGTCGGCACTGACGAACACCGCACCCTGGGAGGGACCGCCGGCCCAGAGGTTGCCCACCCAGCCACCCGCCACGAGTCCCGGCCCGCCTGCGACGACCGTCCACATGGTCGCGTCCTCAAAGATCGGCTGATCCGGGACCCGCTTCCACGTCATCGACGGAGCGGGCGCTGCCTGGGGAGCTTCGGTCGTCGACGTGGGTTCCGACGGAACCGTGGTCGCCACGGTCGGGTTCGTGGCCGGCACTGTTGATGTCGCGGCGCTGTCCATAGCGGGCTGGTCTGCGCCGCCGACGAGTAGCACCCCACCGCCGACGACAAGGATCACGAACAGCACCATCCCCGCGAATGCCGCAACGGGGCGACGCCAAATACTGCGTTGTGCCTCAGTGGGACTGGTATCGCGTACTTCGTTGACCTTCATCGTCGACCTCCTCGCTTCGATCACAGCGAAGACGGCCGCCAACTCGTCCGGGCTCGAATCCCCGAAAGGCTCGGGGTTCATCGCCTGCAAGCGATCTCTTAGCTCGTCAGTCATGGCGTCTCGCCTTTCGGCTGTGCTGCGGGGGTCGTCATCCCACTCTGTTTCTGTCCGGCATCGGCAAGTCCTCTCGCAAGCCGATGCATCGCCCGATAGATCCGCTGATCCACGGCATGTGCGCTACAACCCAATATCTGGGCGATGTCGGCGTGAGGAAGCTCCTCCCAGTTGGCAAGAAGCAACAGCTCCTGGTCCTCTTGGCGCATCCTGCGCAACGCTTTGGCCAACTCGGCATCATCGAAGCGGCGAATCACCGTCAGTTCAGGACTTGGCTCGGGAGGAAGCTGCATCCCTCGGAGACGCGATACCAGGCGTGCCATCCGCCCTCCACTGCGTCGCTGGTTCTGCAACACACGGCGGGCCACCCCATACAGCCACGGAAGAGCCTCACTGGGTACGTCATCGATACGACGCCAAGCAACAAGGAACGTTTCAGCGGTGCAGTCCTGAGCAGTCTCGCTGTCGGTGCGGCGCTTGAAGTACGTCAGGATCGGGCCAGCATGTAGGTCATACAGCTGCCGGAATCGCTCTTCGTCGGCCACAGTCGAAGTCATCTCACCTTTCAGCCTCAATCGTTACTGTCCGGCCACACCCGGATCTCACCCACCAACGCTATCAATTCCAGCCGCGCCGTGAGGTCGACACCGAACCGGACAGAAGACCACAGAGGCACAATCGTGTCTTCGGGTCGTCAACGGGAGGGACACCAACGTGTCCCTCCCACCCAAACCAGCGTCCACAGGGCTAGCGGATATCCGGCAATATTTTCGGCTCGCTGAGACGCTCGAGAGCTGTTCCCATACCGATTCGCCGGGTGCGAAGCGACGCTCTCCAGGGAAAGCGCCGGTCCGTTGTCGGCAGAGTCCGGTGGAGCGACGCTTCTTGGTCAATGCAGCTGGCTCAACGTGTCGGCCAGTGCCCGAACGACGCTTTCCGGTCGAAGCGTCGTCTTGGGGATCCGCTCCTCCGGAAAGGGCAAGTCGCGAGGTTTCTTGGCATGAATGGTGCAAACGTCGATCGTCGTGTGTCGGCCGCCCATATGTGCTGTGATTTCAGGTGGTCGTTGCATCACCTTCGACGAGAGTTGTTGTCTCGTATGGAGGTGAGGTTGTGGAACGGTTCTCTGAGTTGGAGAAGGCCGAGTTGTGGGAT
>JAQAZV010000086.1:0-3758 GCA_032127155.1 Acidimicrobiia bacterium
CGCTGATCTGGGACGGCTCGACGCTTGGCCTCGGTCCTGCAATCCTCGAATCGGTTCGATACCGATCAGGAGGCTCGCCTCTACGCGTTGGGAGCGCGGTGTCGCTGTATTGGGACTACGTGTGCGAGGAGATCGGCGGTACCCAACTCGCGAGCCTTGTCAGGGAGACATCGCGACACCTTGCGATCGTCAACGCAGAACAGAAACACCTGGCGGGGGTCGTCGAGGCCTGATCGCCGCGTTCCCAGGTCAGCGGTCATCGTTCCCGCGCCTATCGTGCCAGCCGATGGCAGATCGACCGAGACGCGACGACTGGTGGCTGGCTTCCGATGGGAAGTGGTACCCACCCGAGCTCGCGTCCGGAGGGAGCGTCCCCACCCCGGATGCAACAGCACCTCGCACGGCGGTCCCGAGTCGTTTGACGGTCGCAGCTTCGATCGCGCTTGGTGTCACATCCGTCCTCTTCGTGGTCTCGGGGTTCTTCGGCCTGCGGGTCGCATCGGACCTCCGCTCGGGTGTGACGTCGACCATCGGGTCGCGGGAGGCAACGACGAGCGAGATCGCGTTTGGGGGATGGTTGAGTTTTTCGTTCGCGGCGTTCGCCGTCGCCGCCGTCCTTGTGATCGTGTGGATCTTCTCCTCGTCCCGATCGCTCGACGCCAGGGGTGCGACGCATCGCCGGTGGCGAGGAGGGTGGATCGTCGGGGGGTGGCTGATCCCCCTTGCGAACCTCGTGATACCGAAGCTCCTGGTCAACGAGTTGGAGAAGGGATTGCAAGTCCCGTACCGATCTGCGCCCATCGCCGACTCGTGGAAGACGGAAACGCGCACAACCGTCGCTGATGTGTGGTGGCTCAGCTGGGTCGGCGGAGTCGTTGTCGGTCAGGTGGCTTCCGTGACCGGGAGCGCCGAAGGCGCCTCTGACGCCGCTGTCGCGGCCGGGATCACGATGGCATCGATCGCGCTGCTCCTCTTTGCGATCGCAGGCGTCTGCCTCCTCCTGGTGATCCGACGGATGGAAACCTTCTCGAAGCGGTGAAGGCCCGCCGCGAATCACGACATGGGGCCATGCGCGAAGTTCTCAGAACTTGGGAACCCGCCGGTGTGCACCGGCGTCCTATGTGGGCAAGTTCGTGAAACTCTTCACAAGCTGAGGATTCACGCCTGCGACACAGGTTTCCGTTGGTAGGGCCGGGCTCTCTCCACTCTTCCTCCCTGCTGGCTCGATCGACGGATCTGACGAGCGGAACGCGGTCCCACCCGCCCCGTTCGTCACAGACCGCCCCATGCTGAACCCCCCTTCGGCATGGGGCGGCCTTTTCTGGTGACTCGACGCACCGTAGGCTGGTCCTGAGGAGGTCGATCGTGACGAGGGTCGAGGCAGGGGGAGTCGGTTTGGCAGTCACCGACGTTGGGGATGGGCCAGCGATCATCATGATCCACGGGTTCCCCGAGCTCCAGCACTCGTGGCGTCACCAGGTTCCCGCCCTCCTCGCAGCCGGCTACCGAGTCATCACCTATGACCAACGTGGATGCGGCGGCTCCGACATCCCGCTTGGCGTGGAGTCCTACGACCTCGAGACGTTGTCCCACGATGTCATAGCGATCCTCGACGAGCTCGACGTCGACACAGCCACGCTCGTTGGACACGACTGGGGAAGCATCGTCACCTACACGACGGCTCTCCTCCATCCCTCCCGTGTCGATCGGGTGGTGTCACTCAATGTTCCCTATTTGGGTCATTGCGAGGCATTTCCTCCGATCGCATTCATGCGGGAACGCCTTCCGGATCGGTTTGGATATGTCCTGGCCTTCCAGGAGGAAGGACGAGCCGAGGCGGGCTTCTCACGAAGCCCTGAAGAGTGGCTCCAACGCTTCTATCGATCCGCAGCAACCGTCTTCCCGTTCATGACGGACGCCGATCTTCGGTTCTATGTCGACACGTTCGCGGAGACCGGCATCAGAGGCACGGTCAACTGGTATCGAAACATCGATGCGAACGCACTGCGGTTCGCCGAGTACAAGGACGCCCCGATCACCCAGCCGACATTGCTCATTGCCGCAGATCGAGACCCCGTTCTGCCGCTCTCCCTCACGGAGGGCATGGGCCGGTGGGTCGACGACTTCGAGCGTGTCGTGATCGACGAGTGCGGCCACTGGACCCAACAGGAACGGCCCGAGGCAACGAACCGGGCGCTGATCGATTGGCTTTCGCCGTGAGGAAGGTCCGGGACTGGTTCTTCTCGATCGCCACGGTGGTCGCCTTCGGTTCGGTCATGGTGGCTGGAGACGTGGCCCAACGTGTCGCCTACCGACTGGGCGACAGGGCCTACGAGGCGACCGTCGGATGGTTGCAAGCCACACTCATCAAGGTGTACCGCATCAGTGGCGTGCGCGTGACGACGGAAGGTATCGATTCGCTGGAACCGAAGGGTGGCTACCTCTTCGTTTCGAACCATCAGAGCATGTTCGACATCCCCATCTTCGGCGGCATCCTCAGGGAGCACCATCCTCGGTACGTTGCAAAGCGGTCCCTTTCCCGGCGGATTCCCACGGTGTCGTACTACTTGAGGATGGGCGGCAATGCGCTGATCGATCGTGGCGACCCTGGCCAGGCGATGCAGGCGATCGCCGAGATGGGTCGCATGTGCGAGGAGCGCGGGTTCGCAGCCGTGATCTTCCCGGAGGGCACGCGATCGCGGGATGGTTCCCTCGGTGACTATCGCGTCGGTGGCCTCGCGGCCCTGATGGAATCTGCACCGAACCTCGCCATTGTGCCAACGGCCATTGACGGCTCATGGAAGGTCTTCGAACACAACATGGTCCCGATACCGTATGGAACGGCGGTCAAAGTCAGATTGGGGACGCCGATCGCGCGAACCCCTGATGAGAGCCCGGAGGACGTGATCGACCAATGTCGAACATTCACCCTCGACACGCTCGCCGCATGGCATAGGGGTTCGGGCGACCGTAGCTGATACGCTGCGGAGATGGAAGACGTACGCATTGGCCTGTTCATCGACTACGAGAACCTTGCGATCGGCGCGCGGGAAGACCTTGGGGTGGTGTTCGACTTCAGGCCCATCGCCGAGGCCCTTGCCGAGCGGGGCCGAGTCGTCGTGCGGCGCGCCTATGCGGACTGGGCGAGGTTCGAGCCCGATCGGCGCATGCTCACGGACAATCATGTCGAGTTGATCGAGATCCCGCAGCGGAAAGGCGCGGTTCGCAAGAATGCCGCCGACATCAAGATGGCCGTGGACGCCGTCGAGCTCGCTTTTGAACGTGACTACATCACAACGTTCGTTCTGTGCACCGGTGACTCCGACTTCAGTCCGCTCGTCCACAAGCTGCGGGAACTCAATCGTCAGGTGATCGGCGTAGGGCTGAAGGCCTCGACCTCACGGCTTCTCCCTCCTGCGTGTGACGAATTCCTCTTCTATGAGAACCTCGACGGGGTTGACGCTCCGCAGGCCAGGGTCGTGCGACGGGGAAGGGATGAGCCCGAGAAGGCTTCCGAAGCGCCCCAGAACCTCGAGGGCCTCGAGCAGCTCATCGGACGCACACTGTCGGGGCTCCAGCGGTCAGGCGATTCCCAGGTCCGATCGTCCGAGCTCAAGAGGGCACTTCTGCGCAAGGATCCCACGTTCTCCGAGGCTGAGTACGGGTTCCGCTCCTTCGGAGAGCTGATGCGAAACCTCGCGGCCAAGGACCTCGTCGTCCTGAGCGAGTCGGCACGGCAGGGCGATCCTGTGATCACT
>JAQAZV010000087.1:0-3695 GCA_032127155.1 Acidimicrobiia bacterium
GATGCGACGGGACTGCGCGGAACGGTCGCATGGACCCAGTCCCCGATCTCTGCGGCTCGCTACGTGTTCGTCGTGAACTACGACCTTGAGGCAGCATCCGGGTCGTTCGGTGTTCCCTCGCTCGATCCTGGTGTCGAGCTGATCGAGGTGTACTCGACGGTCGGCGGGTTGATGTCCGATGGGCAGGTCGTTGCGTCCAACGGGTTCTTCCACTGGCTCGACGAACTGTCCCCTGGCGAGGGACGCGCCTTCCGCCTGCGTGCTCCGGACGCCGGCAAGGCGACATAGGCTGACCGTCATGGCAGACGAGCAACGTCAGATCTCCGCCCTCATCGTGGGCATCATCGTCGGTGCTGCCATAGGCGCCGTCATCAGCTCGGTGACCGGCGTCGCGGCGTGGATCGGGATCGGGACGGGTGTTGGGATCGCCATCGGTGCAGGTATCGATCGGTACAGGCACCGGGACGTCGATTGAAGCACCGTTCATTCGTCAGGTCAGCAGGGCTACAGCGTGTAGGGTCGATTTCGCATGACTGAAGGGATGTAGATGATCAGGATCATCGAAGGTCTGCCGAGCAATGTCGTTGGTTTCGAGGCCGTGGGACGAGTCGATTCTGCCGACTACAAGGATGTCCTGGACCCTGCCATCACGGCAGCCCTGGCGGACCATGACAAGCTGCGACTGATCTATGTCCTTGGTCCTGACTTCGCCGACTACTCCGGCGGGGCCATGTGGGAGGACACGAAGGTCGGCGTCGGCCATTGGTCGAAATGGGAACGCATCGCCGTCGTCACCGATCGGGCATCAGTCAAAGAGGGGATGAGATTCTTCGGATGGATGGTCCCTGGTGAGCTGAAGGTGTTCGAGGTCGAAGAGCTCGAACACGCCAAGGCGTGGGCCGCGGAGTAGCTGAGGATGCCAGCATCGACGAAACCGGGTGAGGATGCGTTCTGGGAGGTCGCCGACGAGTTCCTCGCTCGCGGTGTCGTCGATGCAGGGACGATGTTCGGCTTCCGGTGTATCCGGGCACAGGGCGAGTTCGTCGCCATGCCCGGCAACACATTCGGAGGCATGGTCGTGAAGCTACCGGCAGGTCGTGTGGCGGCCCTGGTCGACAGCGGCGCAGGGACGCCGGTGGCACCCGCCGGTCGCACCTTCAAGGAATGGGTCGCGGTCGATGATCAGGGCCTGTGGCCAGGCCTCATCGAAGAATCGATCATGTTCGTCGCGAGCTGACGTCTCGTCACCCGCTCATTGGTACCGCGAGTTCTTCGAGCAGGGAGCGAACGCGACGTTCGATGTCATCGCGGATCGGTCGGACGCCGTCTACCGGCTTTCCCGCTGGGTCTTCGAGATCCCAGTCGACGTAGCGCACACCGGCAAAGACAGGGCAGGTGTCCCCGCACCCCATCGTGATCACGACGTCTGCGGTGGCAACCCCGTCATCGGTCCAGTGCCTCGGTGTCTGATCGGTGATGTCGATGCCAACCTCCGCCATGGCCGCGACGGCGGCGGCATTGACCTGGTCGGCTGGCTCCGATCCCCCTGAGTAGACGGCGACACCATCGCCACCGAGGTGCCGCGTGAACCCCGCCGCCATCTGCGACCGCCCGGCGTTGTGCACACACAGGAACAGCACTGTCGGGATGTGGGCTCGATCGGCGGTCATGGTGTCCTCCAAACGGTCGGCCTCGCTGCGCTTGGCGTCCCTGGTGGTTCGTGCTCCGTACTCAAATCGGCAACCCGCATCGACCACCAATCAGTCCCCCCTTTAAGAGGGACGGGCGAACGAAGCGAGCCAGGGGGATCGGCACCGGGGTCATCCGGCAGCCTCGGAAGGGACAAACGCACGCGCGACTGGGACGACCACGCGGTCTTTGGCGATCAGGAAGGCGGACACCGATGCCGGGCCGCAGCCGGCTGCGTCAGTCCTTCTGGAGCTTGTCAATGGCGCCCTTGGCCGCATCGACACCCTTGTCGACGTGCTCGTCGTGCCCGACCTTGTCCTTGGCGAGATCCGCTGCCTTGTCGATGCCACCCTTGATCGTGTCCTTGTGGTCTGCTGCCGCGTCCTCAGCCTTGTCGGCCAGATCCTTGGCGTCGTCGAGGAATCCCATCGACGCTCCTCTCATCGGTTGACTGCCCCCGATTCAAGCACGGCAGCGGGCGACCATCGACGGCGTCTCCGATGTGTCCCGTGGAAGGGAGCCTGCGTCTATCGCGCCTCGGCGCGATAGACGAGGCCCTCATTGCCCATCGACGTGAGGCTGAGGAGGTCGCCATCGATCGATGCTGTGAAGCCGTCACCGAGCACCGTCACGACGAGGTTGTCCTGCGCCCAGAGGTCGTCCGGGCACTCACCGTCCGCGGCGAATTCAGGGAAGAAGATCTGGGCATCGGATTCGATCCATGTGCCCGTGAGGGTCCGGCAGCCGGTGGATCCGGCAACGGTGCCGTCCTCGAGCAGCAGCAGGGTGGCGGGGTCGCCGAGCGCCATGAACGCCATGTCATCGCGGACGAGTGTGTCGAGAACCCAGGTCGTCCCAACCAGCGCCTCGGTCGGCACCTCAGGGGCGCGATCGAACACGAGGGGTTCGTCTGATCCGCTGAGATGCAGCTGCCCGTCGACGATGGCCCACGTGGTCACCGCACCGATGGCTGTCAGGTAGGCCGATTCAGCGTCCATCACCGCAGGCTCGCAGGCCATCTCGGTCATGAACATGTTGCCGATGGCGATCGTATCCCCGTCGATCACGGCCGAACCGCCGTATTGGTTGCAGGCAGCCCGACCACCGATCTCGTTGACCGATGCACTCAGCGAGATGGGGTACCCATCGACGAGCGGCACGCCGCTGACGAGGATCCACTCACCTTCGATGGGGACGAGGGATGCCGGTTGACCATCCGTCGGTGGCGACGTTGACGTCGTCGAGTCGAGCGGTAGCTCACCGGTTGGCTGGGTATCGGTCGTGGAGGCGGGGTCTGCGCATGCAGAGGCAACCACCACCACGAGAACGGCGAGGACGATGAATCTCCACTTCATGAGTGTCTGACGGCCGCACCCTCAGGCTGGGTTCCCGCTTTCTGATGGAAGCAGCCGGTGTTGGGAAGACAGGTCGCCGCAGGGGCCTCACATGTCGGGCATCGGGTCGCGGTCATTCACGGATGTAGTACTCGGTGAACGACGTGCAGCGACCGTCGTCGTCGAGGTCGATCAGGAAGCAGTTGTAATAGACCTTGGCCTGCTCCTTGTCCGTTGCGAAGTATCGGGTGGAGCCGGTGGCGACGACCTTGTTCCCATCGACGGCGTGGACGAAGTACTCGGCGTCCCACGCCTCGGGAGGATCAGTGTCCTCGAGCCACGAGTCGACGACCCCGGCTCTGCCTCCCAGGATCGGTTCGTCGAAGGGGTGGTACCGGTACTCGACATCCTCAGCGAAGAGGGCCGTGATGTCATCACGGTCGTTGGTCTTCCAGGCTGCGAGATAGCGGTCGATCCAGCCCTGGGCGTCAGCGTGATTCATGGTCCTCCCGATCGTTTCGCAGCGCCCGAAGCGCTCGAAACCCATTGTCGCACCCCGCAACCCCGAACCCACTACGTTCTTGCGTAACTGAGTTCCATCCTGGGTGGAACTCAGTTACGCAAGAACGGGCGACCGGGGACCGCTACATGATCGATATTGAACAGTGCCCG
>JAQAZV010000088.1:0-10832 GCA_032127155.1 Acidimicrobiia bacterium
GACTTTCGTGAGTATCCCCGCGCTTCCCACGATCGCTGCTCCCGACGCCATGACCGCCTGGGAGAAGTACGTCACCATCAGGATTCCCGAAAGGAGATAGACGATGTACGGTGTATCCCCTGGTATCTCGAAGCGAAAGAAGTTGCCAAACACTATCCACATGACACCGGTGGTCAGGAGCGGATTCAGCAGTGTCCACCAGACGCCGAGCGTTGAGCGTTTGTAGCGAACAGTGAGATCACGCTGGACGATGAGCTTGATCAACCCGCGATGGGCGAGGAGATTGGAGAACTCCGAAACGAGAGGCTTGCGCGCCAGATCTGAGTCGTAATAGTCGGTGGTCACGAGGTCTCCTGCGGCCTTCCACTGAGAATGGCTGGAACCCGTCGGCAGGATACCCGCGCTGTGTCCGTGACGCCATCACCTGCAGGAGGGCCAAGACAGGGTGGCGCCGTAGCATTGATCCCGTGAAACCCCGCAGCCACACAGCAGCCACACATGCCTCTTTGCTCGGTGCGGCATCCGCACTTCCCCTCCTCGCCTGGTGGGCTGGATGGGCGCCGGCGATCATGAGTAGCGACTCGATCGACCAATGGAACCAGGCTCTGACCTACGACTTTGTCAATTCGCATCCGATCGCCCACACGGCGTCGTTGTGGGCCATTGCAAGCATCTGGCCATCGCCAGCGGCCGTGACCCTGCTCCACGTCCTCGCGACCACGATCCTGTTGTCGATAGTGGCAAGGCGTCTGGTTCAGATCGGCGTCACTGTCCCGATAGCTGTGGGAACTGTGTGGCTGATCGCTGCCCTGCCGATGACGGGCGCCATGACCGTCACCATATGGAAGGACGTCCCGTTCTCGTTGGCGATGGTGTGGGTGTTCACGGAATTGTTGTTGGTGGCACGTGACAAGGCCGGTTTCTGGACGTCATGGTTCGGCCCAGCCAGGCTCGGCGTTGCCCTCGGCCTGCTGTGGGCCCTGCGAGCGAACGGTATGCTCACGTCGATCGCCTTCATCGCTGCGCTCGCGATCGGTTTTCGGAGTTTCTGGAGAGGTGTCCTCGCCACAGCAGCTGCAGCAGTCCTCGTTGGGGTTGCCGTGCCGATGATTCTCATGGCGGCTCTCCCTGTCATCGATCAGCCGATAGAGCCTGCCCAAGTGTTCATGCCTGACGTTGCTGCTGTCATCGTCCATGATCCGACGACCTTGTCTGTGCATGACATCGCTCTCGTCGACGCTGTCGCAGCCAGGGAGGTCTTCACGGAGTTCTACGCATGCGGGGACTCTTCCCCGCTGCTCTTCAACCCCGGATACGACAACCAGGTGATCAGGGAGGATCCGGCGGGATATCGCGGACTGGTGATCCGCGCCGCCATCGGTTCACCGCTGACCGTTCTCGGACATCGGTGGTGCGCAGGTGAGTACCTGATCTCGCCGATCAATCGTACGAGGACGTACGTCCACCGCCCACCATTCGACATCTGGCCGAACACCCTTGGCCTCGCACGAGACCCGATTTCGGACCGAGCCTACGACCTGACCTTCGCGATGTACCGAGCAGCAGAGAAATCCGCCATCGAATGGCTGACATGGCGACCTGCCGTGTACGTGCTGGCCGCCCTCATCACCTACGCCGGCATCAGTTGGCGGAAGCGCTTGCGACCACTGATGTGGATCGCGGTCTTCTTCGTCATACACCTCGTCAACGTGTATGTGACCTCGCCTGCCCACGAGTTCCGTTATGCCTACGGCCTCTATCTCGTAGGGCTGGCATCGATGGCGTTCTGGTACCTCATCATCGATCCATCTCGCGCGTCGTTCAAGGCGTCGGCAAAGGTCTCAGGCACCGCCGTGCGGGGTGCGACGCCAGCTTCCGACGAACCTCCCGGCGACCCTGACGGGAACCCACATGAGGGCAATGACGACCACGTACGGGTATCGAATGAGATATCGGGTCGGCACCCGGTCGATGACGAGGAAGACCAGCGGTAGGGCGAGCACCACAATCGTGATCATTCCCAGAAGCCACCCTGACCACAGGCCCGAATCCGGGGAGACAAAGGCCAGAACGGTGAGCACGACGAGCAACAGCGCCAGCAACGAACGTCCAGGGTTGTAGAGCCGGATCCAGAGATCGAAGAGGGCGGGTTGGCGATCCCCGATCGCTCTCCTCAGAAGGATCGGACCATAGGCTCTCCGTACGTCGCTCTTCCCCCTCGCCCACCTTGCGCGTTGATGGACGGCGGTGTTGGCGTCGACAGGCTTCTCATCGTTAACCCTCGTGTGGTGCAGCCAATGGGTGCGGTACCCGGCCAGATTCAGGCGGATGTTGAGCGAGAGGTCCTCAGTGAGTTCATCGGTGAAGCCGCCGACGGCGGCGAGTGCATGGGAGGTGATGGCCATGCCCGTTCCCCCGAGATCGCATGACCAGCCGAGATTCGATCGCGCGAGCTGCACCGAACGATTCGAGGCCCAGTACGTGAGCGCGCTGGCCGTCGTCACTGGCGATGAGTCCGGGTTGGCCACATCGAGATATGTCTGGATGGCATGGTGACCGTCCTCGAACGCCGCAGCCACCGAACTGATGAACTGGGGATCGATGCGGTTATCGGCGTCGAGCACGACGAGTACTTCGTCGTCTCCCAGGGGACGGTCAGCGAGCAGCCACGCGATCGCTCCACCCTTTCCCCCTCCCCCGTCGAACCGTTCGGCGGTGTGTACGAAGCTGGAGGCTTTGACTGCCGTGTCATCGGTGCAGCGATCCGCGACCACCCACGAATCGAGGAGCTCTGGCGGGTAGTCCTGCCCAGCCAGATCTCCCGCTATTCCCTCGATGACAGCCTCCTCATCGTGGGCAGCAACGATTACCCGTACAAGGGTTCGACCGGGCGATGGAGCGATGGGCGGGGGCGTTCTGAGGCCCCAGAGACTGATTACGGATTCATACACGCTGGGTGCGACCACCAGGAACTGACCGAACCACAGGAGGACGCGTAACATGCCGCGCAGCGTAGCCATCCGGAGAATTCACCATATGTCACCCTCGCATCCACGCGGGCCCATCGCCGTCGTGCTCGGAACTCGCCCTGAGATCATCAAACTGGCAAGGATCGTGGAGCTGTTCGGGAGTGACGCGCATGTGGTGCACACCGGTCAGCACTTCGACGCGAACCTCTCATCTAGCTTCTTCACCGAGTTCGGTATGCGTCCACCGGATACCGTGGTCGGTGTCGGGGGCAGGACTCGCGGCGAACAGATCGGAATTGCAACGGCAGAGCTGGATGGGCTGTTCCGGACACTCGATCCCTCCGCGGTGGTTGTCCAGGGAGATACGAACGCAGTGACCGCTGGCGCCCTCGCGGCCAACGCGAACGAGATACCGGTCGCACACGTGGAAGCGGGGCTCCGGTCCTTTGACCGACGAATGCCTGAGGAACACAACCGTGTGATCGCCGACCACCTGAGCGATCTCTGTCTCGCAGCGACCGAGCTCAACGTCGAGAACCTCGAACGTGAGGGAATCAGTGGCGACCGGGTCGTTCTCGCAGGGAATCCCATCGTCGAGGCCGTGACCCGACTTCTCCCAGCCGATGCGGAACGGTCGAAACTCCTCGATGAATACGGCCTCGGAGAGGAACCATTCGTGCTGTCGACGTTCCACCGGCCTGAGAACGTCGATACGAACGAGAACCTCTCCACGATCCTTGGTGCCCTCATCAATCTCGACGCACCGGTCCTCCTGCCCCTGCACCCGCGGACCCAGGCCCGTATCCAGGAGTTCGGACTCGGAGAACTCGCATCCCGGATCACGATCATCGACCCCATTGGCTATCGAGACTTCATCGGACTCGGGGCATCTGCCACGCTCATCGTCTCGGACTCCGGAGGCGTTCAGGAAGAGGTGTCGGTCTTCAAGGTTCCCTCGGTGGTCGTTCGACGCTCAACCGAACGTCAGGAGGTCGAAGGTACCTTCGTGCGAAGGGTCGAACCTGGGCCAGATCTCAGCAACGAGCTCCGTCAAGCCCTCGCTGAGGCACCTGCGCGCAAAGCGGCCCTCGCAGGGCTAGCGAGCCCGTACGGTGACGCGGAATCACCAGAACGCATCGTCGCGGCAATCCGAGACCTCGCCGGACGCGAGCGATGAGACTCCGTCGCCCGCGCGGTGACCAGCCCGCCACGACGAGCCCTATACCCACGGTCGCAGGGGGTGTCCTTCAGGTCTGCCATCCTGACTGGAGGGGGGTTCGAGCGTCAGCCGAGGCCTTCGGTGATCCGATCCTCACATCCACCGATCTCCGACAGCTGGTCGACCGCATCGCTGACGTCCGGAATGCCGGAGTGACGATGCTGGTCATCCAGGGTTGGCCTCCGGGGTCGGAGGAGTTCGCGCGAGCAGCGCATGCATCAGGCCTTGATGTCAGGGCAGTGTCGCACTCGGCACCATCTCAGCACGGTGTCGACGGCGGAGAAGCCGAGGCGGTGACCGATGCCTTGAACCTGCAATCAGAGGGCATCATCTCTGCGCTGGGAACGGTGAAGGCTGGAGTGAGCGAATCCTTTGCCACCCTCGGGTACCGGGTCGATCACGTTCCGAACAGGGTTCCGAATGTTGGCCTCGTACAGCCACACCCACAGGATCAGGGCATCCACGTCGGGATCTTCCTCTTTCCCATGTGGCGAAAGAACGTCACTACGCAAATCCTCGCGACCAGGCTGCTCGGCGCAAAGCCGCATGTCATGGCAGCCCCCGATGTCGGCTACCTGTCGGAGAGCGATCTCGTCGTGCACAACGAGATGCCGAGGTCAGCGTTCCTCTCGTTGCTTGCGTCCATGACGATCTCATTGAATGTGACCCTGTCCGAGTGCCACCCGATGATGCCGATGGAGTCATATCGGCTCGGCGTTCCGTGCCTCATGTCGAGAACGTCGGACCTCTTCGCCGATGACGTGGAGCTCTGGGAGCTTACGACCGTGGACCGAGCCGACGACCCGAGTGCCATCGCTTCGGCTGCGCGAGGTCTCATGGCGCATCGGCAGCGCGCGCTCGACCTCGCCGGTATCGCTCTCGATGCTGCCGATACGCGAGGGCGGGAAGCATGGGATCGATTCACCTTGCGCGGACCGCCGTGATGCTGGGATCGGTCAGCTCCTGACCAAACGTTCATCCTTCGCATAGCGGACGGGGACCCGTCTCAGCACCCTGACGTCAGGCTCCTCGAGCGGTCGCAGGTCCCGTCCGCACGCACGCATCATCGCATCGAGACGCGCCGACCACGAGTGCATGCGCAGCGCATCGTCACCGAACGGTCGCTGGGCCTCCAAAGCCTCTCGGACCGCAACGACGAGATCCGCATCAATCGCTACACCTTCCAGGCCTTCGAGCGAACGAAGCGGTGGAGCGGCCACCGGTACGCCGCAGGCCAGGTACTCGTAGACCTTCAGGGGGGAAACGGCGTGGGTGACAGGTGTCACCAAGAATGGGACCAGCCCGGCGTCGAATTCGCGAAGGTAGGCAGGCAGATCAGCTTGCGGCTTCAGGCCGAGGAACAGCACATTGTCCGGCAGGTTGTGAGCGATACCGTGGTCGTCACCGATGATCACGATCGTATGGTCACGGAAGGCTTCAGCCACGGATCGAAGACCCACCCAATCGAGCCACTCCCCGTACAGCGACCCGTGATATCCAATGATGGGACCGGTCGGTAGGTCGTCGGGTCGCTCGCCGCCACCCGTTGCGGCGAAGACGGATTCGTTCACTGCGTTCGGAATCAGCGCTGCTTCATGTCCGAAGGAGGCAATGCGATCAACGAGGTCTGGGGCCGACGCGGTGAACGCGTCTGCGAGGTCGACGATTTGCTCCTCGAACACGGGGGCGTACCACATCCCACCCAAGGACTGATCGGTCCAATCATCGATGACGTCGTACAGCACCGACCATCCTGCGTCCTTGAGATGCCTGATCGGTGGAATGAACTCGCCGATGGGTGCCTCGACGATCACGAGTCCCGCGGTGGTTCGTGCCGTGAGGTCTGCGGAGTCGAAGTTCTCGAGCTGGTACTCCTCGAGGCGCGGGTGCGGATAGCGCAACCCGAGGTCCACACCCTCAGAAGACGGAAACTGGTACACATACGCGACGTGATATCCGCGCCTGAGAAGCTCAAAGGTGATCTGCGCGGCGCGACTACCCCCGCCGATGTCGTGGAGGGGAACGGCAGCCATCACAACGACAGCCTCACGTGCAGTGATGGGAAGACCGGTGGTGATCGGTCGCCCGACGATCGAAGGCAGCAGTCCGATCCTCGATCCACCGTCCCTGAACATCCGCAGGGCGGTTGCCGGATCGGCGCCGTCAGGTACACCAACTGCGCGAAGGAGCGCGTCGGTCGTGACGATCGTGCGGGGCTGCACCATGGGTTCAGTGATGCGCATCCCACGCATCCGCGGACGATTGACGGCTCCGCTGACCACAACTTCAGATCCGAGAAAGCCGAGGTATGGGACGGGGGAATCGTCGATCTCTCCGATGACGACATGGTCCGGCGGCCCTGTGGTGGGTTCGAAGGTCACAATCCGATAGGTATCAGGTGTGTACGACCTCCACCGTCTCGCAAGACGTCCGTCCGGGACGTAGATGTCGACATTGGTGCGAACGCTTCGCGAATGCTGACGGCGGCGGTACCGCGCCATGAGGGCGTCGGGTATCAACGGTCGAAGTGCCGATCGGAGCTTGGCCTTTGCGCTCACGAAGGAACCCAGTCTGGTAGGAACCCAGCCTCCTCGGGACGCTGCCTGAGCACCGGAACGCCGTCAATGGCGGCCGACACGACCCACTCCGGATTGGGGAACATGCCTGGTGTGAGGCACTCCGACGACGACGCATCGAGGTCCATGACATCGACGGCAGTCGGGGCATCGGGATCGAACAGTGACCACGTTCGCACAACCGTGAGTGCCTGGTGGGATTCCGATCGCACTCCACCTGTGTTCTCATGTGACTCCAGATACGAGCACATCGCCAGCAGGGCATCCGCTGACACCGAAGAGTCCTCTGGAAGTCTCACCGCGAACTTGGCGCGGATCCCTGCCACCACCCCGTCGAGCGGTTCGCCGTTCGTGGTGATGACGTGCGCATCGGAGAGTGACGGAACCCCGTTCTGGTCTGGTCGATCGATGATCATGCAGAGCAGCGGATATGCCTCGCTCTTGAGTCCCAGGAGCCGTTCCCGCCGGTAGAGCTCCGGATGGCGATCGGTTCGGTCACGGAGGGCGTCCTCATACCGCGACTCGGTTTCGACACTCATGGACACGCCATGCTTCCGGTATCGGAACAGCGGTTCACGTACTTGGACCGAGCGGTATCCAGCTGCCGTGAGGCGAATCCACAGATCCCAATCCTCGTTGCCAGCCCGCATGGATTCGTCGTACCCCCCGACCGCATCCCACGCCGAACGTCGCATGAGGACGCATCCGACGACTGAGTTCGACAGCATCAGTTGGTAGGGATTGAAAGGCCTCGTCGCCCAGATCATGTGGGTATCGCCGAACAACTCTGCCCAGCAGTGGGCGAACGCAACGTTCGGATCATCTCCGATCGCCTTCCGCAGCGACGTCAGAAACGTGGGAGCGAGGAGATCGTCGGCGTCGAGGGTCACCACGTACTCGGCCCGCGACGCGGCAATGCCCCGATTGCGGGCACCGGAGAGACCTCGGTTCTCCTGGTGGATCACCGTCACGTTCGGCAGATTGAGCGAGGCGAGCATCGGCGTCGTTGTCTCGTCATCCGAGCCGTCGTCGACGACGATCACTTCGAAGTCCTCGTCGGTCTGCTCGAAGATCGATAGCAGGGTCTCACGAATGAAGCTGCCCTGATTGAAGCACGGGATGACGATCGACACGGATGGGTCCGGATGCGATCTGGCGTTGGCGTCGACGCGGGTCGCGGCACGGTCGAATCGCTCCTCCCAGCGGCGCCGGTCCGCTTCGACGCCCCAATCCGTCTTTGTCCGCAATCCATCCTTGATCGTGTTCGGCACGATTCGCTTTGCCGTCCGAAATACCCCGTCAGGGAGTCGACGGAGGAGGCGCCTCCCGATGGAGTCCGGCGGCGCAGCTCGTCGGGGTACCAACCACGCCTCCTCGACCCTCGCCAACGCGGCGGTTGCCAACCCACCCTGACTACGGGGGTGCCACGGCTCGGCACGGGGATTGCCGTACGGCGCGAGCGGATCGCCGAGCGTTGGCCCTCGTTGTCCTGCAAGCAGAGCTGCTTCCTTCGGGTGGTCCACGAAGAACCGAAGCGCATCAGTGAGGCCGGCAACGGTGCCGTCGTACACATGTCCACCCGTAGCTTCTCCAAAGGAACCCACGAAAGCGGGAAGGGACGGAACGACAATCGGAGCACCAAGCATGCGAGCCTCGTGCGCTGCGAGGTTGAAACTCTCAAAACGACTCGGTACGACCACGGCACGACACATCGCGATCGCGGTGGCGAGGTCCTCCCTGTCCAGTGGGCCTGAGAACTCGATCTGATCCCTGATTCCAGGGGGGATGCGGTCGTCGAGCCACTCGCGCATCGGGCGATTCGACGAAGCACTCCAACCGTCTGCACCGGCGAACACGAGGCGCACCTCCGGATGCTCAGTGAGGATCGGAATCGAGGCATCAACCATGTCGTGGGATCCCTTGACCTCTCCGAGCCGACCGATCACGAGGAACGACGGACCGCCCTTCCACGTCTGCCCCTCGCTGAGCGACCGCACCGGTGGCGAGCCGATGACGACGCGAGACGCGTCGACTGAATAGCGATCAAGGACAAGCACTCTGATGCCCTCCGACGGCACGACCACCCGATCGGCCATCGCATACGACTCGCGCTCCATGGCCGCAACGGCTTCCCACTCGGGACTCGAGACTGCCATCGCTTCGATCTGGAGGTCGACAGGCCCATGGAACCTCACCGCAATGGGGACCGAACCGAGTCCGAGGTCGCCTCGGTGGGTCAGCGTCCAGAACGCAAGACCGTCGAAGTCCTGGATCTCGACGAGGTCCACCGGATCGGACCGGTGCACCTCGGACAGCGCCTCGGCGGCAGCCTTGGAGACCGCCATGAACTCGAGGTCCCACCCCGCAGCGTCCTCCCCATGCGCAAGGACGACCCCTGGCTCGTCTATGCCTCCGGGATCTCGTGTTGCCAGCACGATCGACACACGATGGCCACTGGCGATCAGCCGAGCCCTGAGTTCATTGATGAGCACGCCGGCACCGCCTCCGACATGCGGAGCGAGTTCCGTCGTGACGAAGGCAATATGACTCAATCCGGCACCCTGCGAAGATCAAGATCGGCGAGTCGATCAAATACCGGCTGCAACCGGCTCGACCAGCTGGCATCAGCAGCAGCCCGGCGCAGGTCGGCCACGTAGTCGTGATTCGCCCCCGCAACCACCGCCTCGGCAATTGCCTTGCCGAATTCGCTGGGGGCGGACGCCGTGACGACCATCGGGTGCTGGACGCACACCGGAAGCTGGGTTGCCACGACGGGAACACCGGCGGCCATGTACTCATACATCTTCAGAGGGCTCACGGCCTCCGTGAGGTCGTCCACCACGAAGGGCACCAATCCCACGTCGAAGGATTGGACGTAGGCTGCGATCTCGCTGCTTGGTCTCGGACCGAGGTGGTGGACATTCGGATGTCGCGTCAAGGCCGAGAGTGCATCCACCGTGTCTGGGTCCACCGGTCCGACGAGGACGAAGTGGATGTCCCTTCGGTCGCGAGCGACCTGATCCATGAGATCAAAGTCGAACCACCGAGCGATCATCCCGTGGTACCCCGCTATCGGACCCCCGCTATCAGGGACATCCGGGGGTCGCGGCGCCGGTGCACCAAACGCACCGGGATCGACGCCGTTCTCGACATAGACGATGTCGTCGCGCTCGGAACGATGTGTCGCAATCAGCGCTGGCGCCGATGCCATCACGATGTCGGCACGCTCCATCATTGATGGGTGATAGCTCCGGACTCGCCTGCCTTCCGGGATTCCCACTTCATCCGGTTCGTAAATCGAAAGGTCGTCGAGGATGTCATAGATCACGACCGGGTTCTCGAAATGATCGATCATGTCGGCAAGTGGAGCGAAATGGATGTACAGGATCACGTCCTTGCCAGGCGTGTCCTCGAGCGACGGGACGATCTCGACTCCCCCCACTGATCGTCGCTTCGGCGCGCGAGGGTCAACGAAATAGGCAGGGTGGCCCGCAGCTGCGAACGCACCAACAACATACTGAGGGCGCTGCCGCATGACGTCCCACTCGGCCCAGGTCGGGAGATACACGAGGGGTCGCGAGGACCCCGCTGGCGGCGACTCGCGCCTCGGACGGCCCGTCGCAGCTCTTCGGACAGCACCTGCGCCAGGAAGTCTCCGGAGGGCACGACGAACCGGCGGCGGCAGACGATAGAGGAATGAGAGTGCCGGGCGCATGGATCGGACGATAGGCGTCAATCGCTGCACAACGATTCGATCAGGGGAAGGCGCCCCCGACGATGGGCAAGCTCGTGCTGTCGTGAGCGTGGAAGTGAACGA
Source organism: Acidimicrobiia bacterium (assembly GCA_032127155.1). Taxonomy (GTDB): domain Bacteria; phylum Actinomycetota; class Acidimicrobiia; order Spongiisociales; family UBA5794; genus SZUA-442. The sequence goes on from JAQAZV010000088.1 coordinate 10,582, forward strand.
TGTGATCTGCAGGTCCGGGGCCATTGACCGACCTGATGTACCAATTGCCCTCGGACTCCCGATATGCGGCCAAAGTGTCGACGCCATCGCCGTCCCAATCGCCTGCAAGGAGGACATCGGCACGCTCGCCGAAGGAGAACACAGCGTCTGCCGGACCTGCTTCGAGATCCCACGTGAGAAACACTTGTCCACTCGAGGGCCGGTGGACTGCCACCTCGTCCTCACCGTCACCATCGAAGTCACCCACGAAC
>JAQAZV010000089.1:0-8269 GCA_032127155.1 Acidimicrobiia bacterium
TGCGGGCGGCGAACGCGTAGGGCGACACTCTGATCTTCCCGAAGACGTTGTCGGTCACGAGCACGTTCTCCCAAGCGCCCTCGATGAGGAGGTGTGACATGTTCGGGAGGTCAGGGGGATTGACCTCGACGATCCTTTGGAATTCGTCAGACCGTGTCAACACGTCGTTGCTCCCTCGGAGTGCGGGCGATGAAGTACTTCGCCTGGGGATGGTGGCAGATGATGGCAGATGTGCTCTGCTCGGGCTGGTACTGATAGCCGGTCTCCGGTCCGACCTCGATCCCGATCCGTGACGCCTCGAGGAGGGTCGCAACGGTGAGGTTGTCCTCGAGATCGGGGCAGGCCGGGTAGCCCCACGAATAGCGGCCACCCTGGTACTGCTGACGGAAGAGGCCGCGGATCGTGGGTGCGTCGTCGCTCCCGATACCAAGCTCTGTGCGGATCCTCCCGTGCCAATACTCAGCAAGGGCCTCGGTCATCTCGACTCCCAGTCCGTGGAGCTTCAGGTACTCCTCGTACTGGTCCCCTGCGAAGAGTTCTGCAGCGCGTTCCGAGATCGCAGATCCCATCGTGACGATGTGGAACGCGGCAACGTCCACTCCGTGCGCAGGGGGACGGAAGAAGTCCGAGATGCACAGCCACGGTGCGGTGTTCTGGCGGGGGAACGAGAACCGGACGCGTTCGGTGGTCGCAGACTCGTCGGCCCAGATGACGACGTCATCGCCGTCACGGTTGGCAGGAAAATACCCGTAGACGACCTGGGGACGCAGCAGGTCGGCCGCCCGTGCGGACGCGATCGCCTTGCGCAGTTCAGGGGCGAGACGTTCCTTGAACGCTGGATCCGATTCACCCTCTTCGGGGCGGAACTGCCACTGGTTCCTGAAGAGGGCGGTTGTGTTGAGGTAGGTGGCGATCTCGTCCAGCGAGATGCCCTTCACAATGCGGCTTCCGAGGAACGGGGCGGTCGGCACGGGCACATCGATGTCGATGTCTGGCGACCGTTCCGGCGTGACCACGGCGACGGACTCCTTCGGTGCGAGCTTCGGGAAGCGTTGCTTCGGAGCAGCTGGCTTGTCTCCATCGCCGGTGATCCATTGCATGGCAGCCAAACCGGAGAAGGCGTCCTTGCCGTACACGACGTCGCCGTTGTAGCGGCTGGCGAGGTCCTCCTCGACGTATGTCCTGGTGAGCGCAGCCCCACCGAGAATCACCGGAACATGGTCAAGACCGCGTCTGGTGAGTTCATCGAGGTTGTCACGCATCACAATCGTGCTCTTCACCAGGAGGCCACTCATTCCGATGGCGTCAGCCCCATGCGCTTCGAACGCCTCGATCATCTCGGCAATCGATACCTTGATTCCGAGGTTGTGGACCCGGTAACCGTTGTTCGACAGGATGATGTCCACAAGGTTCTTCCCGATGTCATGAACGTCACCGGATACGGTGGCAAGGACGATGCTCCCGCGATCCGCTGAGTCGACCTTGTCGAGGTGGGGCTCGAGATACCGAACAGCGGTCTTCATGGTTTGAGCCGACCGGAGCACGAACGGCAGCTGCATGTCGCCCGATGCGAAGAGCTCGCCGACGGTCCGCATCCCGTCGAGGAGCACGTCGTTGATGATGGACATCGCTGGGGTCGTTGCCAGCGCCGCGTCGAGGTCCTCCTCCAGACCGACGGCATTGCCGCTCACGATTCGGCGAGCGAGCCGCTGGTCCATCGTGAGTCCCTCGAACGGATCTGCTGGCTGGACAGCGGTTTCATCCTCGAAGGTCTGGAGAAGTACCTCGAGGGGGTCCTTCCCATCGGTGCGGCGGTCGTACACGAGATCGAGGCAGGCAGCCAATACCTCCTCGTCGATTTGGTTGAGCGGCGTGATCTTCCCGGCATGAATGATCGCTGCGTCGAGGCCCGCGTCGAGGCACTCGTGGAGGAACACGGAGTTCAGTGCTCGTCGTGCACCAGGTCTCAGACCGAAGGACACATTCGAAACGCCGAGGACGGTCGCGGTCCCAGGAAGCTCTTCCTTGATGCGACGGATTGCATCCATGGTTGCCATGGCGTCGCGTCGGAGATCGTCATCGCCGGTTGAGAGGGGGAAGGTGAGGGCATCGAAGATCAGGTCCTCCGGTGCAAGGCCATACCGCTGCGTTGCAATGTCGTGGATGCGGTGCGCGATCTCCATCTTCCATTCGGTGTCCCTCGCCTGACCGCGTTCGTCGATCAGGAGGCAGATCACCGCCGCACCGTGTTCCCTGGCAAGGCTCAGGACGCGGTCGAGCCTGGACCCAGGGCTTTCCCCGTCCTCGAGGTTCGCGGAGTTGAGGACACTGCGACCCCCGATTCGTTCGAGGGCAGCCTGCATCACCTCGGGCTCGGTCGAGTCGATGACAACGGGTGCAGTGATGTCCGTGGCGAATCGAGCGGCGAGTGCATCGATGTCGATGGCGCCATCGCGCCCGACGTAGTCGACGCACAGGTCGACGAGGTGAGCGCCTTCGGCCACCTGGTCCTCACCGATCGACACGCAGGTGTCGATGTCCCCTGCGAGCATGGCGTCGCGGAATGCGCGCGATCCATTTGCGTTGGTGCGCTCCCCGATGATCAGGAACGACGTGTCCTGGTGAAGTTGGACCGCCGAGTAGGTGGAGGTGACCGCCGGCATGGGGGCCGGGGTTCGCACAGTGGGCTGTGCGTCAGCAAGTCGTGCGAGGAGGGTGGCGATGTAGTCGGGTGTGGAGCCACAGCAACCGCCAACGACCGACACCCCGTACTCGTTGACGAAGGTCGACAGGTGCGTGGCCATTTCGTCCGCCGACAGGTCGTAGTGCATCTGCCCATCGACGACTGAGGGAAGTCCTGCGTTGGGAATGATGCTGATGGGTGTTCTCGACGTACTCGACAGGTACCGGACCGCCTCGTACATTTCGACGGGCCCCGTTGCGCAGTTGAGACCAAGGACGTCGGGGGAGAGTGGCTCGATCGCTGCGAGAGCTGCGCCGATTTCGGTTCCCGGCAGCATCCTCCCTGTCATCTCGAGGGTCACCTGCGCCTGTATCGGGACGTCGCGCCCGCTCGATCGCATGGCGCGCCTCGCACCGTTGATCGCTGCCTTGAGCCCGAGGAGATCGAACTGCGTTTCGATGATGATGAGATCGACGCCTCCGTCGATGAGCCCGGCAGCTTCGATCTCGTAGAAGTCCCTCAGATCGGCATATCGAATCTGCCCGAGCGTCGCAAACTTCGTGCCGGGCCCGACAGATCCTGCGACGAACCGGCCTTGGTACTCGTCAACGACCCTCCGTGCGATCGAGGCGCCTGCGACGGCAAGTTCGTAGGAGCGGTCTGCGAGGTCGTACTCGCCGAGTGGTACGCCGAACGCTCCGAAGGTGTTGGTCTCCACGACATGGGCGCCCACATCGAGATACGCCCTGTGTAGGCCCTCGATGACGTCTGGCCTCGTGACGTTGAGGAGTTCATTGCAGCCCTCGAGATGATCGCCGCCGAAGTCGTCCGCGGTGAGGTCCTGCGTCTGGAGCCAGGTGCCTGTTGCACCGTCGAAGACGACAGTCCCGGCGGCGACGGCTTCGAGATAGGTGCTCATCAGACCACGCTCCGCGCGCAAGCATCCCTACAGGTACACGCAGATTCTCGATTCACGGCCACACGCAGCTCCTCTCGCCTCGAAACGCTCACGCGCCTCGAACGGCTGGCCGCTCGAAAGGCCTCCCATCGATCAGGCATTGGCACCGTACGGTTACGCCGGTTGCCGCGGCTTCACAGGGCCTGTCCCTCCACCGCTCGAGATGAGCGCTTCGTCCCGACAGGATACGCCGCTTCGACCGCCGTGCAAGCGTCGGTATCAGTCGTGGTGGCGACGCCGCCTTCTGCGCAACCAGAGGAGGGACTGTCCCACCACGGCGCCGAGGAGGAACACGATCACCAACACGAGCCACAAAGGCATACTGAAGTTGAGCCACAGGAACTCGAACTCGATGTCCTCGGTGTTCTGGGCCACGAAGATCGCCATACCGATCACTATCAGTCCAGCGACCACCATGCCGATCGGGGCCTTGCTGCTGTCACCGACATCAGTGATGTTCCGATCGTTGTCCGCCACGGTTCCTCCTTTTGCGGTGTCAGCGCAGCATACATTCGGGTGGGTGGGATGGAGATGGAGGGTCCGGCGTGATGCGAGTGTCTCATCGTTCAGGGACATCGAGCTGGTATCGTGCGAGGCGATGACACAGGACTTCGACGAACACACGGAGGAGCCGACGCACAAGGTGTCGGTCACCGAGGTCGTCGTTGGTGTCCTGTGCGTACTCGGCGTCCTGATCGCCACGGGTGTCGCTCTCAGGGCGGCGGACGTCCCCCTCTTCAGCCGTCACATGATGGAGGTGGTCGGAGATGCCTGGACACGCACTGCGACCGTCGGTGTGATCGTGGCCCTCATCGTCGCCGCCCTGGTCGGTGTGTTCGTCATCATGTTGGCGAAAGCCACGCTGGGTCACGACCCCCGGCCCGCTGCTACCGAACACGGCGCTCCCGAACCGGCAGACCACTGACCGGAGTGGTGCGACTCGCTATGCGATGGGGCGGGCGTAGCGACGGTGCCGGAGGTCGAGCGTATCGACGTCTTCAACGGTGACGAATGCTTCGGGTGTCACGGCGGCAACCATGCGCATCAGATCTGTCGCCCTCCGACGAGGAATGACGGAGAAGAGGATCGTCACAGGGCCGCGCAAGCCGTCGCCACGCACCTCCGTTACGCCGTAACCAGCCTCGCGTAGGACGTCCACCGGGGATGTATCGCCCTCTTCGATGAAGACCCTGACGACGGACTTCCCGACTCCCAGTTTCGCTTCGAGCCACGAACCAATCCAGGTGCCGGCCGCGAATCCGCCTGCATACGCGATCGCCTTGACAGGGGTGTCGAGCGATCCGAATACCGCTGCGGCCGCCACCAACCAGGTGAAGGACTCGATGAACCCAATGCCCGTCGCTGCCCATCGCTTGCCGCGGACGAGGAGCATTACGCGAAGGACACCAGCGGACACGTCGACGATCCGCAGGCCGATGATCAGCAGGACGACAAGTGCTGTGGCTCCTACCCCGTCTGGCGCGAGCGCAATCCCAAGCATCATGTTCATCAGAGCCACCACCTTCGTGCGGCTGACCGCCGCGCATGTAGCGCATGGTGTACCTCTGCTGCAGCACTAACGCTGTTCCGATGGATGACAGGTGATCGACATTTGCGATGATCGCGTTCAGGACACGAGGAAGGGCACCGATCTCGGTGCCCTTCCTCGTGTCTGATCCCCTGTTCGGGATACCTGTCCGCTAGCTACAGCCCTTTGATTCGCCGCAGTTGAGGCAGCGATAGCAGGAGCCATTTCGGACCGTGATGTGCCCGCACGTGTCGCACAAAGGGGCGTCACCCATCTTGTCGGCGAGGACCGCTTGGACCGCAGCCGTTTGGATGTCCTGGGCAGAATGCACCGTCGCTGGCGCGACCGTCGCTGCTGCAACAGCGACAGACGTTGCCGCTCCTGCCCCGTGCCCGTTCGACGTGCCGTTCGTCGAGCCTTTCGCAGAACGGTTCGGCGATCCCGTCCCGTTGGAGGAGCCATGGGACGTTCCGTTGGGTGCATCGGCGAACGCCGCAGCCTTCACCTGCGCCTCGATGTCCTGTTCCATCTGGGCATCCGTCAGATCCAGCTGGAGACCCGCATCCACGGCCATGCCTTCGGGCGGCTCAGGCAGATCACCGGTTCGATCCGGCGGGACCTGGGCGAGCTCGTCACGATGCAGGTACTCGACACCGAGAGCTCTGAACACGTAGTCGACGATGGAGTTCGCCATCTTGATGTTCGGGTGTCCCTCCACCATGCCTCGTGGTTCGAAGGTCTGGAAGGTGAATGTGTCCACGTACTCCTCGAGCGGCACGCCGTACTGGAGGCCCTTGCTCACGGCGATGGCGAAGCATCCCAGGATGCCGCGAAGCGTTGCTCCTTCCTTCGCCAGGTCCAAGAAGAGCTCGCCGAGCGTGCCGTCCTCGTACTCCCCTGTGCGGAGGAACACCTTGTGGCCGCCGATCCGCGCTTCCTGCGTGTAGCCGGCCCTGCGGGCAGGAAGCATGAAGCGGGGACGTGGCAGGCTCTTGTAGGCAGCCGTCGGCGAAATGCCGGGGGTGAAGATGCCTGAGAAGACGTCGACCTCCCGTTCGATCGCTGCTGTGATCTCGTCGTTCTCCTCATCGGAGGTTCCCTCATCGGAGGTGGATGACAGCGGCTGTGACGCCTTCGATCCGTCGCGGTACAGCGCCATCGCCTTGAGACCGAGTTCCCATGACAGCTGATAGGACTCCTCGATCTCTTCGACCGTGGCCTCGTTCGGCATGTTGATCGTCTTCGAGATGGCGCCAGAGATGAACGGCTGCGCCGCTGCCATCATCCGGATGTGGCCACTGTGGTGGATGAAGCGCTGACCGATCCTGCCGTTGCGGTTTGCCGTGTCGAACACCGCCAGGTGCTCGTCGTTGAGGGCAGGTGCGCCCTCGATCGTCTGGCGGCCGCACACGACGTCGTTCGCCTCAGAGATCTCCCTGGTCGAGAAGCCGAGCGCCTTGAGCATGTTGAAGCCTGGGGCGTTGTACTGCTCCTGAGTGAATCCGAGTCGGAGCATCGTCTCCTCGCCGAGGGTCCACTGGTTGAAAGCGAAACCGATCTCGAAGACACCGGGCAGGGTCTGCTCGATGCGGGCCAGATCCGCCTTCGAGAAGCCCTTGGCGATGAGCGTCCTCGTGTTGATGTGAGGTGACCGGTCGAGATCCATCGTGCCGACGACATATTCGATGATGTCGTTGATCTGGTGTTCGCTGTAGCCGAGGTTCGCCAACGCTGGGGCGATCGACTGGTTGGCGATCTTGAAGTACCCACCACCGGCAAGCTTCTTGAACTTCACGAGGGCGAAGTCCGGTTCGACTCCGGTGGTGTCGCAATCCATCAGCAGGCCGATGGTCCCGGTGGGGGCGAGCACTGTCGCCTGCGCATTACGGTATCCGTGCTCCCTGCCGAGCTCGACTGCGGTGTCCCAGGCGTCATGCGCTGCCCCGAGGAGTTCGGGAGGGCAGACGTCCTGGTCGATGCCGACCACACGGTGACTGATCGAGTCGTACTCGAACTGCTCAGAGCCGTAGGCAGCCCGACGATGGTTCTTCATCACCCGGAGCATCGATGCTTCGTTCTCGTCGTACTTCGGGAACGGACCGACGACGGCTGCCATCTCCGCCGAGGTTGCGTATGAGTACCCGGTGAGGATGGCTGTGAGCGCTCCGGCGATGGCCCTTCCCCGATCGGAGTCGTAGGGGATGCCCATACGCATGAGCAGGGAGCCGAGGTTCGCGTATCCGAGACCGAGCGTCCGGTAGTCGTAGGAGCCTTGCGCGATTTCACGGGAGGGGAACTGGGCCATCGTCACCGACACCTCGAGCACGATCGTCCACAGTCGGACGGCATACTCGTAGCCATCGAGGTCGAACTCGCCGTTCTCGTCGTTGTAGAAGGTGCCGAGGTTCAACGAGGCGAGGTTGCACGCCGTGTTATCGAGGAACATGTACTCGGAGCAGGGATTCGACGCCCTGATGGCACCGCCGGCGGGGGAGGTGTGCCACTCGTTGATGGTCGAGTGGAACTGGACGCCGGGATCCGCGGAAGCCCAGGCAGCTTCCGCTATCTGGCGCCACAGGTCGCGGGCCCTGACCGTGCGCATCGTCTCACCATCCGTGCGGCGCGTGAGGTTCCAGTCGGCATCGTCGAGGACTGCCTGGACGAATTCGTTCGTCATGCGAACCGAGTTGTTCGAGTTCTGGCCGGACACGGTGGCGTATGCCTCGCCGTTGAAGTCCGCGGAGTAGCCGGCAGCGACCATCGCGTGGACCTTCTTCTCCTCTTCGGCCTTCCATGAGACGAAGGTCTCGATGTCGGGATGGTCAATGTCGAGGATCACCATCTTGGCCGCACGCCTCGTGGTGCCGCCGGACTTGATGGCACCGGCAGCCCGGTCGCCGACCTTCAGGAAGGACATGAGGCCTGACGACTTCCCGCCACCCGACAGCGGCTCGCCCTCCGCACGGATGTTGGAGAAGTTCGAGCCTGTGCCCGAACCAAACTTGAAGAGCCTGGCCTCGCGGATCCACAGGTCCATGATGCCGCCAGGGTTGACGAGGTCATCATCGACGGACTGGATGAAGCAGGCGTGGGGAGCCGG
>JAQAZV010000090.1:0-5032 GCA_032127155.1 Acidimicrobiia bacterium
ATGAGTAATGAGTTGGTCTCGAGCCTCGAGCCTCGAGTCCCGAGTCAGCAGAAGCAGATCAGCACAGTCCCGAGTCAGCAGAGGCAAAGATCAGCACAGTCTCGAGCTGCATGCCAGCAGAGCGAAACCACCTCGGACAAACGGCGGCCAGACGTTGAAACGGAACGTCCAGAAAGTTGCTGAATCTCGAGGCTCGAGGCTCGAGGCTTGCTGACTCAAGACTCACAACTCAATACTCACAACTCTTCAGCCCTCTGGTCGCTCCATGAGGAACTGGACACCATCGATACGGCCTGTTCGGAAGCCGGCCTCGCAGTACTCGAGGTAATACACCCACATCCGTCGGAATCGCTCGTCGAACTCCGGATCGGCCGTCTGGATCGAAGGCCACGCCTTCTCGAATCGTTCGACCCACCGATGCAGTGTCTCTGCATAGTCCGACCCATGGGTGGATGACTCAGTCCACGTCATACCGGCAGCTGTGGCCAGTTCACGAAGGACACCGGTCGTAGGCAGCGCTCCCCCAGGAAAGATGTATCGCTTGATGAAGTCCTCGCGAGCCAACAGGTTGCCGTAGTAACGCTCATCGATGGTGATGGCTTGCATCGCAGCCTTACCGCCTGGTGGAATAGCTCGCGATATGGCATGGAACAACGGGGGCCAGACCGTCTCGTCGACCGACTCGATCATCTCGATCGAGACAACCTTGTCGTACTGCCCCTTCTCGTCCCTGAAGTCCTGGAGACGGATCTCGGCGCGGTCCTGGAACCCGGCTGCAGCCAGACGATCCCGTGCATACGCAGCCATCTCCTCCGAGAGGGTGAGACCGGTGACGTGGACGTCGTAATGCGCCACGGCGAATTCCATGAACCCTCCCCATCCGCATCCGATCTCGAGAACACGGTCACCCGGCCTGAGATCGAGCATCTCGCACAGATTCCGGTACTTCGCCTCCTGCGCCGTTTCGAGCGGATCTGAGGGGGAGCCGAAACGCGCAGCCGAGTACGACATGGTGTCATCCAGCCACGCCGCATAGAAGTCATTGCCGAGGTTGTAATGGTCACCGATCTCGCCTATCGGCGTTGACCTGGCGAATGCCGGTCGACGGTCCCACCACGATCGAAGCACATCCGCGAGGCGTGCCCCGGTGGAGGTCCCCTGTCGAGCGTCGACATTGCGGGAGGCGAGCTCGAGGAAGCCAGCGAGGTCGGGCGTGTCCCATGCGCCCTCGAGATAGGAGGCCCCGAGGCCAAGGACACCGTCATCGATGAGGGCCTTCGCGACGGCAGCATCGTCATGGATCTCGATGCGAGCCACGTCGCCATCGGATCGACCCGCAAAGACTTCCTCGGTGTCATCCGGCCAGCGGACTTCGAGCGTTCCCAGCACGATGCGTTTGATGATGTATCGCAGGATGATGCGCGACGCGGCAGCCATGGATGATTCCCTCGGTGGTCGGTATGGTCACCTTCGACGGGGAATGGTACCGAAGACGATCGAGAGCCGAATCGTCGGACGAACGACAGGAGTCGATGTGAGGGATTCGACGGTGAAGGCGCTGTCGACCCTCCACGCCACGATCTATCGCACAACCCGAGGGCTCCTCGGCACCCGGCTCGTCAGCAACGACATGCTGCTCCTCACGACGACAGGAAGGCGCACCAGAACCCAGCACACGGTTCCCTTGTTGTATCTGGAAGCAGATGAACGGCTGATCGTGATCGCATCGTACGGCGGACGGAACCACCATCCGGAGTGGTACCTCAATCTCCTCGAGCACCCAGCCGCCCTCGTGCAAACCGGACGCCACAGAAGGGACGTCCGAGCCGAGACGATGTCCGCCTCTGACCGCACCAGGTGGTGGCCCCAGGTCGTCGATGCATATGGGGACTACGCCGTGTACCAGGAGAGGACCGAGCGAGAGATACCCCTCGTGTGGTTGACGTGAGTCCAAAGGACGCGAAGGGAGGCGGCCTGTCGCCGCCTCCCTATCGTCTCTCTTCCCTGTGACCCGATGGCTCGAACGCCGAGGCGTCAGTCGGAGAGCGCGCTCTCGTTTGGTCGCGCCATGAGGCTCAGGACGCCAGCGATACCGACGATGACCCCGCCAAGGATCAGCAGGTACCAGCCGTATCCGATCGACACGGTGTAGGCCTCAGGAATCGCACCGCCGGCGAACACCTGGGCGAATCCAGCCTGAAGGGTGTCAGCATCATCCATGGCACCCATCGTCGCAAAGATGCCGATGACCAGCATCACGACACCGAGCCCGGCGACGATCAGCCCATAGAGTCGCTTCATTGCCTCCTTGAGCGGAGGGATCAGTACCGCAGCGACCGCAGCAATCGCAGCAATCGCGAAGACGACCGCGACCATCGAATTCTCGTTGTACAGGGCCGTCCAGGTGTTGTCGAACCCGGACGGGAATCCCGCGTCCGGAATCTGGCTCAGCTGCTCGAGAGCAGCCTCTCCGGCTGAGCTGGCGGATTGCAGAAGCAGTCCGACGGCGGCCACGACGACACCAAGGATCGCCAAAATGCGTCCGTAATGCATGGGTCTTCCTTTCCTTGCGCACTGAGCGTAGGAATCTGACCACACCGGATTCAACTCATCCCGCACGAGCCGCCGGCGTGACGGCGCTGTTTTCAGTTGGTGAGGGCTGCCAACGCGTTCTCCACGGACCAGGCGATCCCGCCGATGACCTGCAGGTATACGCGCGAGAACCCGAACCCTTCGAGCGCCGCCAAACGATCGGCGAGCTGATCCCACGTCATGGGGGTGATCCGGTCCGTGAGCTTGGCGCGGGCCTCATCGCTCGTCAGGCCTCGCGCATCCCCATATTCGCCGATGAAGGCATCGATCTCTGCCTGATCGGCACCACCGATCGTCGGAAGGCATGTCGTGATGAGCACCTCGTCGGGGTTCCGACCCGCGTCGATCGCCGCCCTCCTCATCACGCTCAGGCGTTCGGCGATACCGTCAGCCTCGTGGTGGTAGAGGTTGTACTCACCGGCGAATCGTCCGACGAGGTCCGGCGTCTTCGACGCTCCACCACCACCGACGAGGAGCCGGAAGTCCGGTCGTATTCGCGGCTGGATGTCAAGGCCTTCAAGTGACCATCGGTTTCCGGCGTAGCCAGCCTCAGGAGCGTCGATGACCGCCCTCAGGTATCCAAGGGCGTCATCGAGCATGGCGAATCGGTCCCCAAGGGATGGGAAGTCGAATCCATAGATGTCGTGTTCCCCCTGGTGCCATCCGGTTCCGAGGCCGAACACGAATCGCCCACCGGCGATCTCGTCGACCGTCGCAATCGTCTTGGCGTAGACAGCAGGGTGCCGGAAAGTGATCGGGCTCACGAGCATCACGATCTCGATCTCGCTTGTATCGCGGGCGAGGGCAGCCGTCTGGACCAGCGAGTCGTATGCCGGGGCGGACCACTCAGCGGCGGTCGAGCCGTAGAGATAGTGATCTGCCAGGGCGACCGCAGCAATACCTGCGCTCTCACACAATGCCCCAACCCTGGCGACATGGTCGTAGGGCCCAACAACCTGAATTCCGAGTTCCATTCGGCCGATCCTACGTCGGATGGGTATCGACCATGCCGTCGATCACCGCGGCTGCCTCATCAAACCGACCGACCCAGACCTTCCCATGAGACGGAGTCCGTGGGTGATCGAGGTGGTTGACGAGGTGGTGGCCGAGTTCATGGGCGAGCGTCATGAGCGTGACGCTGCGGCCGAGGCGGATTGCACCATGTTCGGAGCGAGAGGGACCTCCGGGGGCTTTGGTTCCGCCGACCACCATCAGACCGTCTGGGACCCGTCCCCGTGGCGCCTCACAAGCACCGGTGAAGGGAGACCGCCGTGCGTGGAACTTCAACCGCGGCATCGGGACCGCCATGGTGGCGCACACGGCGGCGACTGCCGCTCTGGCGTCGTCCTCATGGACGAGCAAGTGGTCGAGTTTCCGCAATCTCGCGTAGTCGGCTGAAACCCTGACGACCCGTCCATCGTGACGCCGTGGAGGGGTCACCTCGATGATGCTGGGATCGATCAGCCGTTGCATGCTCCTACGGTACGGCGAGCGGGTGACAGTTTCGTGCACCTCGATGGCCGACGCCGACATCGTTGCAGGCTCTCCACGGGATCGAGCCACTATTCAAGTTCGGGTTCGTTTATTCAAACCGCTTGAACAAGAGGGCGGCAACCCATACGGTGTCGCCATGACGACAGCCGAGACACCACCAATTCGCGAAGAGCTCCTCATCGAGGACATCTCCACGCTCAAGCAACTGGCGAACCCCTTCCGCCTTCGACTCCTTCACGCCTTCCACAGGCCCCGGTCGGTCCGAGACGTCGCGGATTCGATGGACCTGCCCGTCACCAGGCTCTACTACCACGTGAAGATCCTCGAGGATGCCGGAGCGATCATCGTCGTTGAGACTCGCAAGAGGGGTCCGCAGCTCGAGAAGGTCTACCGGATCACCGCGCACGGCATCCGACCAGGACCATCCATTATTGAAGGAGGCGTGGACCCGGTCGAATTCGCAGAGGTGGCAGCCAGCCTCATCCTCGATTCAGCTCGCGCCGAACTCATCGCCTCGCTCACCGAGCACGCTGCGAAGGGCTTCGACCCTGCGACCATCAACGGCTCGCTCGGTCGCACTCTCACGCGATTGCCTCTCCCTCGCGCAATCGAGATCATCGCGGAGTTGCAGGCCCTCACCCTCACCATCAAGGACTCTGACAGCGACCCGACCGATGCCCTGTACGGATTCACCTACTCCTTCTTCCCACTCGAGACCCAGTCCATCCCGTCGCACGCCCAACCCAAGGAGGAGTCCCCGTGAACGGTCTCAAGCAACTGCTCAGAATCGCCGACTTCCGGAGGCTGTGGATCGGCCAGGTCGTGTCGGACTTTGGCGATGGCCTCACGCTCCTCGCGCTTCTCATCCTCACGCGGCGCCTCACCGGATCCACGCTGGCCCTTGCAGGGGTTGCAATCGCATCCACCCTTCCCATGATCATCTTCG
>JAQAZV010000091.1:0-23370 GCA_032127155.1 Acidimicrobiia bacterium
TTGTTGAACATTCCGCCAGTCGATGCACATGCGCCCATCGAGAGGACCCACTTCGGCTCGGCCATCTGGTCGTAGACCTGCCGGAGGACGGGTGCCATCTTCTGTGAGACCCGTCCGGCAACGATCATCAGGTCTGCCTGACGGGGGGACGCCCTGAAGACCTCCATCCCAAACCGGGCAAGGTCGTTGTGCGCCGCGCCGGTGCCCATCATCTCGATGGCACAACACGCAAGGCCGAACGACGCCGGCCACATGGAGTTGGTACGTGCCCAGTTGACCCCCTTCTCGAGGGTCGTCATGAGGAAGCCAGGCTCGGAGGCCACGCCCGCCATCAGGCAGCCTCTTCAAGATTGACGTCAGGAGCGACAATCCGCCGATATCGGGCACGCCGGGCAACGTTCCAGTCGAGGGCACCACGCTTCCACACATAGGCGAGGGTTTCGATGAGCATCAGCATGAAGAGGACGACGGCTCCGACGCCGGCCCAACCGAACGCCTCCCAACGAACTGCCCACACGAAGAGGAAGATGATCTCCACGTCAAAGATGACGAAGAGCATGGCGACGAGATAGAACTTCACCGGGAACCTCTGCACGGGGTCCTGGAGCGGGACGATCCCGCACTCGTAGGGAGCGAGCTTCTCCGGCGTGGGGTTGTGGGGAGCAAGCAGTCGGGATGCAACCAGGGAGGCAACGGCGAAGCCAATGCCAAGCAGCGTCATCAGCGCGACGGGAAGGTAGTCGGCGAGCTCCATTGGAAGCGAGGATACCCGGCGAGGGAATACCAGTTGAAATCAGGGGAGGATCGATTCTGGGCAGGGCGAGAGTCGACCTAGTGTTCCGACCATGAAGGACTCGATCCCGTCTGCCACCGTGGCCCGCCTCCCCCGCTACCTCAGATGTCTTTCGGACATGGCAAGCACATCGACGCAGTGCTCATCGGATCAACTTGCGGCGGTGGCAGGGGCTTCGGCGGCGCAGGTGCGCAAGGACCTTTCCTTCCTCGGTAGCAGGGGTACTCGTGGAGTCGGATACGACATCGACCAACTGATGCACCAGATACGAGATGTGCTCGGCATGAACCGAACCCACCCCGTCGTGATCGTCGGCGCTGGCAATCTGGGCACCGCGTTGTCGAACTACAGGGGATTCGAGAACTGGGGTTTCGAAATCGTGGGCGTACTGGACGTCGACGAGGAGAAGATCGGCACGAGGGTGAGCGGTATCGTTGTGGAATCGGTCGACCGCCTCGAGGCGATCGTTGCCGACCTCGGTGTGGAGATCGGGATCATTGCGACGCCGCCAGGGGCGGCACAGGCTGCAGCGAACCGACTCGTGTCCTCGGGCGTCCGGTCGATCCTGAACCTTGCCCCTGTGATCCTGAAGACCGAGGAAGGCGTGTCGGTGCGCAGGGTCGACCTCTCGACCGAACTCGGCATCCTGGCGTTCCACCTCAGCTCCGCCCAGCTCCGCGGAACGAACTGATCACGACGATCAGGTCAGGAGTTCACCGGCCGGCACGCTCGGGCGGACCGTACGCATCGTCAGCGCACCACGACGCGCCGCTTCGACCGGCGTCGCATCAGTCGTCGGCGTCGGCCTCGTAGCGCGACAACGCGATCGCAAACATCGCGAACAGGACGAGCGAGGCGAGCGTGAGGGCGATCGCTGGGAGCCTGAACTGGAAGGCATTGAGACCCTCGAGGTTGGCAGGCCTGATTCCGCGAGGTGCATACACCACGAACAAAGTCCCGTTGATCACGAGCCAACCGAAGAGGGCAGCCCCGGTCAACAAGAACGCGAGCCTGCGCCCGAGGTTCGTCCACAGGAGGAACCAACCGGTGCCGACGAACACGGCAACGGAGCCAAGGACGATGCCGAAACCGCGCATGGCGACAGAGAAATCCGTCAGTTCGCCCGTGTCAGCGTTCCGCTGATCGAACACGACCCCGATCGCATTCACGCCGAGGTCACGGAAGAACGGAATCATGGCGAGCAGTGCCGCGACGAATGCAAGGAGTCCGAGTATCTCGAGCTTCGAGAGACCCGACTCGTCCTTCCTCAGTGTCGTAACGAGCCTCGGCATCACAGCGACCTCTCATAGCTGACGATCAGGGTGATCTGCTCCTCCGAGAGCACACTTCCGAATCCAGGCATCCGACCCGAGCCGATGCCGTTCACGCCGTAGCCGACTGCGTTCTCGGATCCTGAGATGATGAAGGCGATCTGGTCTTTGATGTCAGGGAACTGGACGAGCGAACGACCGTCAGCGAGCGACGGACCCCATGCGCCCGAACCAGGGCCCTGTTCGAACGACGGACCAGCCGAGTAGCCGCCGGTGTGGCAGCGGGCGCAGTAGCCGTTGAAGAGCCCCACAGCAAGCTCGGCGTCGTCGACCGACACACCCATCTCGCCGGCGACGGCCTCGAAATCCACGTCCCACGGGCGGGTGTCGAGGGCATCCTCGAGGAACTTCAGACCGGGCACGAGGTTGTCCAGGAAGGCCTGCTTCCGCTCGGCGGTGACGTTGAGCAGGAGGACGTCGTTGGACAGATGCCCGAGGAACTCCTCGGCGGCGGTGAAATCCTGGACCGGTAGGCCCTCCGCATCGGTGTTGGTGAAAGCAATGAAGGCGTCGAA
This sequence comes from Acidimicrobiia bacterium, assembly GCA_032127155.1. Taxonomy (GTDB): domain Bacteria; phylum Actinomycetota; class Acidimicrobiia; order Spongiisociales; family UBA5794; genus SZUA-442. Next base: position 2,640 of record JAQAZV010000091.1, read on the forward strand.
CCGCACGTCATACAGCGCATTGGATCCCGTGCTGTACTCGTCCGGGAGAGGCGGCTGTCCCTCTTCGACGACAGGTTTGGTGACGACCGTGACCGTGATCGTCTCCATGGCGGACGCCGCCATCGCCGTCAGAGCCTTCTCGGTCTGGTCCGAAAGCCCGTCCCTGTCAGAGTCGACCCCAGGGTCCGAACAGGTCGCGCCGACATAGGCCGCCGATCCATCGGTGCAGGTGCCCGGTGCCTGGAACAAGTCCCGAATGTCTTCCGGGTAGCTGCCGACGACATCGACCTTGCTCTGGGCCGCGTTGACGTCCGCGATCTCGGCTTCCTGGCGGTTGATGAGGTTCTGCGTCGTCAGCTCGCCACCAGCGATGCGGTTCAGTGCCGCCTCGGCCGTTGGAACGGACTGGGCGAAGGCGTCAGCCTGGCTCAGCTGGATCGAATCCAGCCAAGCGATCGTCTGGTCGACCTCCTGGACCGACATGGCCCCACCACCGAGCAGGCCGTTGGCAGGCATCGGGGTGTTCGCCCTGCCATAGACGATCCAGTATTGGACCTCCTCAGGGCTGTACCGATACAGAACGTCGTTGAGCGAGGGTGCCGCCCAACTCACCGCAACACCGGATCGCTCCTCGATGTAGGGCGCGGCACCTCCGCCAGCATCCGGGCCGTGACAGTTCTGGCATTGGAACCCGCCGATACCGAACCAGTGGGCGCCGGCCTCCACATCGGCCTCGACGATCGCGTCCGCTGCCTCGGCCTGGCGGGTCGGTTCGTTGAAGGCATACCACGGCAAGGCAACAGCGAGCAGGGCAGCCCCGAAGAGCGAAGCTCGAAGGACCTTGGTGAGTTTCGTATTCTCGAGTTCATCGTCGGAAACGTGGGGCGACAGATTGGATGGTGGCGCTTCCTGCGAAGCCGAGCGCGAACGGCGCGAATTGACGAACAGGTACGCCATCCACGCCAGGATCAGCGCAACGGCCGTCAGCAGGGCGATCGCCCCGATACCGAGGCCGCGAGCGGAGTCGACCACCTCGGTCTGCTCTGCCGTGGCGATGATCAGGTTGAGAAGGTTCACGTCGTCATCACCCCACGCAATACGGACCCTGCGGGTACGTAATCGTCGTTTCCTTGGCACGTGACGTCTGGACGATCGTCCCTGTGTCGATGATGAAATCTCCTGCTTCGTCGACGCTCACGCCGAATCGGTCCAGGTTGCGTGGTGCAGGACCCGAGTTGTACTCGCCGTGGCCGTTGTACTTCGAACCGTGGCAGGGACATTCGAAACCCTGCGACGATCCACATGCAGGGACCCTGCAGCCCAGATGCACGCATCGCTGCCACAGGGCCATGAGCCCGATGCCGCCGGGTTCGCCACCTGCGACGACGAAGGGGGTCGCCTCGAACGAGGATCCAGGAAGCTTGTCGATCTCGAACGGGACCACCCACGACTGCGCCGACGGCACGAACTTCGGCGTGATCGTGGCACCGTCATAGACCTCTGCCTTGATCGCATCCACGTTGCCGACCTTGATGGGGGTACCGAAACCGCCTTTGAGTTTCGGCCAGATGAATGCGAGCCCTGCAAGGGCGAACTGGAGCATGAACAATCCAAAGACGGCTCCAACGGCCCGATTGAAGAACTTCCGTCGGGAGACGCCGTAGTCGTTGTAGTCGACCTCGACTTTCGGGTTGTCGTCCTTGAACTCGGCTGGCGCGGCAACCATCGTTGCAACGGCGCCTTCACCATTCGCCTCGATGTCGACGGCCGCAGCCGCTTGCTTCGCCTTTCGCCTGTCGCGGTCCGCCTTGGCCGCCTTCCGATCCAATTCGGCAGAGGTCACAGGCCCGTCGCTGTCCGATCGACTCGCAGCGATGGCGACGATGGCGAAAGCGACGGCGATCGTCACGCCGACGAGGATGAGTGCGAAGAGTGCGGTACTGGTCATTCGAGGATCGTCAGGAGGTCGTCGAAGAAGATGCCGTCACGCCACGGGAACGTGAAGTTGAAGCCGGGACCACGGAAGAACGAACCAAAGATCGTGAGGACCGCAGCGCCGACGAAGAACACGGTGAAGATCGTGATGGCGAGCTTCCGATCCGTCGGTCTCGTCGACGGATTGCGATCGACGTAGGGCACTACGGCGAGGGCGATCATGCCGAAGGTCGGGATCAGGATGCCAGCAACCATGGGGTCGAAGTAGGCAAGGAGCTCCTGGAGGCCGAGGAAGTACCACGGTGCCTTCGACGGATTCGGCTGTTCGTTGAAGTTCGCGAACTCGAGGAGGGGGGCATCGACAAACGCCGACAGCAGGGTGAGGAAGGCGAGCATCGCAAGGAGGGCGACGAATTCGATCGCGAGCAGGTGCGGCCACACATTGACCTTGTCTGCTGGCTCCTTGGTCGTCCCCTGGATCGCTCCTGCCTTGACAACCGTGAGGAGGCGTTGCGTGCGCACCCCTGGTGGTGGTCCCGATGCGGCGGGCGTAGCGGCTCCAGCGGCCGGCGCAGCCGCTGGAGCCTGACCAGAGGCGACGCCTGCTCCCACGAGGACAGGGACAGCGACGCCGTCCTTCCTCGCCCGTGCATACATGGCCCGCTCGAGAAGGGACTTGGGCACGCCGTATCGGGAGGACTCAGCGTCCAGATCCCTTCCGGGTCCTCCAGCCGCAACGGCAGGCGCAGCCGCCGCAGAAGCCGGGGCAGCGGCAGGCACACCCGTGGCCTTTGCCCGCGCTTCAGCCGCTCTCTTCTGGAGATGTTCTGGTAGTTCAGCCATGTGATCTCCTTACAGCGGACCTGAGATGCCGCCGTCCTTGCGGACACGCCAGAAGTGGACAGCCATGAAGATGGTGATGATGAAGGGCAGGAACAACACATGGAGCGTGTACCACCGGAGAAGGGTGTCCGCTGTGATCTGCACGCCCCCGATCAGGGCGAAGCTCACTTGTCCACCGAATACCGGCGCGTAGCCGCCCATGTTCGTCCCCACGGTCACCGCCCAGAGCGCCAACTGATCCCACGGCAACAAGTAGCCCGTGAACGAGAGCAGCAGCGTGAGAACGAGGAGGATGATCCCAACGACCCAGTTGAACTCTCGTGGCGGCTTGTACGCGCCGTGGTAGAAGACCCTCGACATGTGGAGGAACACCGTGAGCACCATCACATGGGCACCCCAACGATGCATGTTCCTGACGAGCTGTCCGAACGCCACGTCGGTGGCAAGCGCCTGGATATCGAAATACGCCTGCGGCGAGGTGGGGCGGTAGTAGAACATGAGGAAGATGCCCGTGATCGTCAGCAAGATGAACAGGAAGAAGCTGAGGCCACCGAGGCACAGCGTGTACGAGAGCTTGACGCCATGTCGCTTCACCTTGACGGGATGCAGGTGGTACAGGACGTTGTTCATCACGACATAGGCACGGTTGCGCGGCGAGTCCCCGCCGTCGGCCCGCATCGGCGAACCCGGCCGGAAGATGGACGTCCATACCTGAGAGCCGCGGAGATGGTCGCCCAGCCCGCTCACGGCCTCTTTGAGGCTCGTTCTCCCGTTGCCGTCTGCCAATGCCTTGCTCCTGGATCCGTCTACCAGCGGACGCCGTAGCTGACGCCGCTCTTCGTGTCCCGGTCACCCGTGTCATATTCCCACGGCGCCGTCTCGTACTCACCGGTCTGATCGGCGAGGGACCCGCCGAACTTGCCGATCGTGATCACGTTCGTCGGACATCTGTCGACGCACAGTTTGCACCGTGTGCACTCCGTGTCGTCAATCAGGAAGAGAGCACCGTTCTCCTCCTTGTCTGCAGGATTGTCGACACCGAAGGTCTCGGTGACGATGTCCGGCGACAGGAAGTGGATGCACTTCCACGGACAGATGTCCACGCATCCTGCACACAGAATGCACTCTGCCTCATTGATGTGGATGAACTGCTTCGGCTTGACCGCTGCCTCCATATAGGAGGTGTCGACGATCGCGAGCTGGTAGTCGTCACGGATCGGCGGAGTCTCGAGCCAGACTTCCTTCGCCATCAGTTACCCGCCCGCATCGGACGACCGTACTTGGAAATGGGCTCCGGCTTCGGTCCACGTTCCTTGGCCTTCTTGGCGCGTTCCTGCCACTGGTACATGACGATGATCATGACAACGAACGTCGTGGTCACATACCCGGCCACGATCATGTCCTTCAGCGTCGCGTACGAGATGGCGACATCGTTGTTGAGGACGAGGAACGGCGGAACCGTGATGAAGACCTTCTGTGGCGTCCACTCGAGGGTGGCCTGGAAGACCGTCAGCATCTGGTTCGGGATGACGGCGAGCAGGATGAAACTCAACGACGTGAAGAGGAGCGCCCCGAGCATCGCCCGCGCCCAGGTCAGCGTGCGCCCGTAGACGAAGGCGAGCGTGATGCCTGCAAGGATCATCATCACACCACCAAGGGCGATCGTCTGGGCGATCGTGGCGTACACCCAGCCCCTGGGGAAGGCAGCAAACATCTCCTGACCGAATTCGTTGACGGTCTCGGCTTCAGAGGTATGGACGAGGAATGATGCGACGATGGCAGTAACGAGGCCGAGCACGATGAGGCCCAGCCCTGCGATCAGCTGCTTGCGTTCGGTCACGTGCATCCCTGTCCGAGTGGCGGTCATTCTACGGTGCCTGCGATCTCATCGGGAGGCACCATCGGCCACCGCGATCAGGCGAATGGGATTCTTGCCGGAGAAGCGCTCGCATGCCAATCATTGACGTCGACCGGTGTGATGAGAGTTGCTCCCATGCTCGCGGCTAGAGTTTCGTCAGCCATCGCACGGCCACTGCATTGAGCACGCACAGGAGGACGCTGCAAGCGTGACCGCCGAAACCGCATCGAACGAGCCAGGGCACGCCGACGACACGGTCGAGGGCACCGGCATCGCACGAACTCACCTCATTGCGGCGGTGGTGTTCCTCCTTCTCGGTTTGGTCGTCGCAACGATCGCTGCGTTCCAACTCGTCCTCCCCGATCTCCTCTCCGGTCTCGCGCCAGCGACGTATGGCCGTGTCGCTCCCGCGTCGAGGACATTGCTCGGTGGCTGGCTCGTCCTCGGACTCCTCGGCGGTTCCTACTTCGCGATGGGAACCATCACCGGCTCGCTGAAACGATCCTCTGTCGCGATGGCGTCACTGGCGGTCATCGTCATCGGCACCCTCGCAGCAACAGCCGGGATCCTGCTCGGCCTTGGTACAGGACTGTCAGGCCTCGACGCACCGATCTGGGCGCGGGGCATCAGCTTCGTCGGATATCTCCTCGCCGCCGTCTCCATGACCGCTACCGCTCGAGCATCGAAGGATCGGCTCGGCACGACCGGTTGGTATCTGACGGCAGCACCGTTGTGGCTGACCCTTTCGGCACTCGTCGGACTCCTGCCCGCTCCGGACGGTGTAGCGGGGAACATCCAGGCATCCTTCGTGGATGCCGGGTATGTCGGCCTGTTCGTCCTCACAGCATCGGTCGGCCTGCTCTATTTCGTCCTGTCGTCGATCTCGGGAACCGATCCCACCGATGTCCGACCCCTCTCGACGCTCGGCTTCTGGTCGCTCGCCCTTGTCTGGGCGAACATGGGTGCCGTCTCACTCATCTACTCGCCGGCACCGGATTGGTACGAAACAGTTTCGATCGCCTTTGCGATCGCTTCCCTGATCCCATTGCTCACGATCGCAGGCGACCTTGCCCTCATGCTCAGAGGACGACTCGTGGACATCGCTGACCGCGCGTCGCTTCGGTATGCGATCATCGCTGGCCTTTCCATGGCCACCCTGACCGTGGTCAACCTGCTCCTCGCATGGCGCGCGACGAGTGCCATCGCCCAGTTCTCGATGGCCGTGTCGGCATTCGACCTTCTCGTCGTCGTCGGCGCAGCGTCCTGTGCCATCTTCAGCGTCCACTCATTCATGAAGGGCGGTGCCTCCGGCCGGCCATCCGTCCATTTCGTCCTTACAGCCCTCGGCCTCATCGTCGTAGCAGGTGGTCTGGTGACGGGTGCGGTCGTTGTTGGTTTCAGCTGGGCAGCCGGACCTGCCAGCCAGGCATATGCAAATGTCGGGCCGGCATGGAAGGTGACAGCGGACAGCTCGACACCCTTCCTCTGGATCGCGGCGGCCGGCCTTGCGGTTGTCACCTTGGGACAGCTCGTCTATGCCGCGACGTTCTCCCGGTCATCGGATGAGGAACTCGCCGAACCTCCCGCCCCTCCGGTGTTCGACCTCGAATTCGAGGGCCCTCCTCGTTACGCAACGTGGGGGCGGCTCATGGGAGGTGTCGCGTTGGTGTGGCTGTTTGCCCTCCTGATGACCGCTGTCCTCCCGATCCTCGACCCGATCGATGGCGACGCAACCATCCTCGCCGACACGTTCCGAACGTATGAGGAAGGGACCGAGGCCTTCACCGGCCGCAACCTCTACATCTCCGAGGGCTGCATCGAGTGCCACACCCAGCAGGTGCGACCGATCGGCACGGATGTAGGCCTTGGAACCGTGAGCCTCGCGGGCGACTACGCAAACGAGAGTCCTGCCCTGTTGGGTGTCCACCGGTTTGGACCTGATCTCATGCACTTCGCGTCGAGCGGGGAATTCTTCGACAAGGTGATCGTCTCCGCTCACCTCACGGATCCGCGATCAGTCGTTCCATGGTCGACCATGCCTTCGTATTCGTATTTGTCGGATGACGACATCACCGCTCTTGTCGCCTACATCGAGACACTGAGGTAGCCCCGATGGACGAAATTCTCAAGAAGGCAGCAGAGAACCTCGGGATGCCTCCCGCGCTCGCCGAACGATCTGCAAAGGCACGAGCCGAGAAGGAGGGGATCTCGGTCGAGGCCGTCCTCGCGGAGTGGGCAGGAGAGGAAGCGCCACCGGCACCCGCTTCCTCGGACGACTCTGGTGAGTCTGCAGCCCCGAAAGTCGCCTCGGAAGAAGGCACCCCTCCGACGGCACCTGACTCCGCCCCCACAGAGGTGACGACGGACTATCTGGTGGCGCTCGCGGCCGACGCCAAACGGATGCCAGAGAAGCTGGTGCGGTCGTCCGCAGAGGCCAGGGCACGCAATTCGAACTCGTCGGTGGACGCCGTTCTCGCAGCGTGGGCAGGCGTCGACGCGGCTGACCTGAAGACGAAGGCCGCAAACGGAGAGGCTCTCCCCGTTCCCAAGGCTGCCCCGTCGAGCCCTCCTGAGGGCATCCCTGCTGCCCCACCACCAGCGGCGCCGGCAGACGAACCGGCCACCCCGCCCGCACCACCTGCGGCAGCAGCCGTCGCGGCCCTGTCGATGGACGAGCTGCTCACCAAGGTCTCCGAAGTGAAGGGCATGCCCCCAGCCCTCGCCAAGCGATCCGCAGAGGCCAGGGCCAAGAAGACCGGCGAACCCGTCGAAGCCGTCCTGGCCGAATGGGCGGGCGTCGACCCAGCCGCTGTGGGCTCCGCCGCCAGCGCAGCAGCGGATGCGGCTGTGCCTGCCGCTGACGAGCCCCCGCCCCCGGCCTCAGCGCCTGCCGCCACAGCCGCGGCAGTCGGAACCCTGTCGATGGACGAGCTGCTCACCAAGGTCTCCGAAGTGAAGGGCATGCCCCCAGCCCTCGCCAAGCGATCCGCAGAGGCCAGGGCCAAGAAGACCGGCGAACCCGTTGAAGCCGTCTTGGCCGAATGGGCAGGTGTCGACGTCGCAACGGTTGCCGCACCGTCCACGGCCGTCGCGGACGGCGGCGTCCCGGCCAGCCCATCCACCCCAGTCGTTGACGCAGCCCCTCCTCCGGCGGCGGCAGCAGACGATGTCGAAGTGTTCGAGGCAGCGGCATCCGCCTCAGCCCCGGATGGTGCATCCGATGACGCTGAGGTTCCAACCCGCAGAAGCGGCTACCCAACCTGGCTGGCAGCGGCCTTCGTCCTCATTCCATTGCTCGCTGTTGCCTACATCCTCGTGTCCCCCAACGGTCCTGCCTGTGGGACCGCAGGGCAGCTTCGTATCGAGGAATCAACCGGACTGGCCGTGAACTGTGACGGATCCGCCTATGGATCATCCGAAGTCAACTATCTGTCCCTCGGCGCTGGCATCTATGCCCAATGTGCGGCTTGCCACGGTTCGAATGGCGAGGGTGGTGTCGGTCCAGCCTTCGCCGGCGGTGCCGTGCTCACGACCTTCCCCGAGGGCCAATGCTCCAGCCATATCGAATGGGTGGCCCTTGGAACGAACGGATTCCCGGACCCGACGTACGGTGCTACCAACAAACCTGTCGGCGGCGGCGGCGTCATGCCGGCCTTCGGAGCGGGCCTGTCGGAAGAGGAGCTCGCATCGGTGGTCCTCTACGAGCGGGTGACCTTCGGCGGGGAAAGCCTTGACGTCGCACAGGTGGATTGCGGTCTCGTGGAACCTGCCGATGCCGCCACAACACAAGCGGCTGGCGAGTAGCCCCCAAACCCTGCGCCCACCCCTCCATCGAGGGCGTCACGGTCTCCCGCGCCAGCGGTAGCCTCCCCGCCATGACATCGACCGTTCTCGTCGTTGGCGGTGGGCCGGGCGGCGCCTCCGCCGCCTATTGGCTGGCCCGAAACGGGGTGGACGTCCACCTCGTCGAGCGTAAGCGGTACCCGCGTGAGAAGGCTTGTGGTGATGGCCTGACCCCGCGAGCCATCAAGCAACTTCTCGACATGGGCTTCGACTTCGAGGGCCTCGGCCTGCATCGCGTCGAGGGTCTGCGCGCCTACGCAGGTGACCTCAAGATCGAGCTGGCATGGCCTGAGCACTCGGAGTATCCGAATTGGGGAGCAACGATGCGGAGGGCTGACCTCGACGGAACCGTCGCTGGCCTTGCTGCGGCCCAGGGTGCAACGATCGAGCAAGGAACCACCGCCACGCCGATACTCGAGCACGGCCGCATCACAGGCGTGACACTCGCTGGTCCTGAGGGTGAACGCATCGAGCACCCCGACTTTGTTGTCATCGCCGACGGGTCGAACTCCCGATTCGGTCGTGGGGTCGGCGCCGAACGCCGCAAGGATTTTCCCTACGGTTTGGCTGTCCGTGGATATTGGCAGAGCCCGAACTCCGACGACCGGTTCATCGAGAGCCAGCTCGACATCCGCGATTCGCAGGGCAGGGCGATGCCCGGATACGGTTGGGTGTTCCCGCTGGGTGACGGTGAGATCAACGTTGGCGGTGGGCTCGTGTCAACCTTCAAGGGTTGGAAGGACGTCAACACGTCGCGGATGCTGGAAGCCTATGTCGCCTCTCTCCCCGGACATTGGGAGATCACAGACGACACCCCCCATACGAGGCCGATCGGAGGGAAGCTCCCGATGTCGCTCTCGGTGGGGCCGAAGGTCGGGGCGAACTGGGTCCTGGTCGGCGATGCCTCGGGAGCTGTCAACCCATTCAACGGTGAAGGCATCGACTACGCCTATGAAACCGGTCGCATGGCGGCTCGGTTCCTGGCCGACGCAACGGCAGGTGATACCACTGCACTGGGTGGCTACGCCGAGGAGCTCGAAGCGGTATACGGGGATTACCACCGGGTAGCTCGTGTGTTCGTCAAGGTGATCGGGAACCCAACCATCATGAAGTCCCTCACCACCGTCGGGCTCCGATCGAAGACGCTCATGGAGTGGACGCTCAAGGTCATGGCCAACCTGCTCGACCCCGACGAGGCGAAGATGTCCGAGCACATCTACTCAGCCATCGAACGCACCGTCAACGTGGGATCCTCGTGAGGCCGGTCACGTCGATCGCCGTAGCCGTGCTCCTGGCGTTCATCGTGATCGCATTCCTCATCAAGCTCGCGTCAGGTGGCCTGTCTCCGTAGGGAACACGTCGACCTCGACCGCGCGTCGGTGTGTCGTCCCTCGCGTGTCCCTCACGAGGAACGGACGAAGGTCAGCGCTTGCCAGGGCCTGAGTCCTCGACACGTTCCGGTTCCGACCCTCCCTGGTCGAGCCTGAACGGCGGGTACCGGTCGGTCATGAGCGACACATAGGCCCCAACCCGCACGACCCAACGGTTCAGCCCGATGATCAGGTCGAACAGCGGACGCGGATAGCGCCCCGTGAACAGGAGTGTCACTGCTGCGATCAGGACGAGGACGCCGATGAGGCCCACGCCACCGTTCCACTCGTTCCCCCAGCTGTCCGGGTACCAGGCCCCGGTCCCCCAACCCAGGAGAACAGCCAGCACCAAGTAGTGGGGAATCGCGAGCAGCCACCACTTCACGAGAAGCAGCCCGCGGGACAGTCGCTCCGGGTAGGCGATGTCGAGGGTCGCCGGGTACCCGGGTACGTCGTCCAGGGCGAAAGGCGGGTACCGATCCGTTCCCAGCCCTCCTGGGCCGAAGTAGTACGCAACACGCCACGTCCAACGAAGGACCCCGACGTTGAAATCGAAGATCGCTCGCGGGTATCGCGCCGTGAAGAGGATCGCGAAGAATGCGAAGAACGTGAGCACCCCGAACGCAAGCCACAGGAAGGCGAGCACAAACAAGTGCGGGATGGCAAGGAACCATTTCACGAGCCACAGCCACTGCGACGGAGCGTCGATGGACGCTGTGAGTACGACGGGCTCATGCGCACGGTCAGCCGGTGCCTGATCGGTTGACACGGCATCCTGGTCAGGGTGGCCCCGTCCGAGGGCCACGGCGAGCACGATGATCATCACGGCGATCACCAGCAGGGCAATTCCGGTCACGACCATCGCAAAGGCAATCGGGACCAAGGCTCCTGACTGGACCCCGACCGTGACTTCGGCGACCAGACCCGGCGAACCGTCGCTCTGCATGAGCACCGCCACCCACGAACCGTCGACAACGTCCCAGGTGAATTCCGACAGACCCGTCCCCGTTGCCGACGCAACCCAGAAGTCCTCATCGGCAGGGGGCGTGGCCATCGGACTCCCCTGGACCACCTCGTAGTCCACGCGGAATCGGTCAACCTTGACGATCTCGTCCCTGGCAACACCATCGAGGTAGGCATCGACCTCATCCCGTGGGCCGATCCCGACGAAGAGATCGGCATCACCCGCGTCAACTTTGATCCGGACCGTGACATCGAGGAAGTCGAGGAACCACACTGGCGGCCCGGGATCTGCCCGCAGCTGTGATTCGCTGGTCGTGATGGCTGGCGTCGAAGTGCTCAGGCGCTCGAGTGTCGCGTCGAAGAACCCATCACCGTTGCGCTCGATCGACGCGGCAACACCCACCACGGTTCCACCCGCCAGGAGCGCGAATCCCGGCACCGCGATCAGCACCGCGATTACGATGGCGACAATACGTCCAGCCTTCATGGTTCAGTCCCCTTTGATCGATCCATGGCCCTGATCGTGCGCTGGCACGGCTCCTGCCATCCAATGCGCTTCCAACTCTGAACACTACGCGCTCTCGCCTCGGCCGTGTCGAAGAGGTCGGACCGGTCATCTAGCGAATGGTCGGGCCGCGAGCCCTCGCATCCTGTGGATCGTCGTGGATCGCAGTGTGATGTCTCCGGCACAGCAACATCAGGTTGTCGAGGTTCGTCACACCACCGTCAGCCCAGTGGGTGAGGTGGTGGGCGTCACACCACGACGACCTCGCATCACAGCCGTCCCACCGACATCCGCCATCCCTGACCACCAGTGCCCGCCGGATCGAGGGGGGAATGGTCCGTCGGGATCGACCAACGTCGAGGACGCCACTGTCGGGTCCTGTCACCACCCGGACGATGCCAGCGTCACATGCCAGGCGTCGAACCGTCTCCGTGTCAACCGGAATTCCTGACAACTCGGGAAGGGGCGGGCGCCCCACGTGTGGCTCTTCCACCGCCCCGTCCGCAGCATCCCCGAGACCGGGTGAACCACGATCTACCGCGTGCACGGGTGCGAGGTGGCGATAGTCGACCACCACGGAAAGGTGGGGTCGCTCTCCTCCCGATGTGACCATGGAATCGTCGTGGTCGAGCGAGAATCGACAGATGTCGGCCAGCGCATCAGCTGCGACCTGTGGCCGCGTTCGGCTGTCGGTCGGATCGAGGTTGAATGGGTCAGCCTTGGCGGCGACGGCCGTTGCGACGACTTCACCGGTCTCAGGGTCGAGCTCGCCGGTGATCGACCACATGCCATCGAATGTCTGGTTGATCGAGAGGCGTCGCCGCCGCCTCCTGGCCGCAACCTCGGCGACCGCTTGGGGATATGCGACCTGCTGCTCCCAGTGGTGGATGGCCAGCCGAAGGTCTCGTGGCGTCAGGTACGAGGCGATGTCAGCGAAGACGAGTTCGTGGAGGTGGAATGCTTCGGGGTGTCGTTGGTGCGCTCCTACGACAAGCCGCACACCGTCGGCCGTGATACCACCACTCGCCGCACCGGATGCAATCGCCGGCATTGCGGTGAGCGCTCTGCCGGTCCGCAGCAGTGCAGCTGCTGCGGACCGTGTCATGCGCAGCGTGTGGGCAAGCCATTGCTTCGTCGACAATACGTGACGATGATCCGCCAAGCTTCGACGGTCGTACTCGGCAACTCGGAGGGCGAGTTGGGCGCGCATCCCGTCGATCTGTTGTGCGAGCGTGATGATCGATGACTCCAGTTCGTCATCACTCTCTCGGACGAGGTCTTCGCTCACCGCCTCGTATCGACCGGTGCCTCGAGTGGCACCGTGCCCGAGCTCCTGGCCGTTGTCGTGACCAGGCTCCTGCTCGAAGTCCCCATCCCGTTCGTCGGATTGGAAACTCATACACACACCGTATCTCCAAGGTGTGACATGTTCCGTCGACCGTGGGTTCAGTCGAGTCGGAGAATCCCTGCGCTCGTTCGTTCGAACCCGCACGAGCCGATGTACAGGTCGGCCAACTCCTCGTCGAAGTCGACATGGAGCCACTCACATCCGGCGGCTGCCACCTCCGAGCGGACCCGGTCAATCATCGCCGTCGCAATCCCCCGATTGCGGGAGGTCGCCGCAACCATCACGTCCTGGATCCATGCGTGGACGAGGCCGTCCCACACCACGTTGACAAAGCCCACGAGCCGCCCATCGAGGCGCGCCGTCGTCCATCCCATGGAATGTCGATCAGTGAGGGCGACCCAATCCCATTCGGAAGCATCGAAGACCCTCGTCGCAAAGGCCTCGGCGTGGAGGACGTTCACCTCATCGTTGGTGAAGGATCCCCTCCACCGGTACTCGACAGCGGAACGATCAGTGGCCACGAGGGTCTACTCGACCGCCCTGATCGCGATACGACTGCCGCCATCAGGCCGCCCGATCACGATCGAATCGCCGACGCCGATCGGGAAGTCCTCATCGGCTCTCCCGCCCCTGACCGCGAGGGCGATCTGGCCGTGGGAGTCGACATGGATGATCGCTTCACCTTCCTCGACGGCTCCATAGGACGCGCCCCACACGACACGATGGTTCATCATCTCGTAGGCGACCGAAACGTCGTCGCCGGGAGTCAGGCCCAGTGTCGCGAGATCGTCAGCAGCGACGTTGAATTGGATGTTCCCGAACGTATCGATCCACAGCGCTGTTGCTTTGATGCCGCCGTTGCCCGCCGGTTCGGCGAGTGGAACGAGAAGTGGCGTGATGGAACCGGGATCCAGGGCGGGTCCGAGATCCTCGATCGCAGCCTGATCCGAGGCGAGCACGGCTGCGGCAGGTCCGAAGACATCCCTGCCGTGGAAGGTCTCGCCCGGAGATGGAAGCCGGAATCGGGGATCCTCCAGGGCAACGATCATGTCCGCCCCACCAACCATCGCCACGGCCGGTGCGAGGAGCCCGTTGTCCGGGCCCACGAAGTAGCCGACGGGTGTTCGGGCAGCAATCGCCCGACGTTCCGTCCCGACGCCAGGATCCACGACGGCCAGGAAGACGCCGTCCGGCATGAATTGCACGGCGCGGGTGAGCGACATCGCTCCTCCGTGGATGTCCCCGCGTCGAATTCCATGCGTGATGTCCAGGATGCGCACCTCAGGGGCAACCCTGGCGATCACACCGTGAACGACACCAACGAACTCGTCATCGTGTCCGAAGTCGCTGAGGAAGGAGATGGGGGTGGTCACGATCGGAAGGCTACCGCCACCAGCGGCACGCGCGTGTGGTGTGACAGGTATCGTGAAACACACCACGACCGATGGAGACACAGCACATGGGAGACGGAGGCCTGTCCGTGTTCGACACGATCGAACCAGTGAAGAGCGTCAAGAAAGACAAGCTGGGGAAGAAGTTCTACAACTCGGAGCTCGCGCGACTCCAGGAAGAACTCGTCAAGCTCCAGAGCTATGTCAAGGACGAGGGACTCAAGGTCGTCGTCATCTTCGAGGGTCGCGACGCCGCCGGCAAGGGCGGGGCGATCAAGCGCATCACCGAACAACTCAACCCGCGCATCTGCCGCGTCGAGGCCCTCGGAACCCCGACCGAGCGCGAGAAGACTCAGTGGTGGTTCCAGCGGTACGCGAACTACCTCCCAGCGGCGGGAGAGATGGTTCTGTTCGATCGCTCCTGGTACAACCGGGCGCTCGTCGAACCCGTCATGGGCTTCTGCACGGAGGAGGAATACCGGGAGTTCCTCAGGTCGTGCCCCGAATTCGAGCGGATGCTCGTTCGCAGCGGGATCCTCCTCATCAAGTACTGGTTCTCCGTGAGCGACGAGGAACAGGAACGCCGCTTCCAGGCCCGGATCGATGACAAGACGAAGCGTTGGAAGCTGAGCCCCATGGACCTCGAATCGCGGGCGAAGTGGGTCGAGTTCTCCAAGGCGAAGGACATCATGTTCGATCACACGGACATCAAACAAGCCCCGTGGTATGTGGTGAACGCAGAGGACAAGAAGCGGGCTCGACTCAACTGCATGAGCCATCTCCTCTCGATGGTGCCGTACGAGGACCGCACGCAAGGTGCGGTCGAGCTCCCACCGCGCCAGGTCGACAACAGCTACATCCGACCGCCGATCAGCGAGCAGACCTTCGTCCCCGAGGTGTATTGAGGGTGAGTTGTGAGTTTTGAGTTGTGAGTATTGAGTCAGCAGTCTCGAGACTCGTGGCTCAAGACTGGTTGCTGAACTCGCGGCTCGAGACGGCTACCAGGAACTCATGACTCAAAACTCACAACTCACAACTCACAACTCAAAACTCAAAACTCATGACTGTCAGACGATGGGGTATGAAGATGAAGACTCGAAGCATCTTGTTGATCGTGGGTTTGCTCGTCGTTGCCGCCTCGTGTTCCTCGACACCGGCGGATGAGGCCCCGAGCACCTCAACCACGATCGCGACAACCACCACGTCGACCGAAATCATCACGACGACCACGACAGCTGGCTCGACGACGACCGAGGCACCCACCACGACCACGGCCGCCGAGGTCGGTCCCATCCTCCACGTCGCAGGCAGTTCTGTGATCTACACACCGACCGGTGAGGTCCTGGTGCAGGGCTGGGTCGAGGGCCCGGCCTCCATCACGATCGGAGGGACCGATGCCGAGACCCTCGTCAATCCAGATTCCCGGACTGACTTTTGGGCCGAGCTCCTGATGGACGTCGGTACCGCCCAACTCGAGGTCATTGCCACCGCACCGGACGGCGCCACCTCGATCCAGAACGTCACGATCGTGACCGATCCATCCCTCGTTCGCCAGTTCGCTTTCATCTCCGCCGTGGACCCTGAGGCGAGCACGTTGGTAGCCGACTTTGCCGAGTGGTTCACCGGTGACGAGGCCGCCGCCGCCGCCATCGCGGACGGGGAGGGCGCCAGCGATGGGACGTACGACCTCGAGTTCTACATTCGCAACCAGAACGACCGCCTCAGGACGCTCGAGGTCGCGCAGGGAACCGAGATCATCCTCATCGCGTGCTACCCGAACGAGGACGGACCCTGTGTCACCACCGAATCGGTCGGCCTCGTCACCTTTGCCGACCTCATTGCAGACCCCGAGTCCGCACTGGATACCCAGGGCTGGTATTGGTACGGCGCCGGTGAGGTGCCATTCTGGCTCACCCTCTCGGACGGCGTGGTGATCCAGGTCGAGGAGCAGTATCTGCCGTGAGTTTTGAGTTGTGAGGTATGAGTCCTGGGTTGCCCGCTGACTCACAACTCACAACTCACAACTCAAAACTCACTACTCAGAACTCACAACTCTCTTCGCTCGAGGCGGTGGACCGCGTACGCGACCATGGCTGTCGACAGGAGGAGGGTCACGACGATGGCCCTCCAGTACGTGAACCCACCGTCCCTGATGAGGGAGTCGATGGCACCGACGAGGGCGCTCGGCAGCCACGGGGCCAAGGGAGTAACGAGATTGAGCAGGCCGAGGACGATCAGGAGCCCGACCGACAGCAGGGCAACCGCTGGCACCGACCGGACGAACCCCGACACAAACGCAATCACGGATATCGCAAAGACGAAGTACAAGCCGAACAGCGCCGTCCCCACGATCACGGCCCACGGATCGAGCCATTCGAGCAGGATGCCGGTGCCGACGTACGCCACGGCCATGCCACAGACGAATGCACCGACGGTGGCTACCGCCGTTGCGACAAGCCGAGGCGTGACAATGGTGCGAACCGTGGCCCTCGTGCGGAGAAACACCGAGATCTCCAGCTTGGCGTCGAAGGCAATCGCGGCGGCACCGACGAACGCCACAGCGAGCACTCCGATCTGAGCGGCATTGCCGATGTACTGCGTGATCCCATCCGGCGGACCCATCGGTGGGAGCGCCCCAACGGCGTCCTCGCCGAGCGATTCCATGAGGTCGGGCAGGAAGCGGGCGGTGAGCGGTCCGAGCAGCCCGAAGGACACGAAGACAGCCAGCAGGATCAGCCACCGTTGGGTGCGCCACAGCCGCAGGAACTCGAGTCGCCACAGGGTCATGCCGTCACCTCGAGGAACACGTCTTCGAGCGACTTGGAACCCGGCGAAATCGAAACCACGGGGTGCCGTCCGCGAGCCAGGATCGACACGAGCCCTCCTTCGGCGGCTTCCATGTCCGTGACCTCGATCACGAGCTTCTCGTCCGGTCCACGATCGACCGATCTCACCCACGGCTCGGCGAGCAGAAGGTCCACCAACTCGGCAGATCCAGATCGAAGCCGAACCACGTAGGCGTTTCGGCCATAGCGAGTCAACAGGCTCTCGAGCGAACCCTGATACACGAGCTCACCGCGGCGCAGGATGCCGATCTCGTCGGACACCGCCTGCACATCGGTGAGGATGTGGCTGGAAAACAGCACCGTCGACCGTCCACGCATCGCCGCAACGAGATCGAGTACCTCTTTTCGTCCCGCGGGGTCGAGGGCCGCAGCGGGTTCATCAAGCAGGAGCAGTTGCGGTTGGCCAACCATGACCGAGGCAATCCCCAGGCGCTGCAGCATGCCCCTCGAGTACCCCTTCACCTTTCGGTGGGCGTCGGCGGCCAGCCCCGCAGCCTCGAGCATCTCGTCAACGGCGCTTTCCGGGGTTCCGTTGTCCGCGAGTGTCCTTGCAAGGTCGACGACCTCACGCCCCGTCAGCCACTTGTCGAATTGAGGTGTGTCGGGAAGGACCGCAACCGACGAGGTTTCGATGGTGACGTCGCCAGATGTTGGGGACCGCAGACCAGCGAGGATGCCAAGCATCGTCGTCTTCCCAGCACCGTTCGGTCCCACGAGGCCGTACACGGAACCCTTCGTCACCTCGAGATCGATACGGTCGAGCGCGGTCACGTCCCCGTACCGTTTCGTGACGGCATTCGTGCTGATCATCTGTCCGGGCAAGGTTCCGACCTCCACCGACTACAGGTTGCCGCGCTTGGCCTGCTCGCGCTCGATCGCCTCGAACAGGGCCTTGAAATTCCCCACGCCAAATCCGGTAGCCCCCCTTCGCTCGATGAACTCGAAGAACACCGTTGGGCGATCCTGGAGCATCTTGGTGAAGGTCTGGAGCAGGTAGCCATCGTCATCCTTGTCGACGAGCAGGCTCAGCCTCTCAATGCGATCCCAGTCGAGATCGAACTCGGCAAGGCGCTGCTGCGCCTCCGGGTAGTACTCGTGGGGAACGTCGATCGTCTGGAGCCCCCTGGCGTGGATGTCCTCCATCGTGGTCTGGAGGTCTCCCGTGGCCAGGGCGAGGTGCTGGACGCCCGGTGTCTTGTAGAAGTCGAGGTACTCCTCGATCTGGCTCTTCTTCTTGCCGTCTGCGGGCTCGTTGATCGGAAGCTTGATGACGCCGTTCCCCCCGGCCATCACCTTCGACATGAGCGCCGTGTACTCGGTCGAGATTGCGTCATCGTCGAAGTGTTTGAGCATGGTGAACGAGAAGATCCGTTCATAGAACTGGACCCATTCGTTCATCCTCCCCAGCTCGACATTCGCGACCACATGGTCGACGGCATGGAGCCCGGTTGGTCGCGCCACGGTGTCGATGCGTTCCTCGAACCGGGGGTCCTCCCCTTCGAGCTCGATCAGGGAATGCACCGTATCCCCGTAGGCCCGGATGGCAGCGATGACCATCCGACCCCGGTCGTTCTCGATGACTTCAGGGTGGCGGTGCGGTTGTGCTCCCCGCTCGATCGCCATCTCGAACGCGTGGACCGCATCGGGGACGAGGAAGCCGACGTCCTTGACTCCCGGTCCGTGCAGCTTGACATGGTCGGAGATCTCGTGATCGCCGTCCTGGGCTCCGGTCACGATGAACTGGATCTGGTCCGTCCGCAGCAGATAGGACGACCGGTCAGGGACGCCGGTCTCGGGACCGCGATATCCGACGATCGACAGGCCAAGGAGGGCTCTCAGCGCTTGAGACGTCATGAATGCGTTCCCGACCCACCACTCGACGGGACCGAATCCCTTGATGGGGAAGGGGTCCTTCGACGCGAACTCCTTCGCACGCAGGGTGAAATCGACGTCCATCGGATCGGTCCTCTCAGTTGGGCAGCGCCGTACCGGGATCACATATAGGGGAGGACAAGTATCGCAGCCTCCGCCGAGGAGGTGCCACCGCCCGAACATGATTCGGTCAGCGGTGTGCGCCGCGGCGAGGACGTAGCATGGCGGCGAGCGTTGCAAGGAGTCCAATGCCGTACTACCGCACCGTCGGGGAGATCCCGGTGAAGCGCCATACGCAATTCCGCCAACCGGACGGATCGCTGTATGCCGAGGAACTCATGGGTGAGGAGGGCTTCTCGTTCGACTCGGCGCTGCTGTACCACCGGTTTCCCCCCACGGCCCTCAAGGCGATCGAGGCGGTGGAGGTGGAAGACCAGGAGGTCACGCCGAACCACCCGCTCCGCCCCCGACACTTCCGAACGCACCAGCTCAAGGCTGGAGGCGACGCGGTCACGGCACGTTCGGTCCTCCTCGGCAACGAGGACGCGACCATCTCCTATTTCGTGGGGTCGGACAGCTCAGGCCTCTACAAGAACGCCACCGGGGATGAAATGGTGTTCATCGAGCAGGGAACCGGCACCCTCGAAACGGTGTTCGGGGACCTCCGTTTCGAACCCGGCGACTACCTGATCATCCCTGCATCGACGATCCACCGGTACGAGCTCGACCCTGCCGAGGAACCAGTACGGGCGCTGGTTCTCGAGACGCGCGGACACATCGGCCCTCCCCGCCGATACCTGTCCCGCAACGGGCAACTCCTCGAACACGCGCCGTACTGCGAACGAGATCTCCACGGACCCACGGCGCCGCTCCTGCGGGACGGCACAGATGTCGATGTCCTCGTGAAGCACCGCGGCGGCATGACGCGGTTTGTCCACGAACACCATCCGTTCGATGTGGTCGGATGGGATGGGTGTCTGTATCCGCACAAGTTCTCGATCCATGACTTCGAACCGATCACGGGGAGGGTCCACCAGCCACCACCCGTCCACCAGACCTTCGAGGCTCCCGGCGTCGTGGTGTGCTCGTTCGTGCCGCGGCTCTTCGACTACCACCCCCTGGCGATCCCAGCCCCGTACAACCACTCGAACGTCGACTCGGATGAAGTCCTGTTCTACGTCGATGGGGACTTCATGTCGCGGAAAGGGGCAGGCATCGAGAAGGGATCCGTGTCCCTCCACCCCGGGGGGCACACCCACGGTCCCCAGCCGGGCTCGGTGGAGGCCAGCATCGGGAAACAAGGCACCGAGGAACTCGCCGTCATGATCGACACCTTCCGACCCCTCGACCTCGGTCCGGGGGCGAGGGACTCCCAGGACGATGGGTACGCATGGACATGGCTCGAGGGTCGATGAGGCTCACCCTCGACGCACGGACCGCTGCATTCGGTGGCCTCATCGACTACGCAGGACTGTTTCCGCCAGCGTCGCTCCCTGTGGCCGATGCCGTCGGCGAATATCGGGATCTGCGCACCTCACTCCACCGATGGGTGGGAGGTCGATTCCTGTGCAGGGCATCCGATCTGGAGGAGATCGCAGCCGTTGCCGTCCGTGGGTTCGAACGTGGCGAGTCCCCGTGGGAGATCGGAATGATCGTCGACATGAGTCCGGGAGCAGCCGCGTCGCTGGGACAGGCCTTCCAACGCGAGCTGTCACCGATCATGTCGATCACAGCGGTCGAAGCGAGGTTGTCCGGTCCGGCGGTGACGGATGCCGGCATGCTCCTCGATGCCATCGCAACCATCGACAGGGACACGGCCGCATTCCTCGAGATCGATCCCGCAGGGTCGACGAGGAAACAGATCCACGAGATCGGTGAGGCCATCCGCGACCGTGGTATGCGCGGCGGGGCGAAACTCCGTTGCGGGGGTGAGACCAGGGACCGCTTTCCCGACGTG
>JAQAZV010000092.1:0-3296 GCA_032127155.1 Acidimicrobiia bacterium
CGGTGATCGTGATCGTCTCGGTGATGCTGATCGATTCTCCCGGCCCCGCTTCCGGCGAGGCGGCTGGGGACGTCGCGGTCGGCGTGGTCGTTGTGCTCGTGAGCCCCACGATCGGCTGTCCTGTTACCGACGTTGTCACCGGTGTGCCCGAGATCGGCGTCGTTGCGACACTGCGATCTGAGTCCTCAGCGCACGCTGCAACCAGCCAGAAGATGAACACGACAACCACGACAGATCTCATTGAACTGTCCTCTCCGGACCGCCCGATCAGCCGGACGTGAATGAAATGACGACCTCGACCTGGATCGACTGACCCGCAGATACCGTCTCGGCAGCGGTGAGCGTCTTCTGCGTGAACGGCGCGCCAAGGCTCGTCGTGTCGGTGCAGTCGGCCGGTGCGACGCTCGGCGAACAGAAGGCTGCGTAGGTACCCACATCCGCGATCTCGCCATCGTTCTCAGCGGTGACTTCGCCCGTGAGGAAGAGCTGGCCGCGCGAGGCGCCGGTCGAACCGCCGACGGTTGCCGTGGCATCAAGATCACATGTTCCCGACGAAGGGCTTGCGGTCGAACACGGGCCGTTGGACGACGAGCCATTCAAGGCGATGAACCATCGGCCAGGCGTCGAGGTACCAGCAAGGAAACCGGAAAGTTGGCCCTCCCCGGAAGACGTGAGCGCGTTGCTGAACTCGACGGTTCGGTCGAGGCTTCCATCAGCGTTGACGATATCGATCGTCCAGTCGCCGTGGACCTGGATTCCTTCCGAGGGTCCAGAGGCCTGAGGCGCCGCTCCGCCACAGCTTGCCACCACCACTGCCATGAGGGCGAAGATGCCCAACAACCTTGATCTCACGCGAGTCCTCCCTGTCGAGCGGGGCGTCGGTCCGCCCTTTCACACACTTCCAAGAGAGCGAACCTACATAGCACCGCTGAACGTTCACTGAACGCTTGGGTTTGTGCCGAACCGCGTGACAACCCGTGAGGGGCACGAGGGGCCATGGATTCGACGGTCACTGCTCTATGAGACAGTGGGCTCCACGGACATCACGCCACGCAGAACTCGTTGCCGGCGGGATCCTGCATGACGGTGAAGTAGCTGCCGTCGACGTCGGTGATGTGGTCGATGGATGCTCCCAGGTCGACGAGTTCTGAAACCCGGCTGTTGACACGCTGTCTGCGTTCCTCGATCGGGACGCTGCGCCCACCGCCGACATAGACATCGAGGTGGAGTCGGTTCTTGATCGTTTTGGCCTCGGGGACCGCCTGGAACCAGATCTTCGGCCCCTTACCGGTCGGGTCGTAGATGCGATCCGCACCGTCGCCGTCGAGGTCGAGCTCGTCTCCTGGCACACCGACCGACAGGTACCAGTCGTTCCATGTCCCGAAGCCGTCCGGAGGGGGCTGTACCTCGTAGTCCAGGACCTCCGCCCAGAACCGGACCAACGGACCGGGATCATTGCAGTCGATCGTGAGCTGCCATTCGGCCATCTGGGTCACTCCTCTGAAGGGCCTGGATGGCCACGGCATCGGATCCTATTCGCCTCGGTTGCGCTCGTGACCCCTGGCACGCCCGGTACGCACACCGCAGGATTTGCGTCTAGCGTTGGGAACAGCTCGAGGAGCAAGGGGGTGAGTGTTGACTCCCGTACGAAGACGCTGGTACCGCAGCCTCTTCTGGGTCGCTGCAGCGTACGACATCGCCCTCGGCGTCACCTTCCTCTTCTTCTCCCGTCAGGTCTTTGATTGGCTCGATATCGAGCCAGCCCATCCCACGTACACGAGCTATATCTCACTGATCGCCGTCTTCCTGTTCGTGATCGGAGTCGCCTACGCGTTGATCGCCAGGGGCGACTTCTACCGGAACAAGGACCTGATAACGGTCGGCATCCTCTACAAGCTCGGCTACTTCTTTGTTGCCCTCTGGTATCTCCTCGACGGGTTGTATCCGCACATCATCTTCTTCTGGGTCTTCGGCGTCGCTGACCTCGTATTTGCGATCGCCATGATCGAATGCCGCGCCTACGTCGGACGACACGAGAAGGCATGGATGGACGGCCAGGGTGGCCACGTGTTGACATGAGCTTCTTCGGACAGGAACAGCCGGGACAGGAACAGGCCAACGCCCTCGAGGACATCAAGCGGATCGCGCGGGTCTGGTTCAACGAGGTGCTGAACGGCAAGGACCTGACCGCCATCGACCGGTCCTACGCCGAGGACTACGAGTATCACGGTCCCCACGGAGTGGGGGCCACCGGTCGGGATGGCGCACGGGCCGTTGCGGAGCGATTGATCGCGTCGATGCCCGACCGGGTCGCAACCGTGGAGCTTCAGATTGCCGAAGGTGACCTGGTCGCAACCCGGTGGGTCAGCCGAGGAACACCGACGCAGCCTCTTCTGGGTGTGACGCCAGACGGCAGAGCAGTCGAGGTCCACGGCATCACGGTCAGCCAGATCGTCGAGGGCCTGGTCGCACAGGATTGGGAGATCATCGAGGTCGTCAAGGAACCGAGCTGACGACGGAAGCGGCCTTACTCCTCAAGCGCTGACGTCCCCGTGGGCGATCACCTTGTCCATGGAGAGGCGGACAAGGAGTTCACCTTCAACACCGTTCCGGGCGCCGAACTCCTCCGCGCGGTCCTCACCCATGTAGCGCCTGCCGATGTCGGTGGCGAACCGCTTCACCTCGTCGAGGTCGTCGGACAGGGTCACGGTGCCACGAACGATCACGAACGCATACGGAGGCTCCTCGAGGTCGACAACCAGCGATGCCCGGGGATCACGGCGCAGGTTTCGTGCCTTTGCCGACTCGTGCCACGTGTTGAAGACAAGGGTTCCGCTGTCGTGAATGAACCAGATCG
This sequence comes from Acidimicrobiia bacterium, assembly GCA_032127155.1. Lineage (GTDB taxonomy): Bacteria > Actinomycetota > Acidimicrobiia > Spongiisociales > UBA5794 > SZUA-442. The sequence continues at coordinate 2,858 of JAQAZV010000092.1, forward strand.
GTGCGACGTGGGGTGCTCCGTCCGCAGAAATGGTCGCGAGCTTGCCCGTCCTCGTTCCCGTGGTGAGGAACGCGATCGCTTCGTTACCAGTCATGCGGGCCATGCCCGGACCCTAGAGCCTGTCGATGTCTCCCTGGACGGAGATGATGAACTCACCATCTTCCATGATGATCTGTCGGGCGTATTCCGCCTCACGTTCGCTGCACTCGAGGAGCTGCTGGAGGAATCGAACCTGCCCCTTCGGCGAGGAAGGAACGTCGGCGGTTCTCACGACGAGGAACTGCTCGCCGTCCACATCCCACGTCATGTCTGCGGTTGCGATGAGCTTGCTGTCTTCCATTGCTGGCCACCGTCCTGTGTATCTGTCCACCTACTCACATCGTGACATCCAGGTATGACACGTTCTTGCGTAACTGAGTTCCACCCAGGGTGGAACTCA
>JAQAZV010000093.1:0-5103 GCA_032127155.1 Acidimicrobiia bacterium
GGCATCCCGATACGGAAGGTCGCCGGTGGCGATCGTTTCACCGTCGGTGCCCTCGACCTGTCCGTGCTCGGCCCGGCAAGGAAGTACCTATCGGAAAACGACGGGTCGGTCATCCTCCTCGCGACGGCAGCACGGTCCATCCTCCTTGCTGGCGACGCTGAAGCCGTGGCCCAGCGAGAGCTCGCTCCGATCAGGCCCGACGTCGTGCTTGTGCCCCACCACGGATCCTCGACGACGGATGTCGATTGGCTCAGAGCGACGGTCGGGCGCGAGGCCATTCTCTCGTATGGACCGAATACCTATGGCCATCCGAACGAAGGTGTCGTGACCGTCCTCACCGAGTCGGCGGCAACGGTGCAACATACCGCTCAGCACGGTGACGTGGTCGTTGACCTCGGTCGACCTTGACGAGGCCCGCGGTCGCACACCGCTCGTCGCACCCCCGGGCTACATTGCGTCCATGGGTTGGCATGCCGTCGTCGGGCCGAGGGAAGCAGGGCCATCCGAGCGCGAGACAATGCTCAGGGAGGCCAACAGCCTGCTCATCTCTGATGGTGTCGAGGATCCACAGCGTGTCGATGTACCCCCGAAGGGGACGTCTTCCGATGATGCTGGGACGCTCAGGGATGCCGTCGCAGCCATCGTGCCAGCCCTTCAGTCGGGTTCCTTGTTCGGTGGCACGACCGGCGTTGTCATCGTGGATGCCCAGTCTCTCCTCAAGGCGGAGATCGACACTATCGCGGAGATGTTGCGTTCGTCGAATTCGGCGGAGACATCCGCGGTGTTCGTCGCGGCGGGGACCCTCCCCGCGCCGATCAAGAAGCTCCTGACCACCGACCCTGTGACCATCAAGGCGGTGACCGAGCGGGATGCGGCGGCTTGGCTCACCGATGAGGCCAGGAGTCGCGGTCTGAGGATCGATCAGGATGCGAGGACGGAGATCCTGCACCGATTCGGTTCCGACACGTCGGCGATGAGTCGAGCGCTCGACCAGCTGGCTGTTGGCGGTAGGGCCATCACAGCCGATGACGTTCACGACCGGTTCACGAACCGACCCGACGAACCCATGTGGTTCCTGGGAGACGCGATCATGCAGGGCGATCAATCGGAAGCCCTCCGACGTCTCGCTGACTTCCTCCATCATCAACACCCCCTCGTCCTGCTCTCCTACCTCGAGGGGGAGGTCCGCAAGCGCTCGCTTGCTGCGGTTGCACCGGATTTCGAACATTTCGCCGCCTGGGCCGGCGGGAATCCGAACAGCTACGCGACGAAGAAGATATGGCAGTCACGGACGAGGGCCAACGGTGCCGCCCTCCGCCAATGCGTGCGCGCGATCGCGAAGGCAGACCTCACCCTCAAGACCCAACCTGAGCCAACCCATCGCGTCACCCTCGAGCGGCTCACCGTCGCCATGTGTCGCTGGATGTCTCGTTGAGGCCGTCGGCCTCAACGAGACATCAGTACTTGGCACTTGGTATCGAGTACTTGGACAGCAGCCTTGTGCAGAGCGGCGTTTTCCGATGGGTTTGGTCCAGGTACCAAGTACTGAGGAGACGAGCTCGCTCGTCTACTCGTGCGACCGGACGGCGGTGACCGTGTAGGAGAAGGTGCCGCCGGGGGCGTCATAGGTCACGGTGTCGCCGGGGCGACAGCCCATGAGGGCGGCACCAAGGGGGCTGTCAGGGGAGGCAAGGAGGAGTCCGGGGAGCTTGTTCTCGGCGGGTGCGACGAAGAACTCGAGCTCGTCGCCGTCCTCGTCAGTCACCGTGGCGATCGTGCCGACGGTTACCGCACCGGAATCGTCTGCCTCGATGATCTTCGCGTTCTGGATGAGGTGTGTCAGCTGGCGAATCCTGGCCTCCATGAGACCCTGATCGTTCTTCGCTGAGTCGTATTCGGAGTTCTCCTTGAGATCCCCATGACTTCGAGCCTCGGCGATGCGCTTCACGACATCATCACGACCGGTCGTCGTGAGGTAGTCAAACTCGTCCTGCAGCTTCTGCAGGGCAGCGGGTGTCAACCAGGTGCCGTCGATTGTCATGATGGGTTCAGGAAAGCAGCGAACGGACCTGGGCGGTCAGGCGCGCCTTGCGGCGGCCGGCCGTGTTCTTGTGGATCACGCCCTTGGTCACGGCCATGTCGATCCGCTTCTGCGCCATGAGGAGCAATTCCTCGGCGCGTACTGCGTCACCGGCTTCTGCAGCAACGAGTGTCTGCTTGGCGCGTGTCTTGAGCTCGGAGCGCACGGCCTTGTTGCGAGCGTGCTGGCGCTCGTTCTGACGATTGCGCTTGATCTGTGACTGGATATTGGCCATATCGAAAAGGACCTCACGAGGTGGGTGGGAACGACGGCAGGATAGCACCAGGGTGGCGCAACGGTACACTCAGCTTCTCCACCCACCCCAGGGTCCCCCGTCGGAGATGCCAATGGATCAGACGCGCATCCGGAACTTCAGCATCATCGCCCACATCGACCACGGCAAGTCGACCCTGGCCGATCGTCTGCTGGAGCGCACCGGCGCAATCTCCGAACGCGACATGCGCTCCCAGCTTCTCGACGAGATGGATCTGGAGCGCGAGCGTGGCATCACCATCAAAGCGAATGCCGTTCGCATCGACTACACCGACAGGGTGGGGGAGCGGTATGAGTTGAATCTCATCGATACCCCCGGTCACGTGGACTTCTCGTATGAGGTGTCCCGAAGCCTTGCTGCCTGTGAAGGTGCGCTCCTTCTCGTGGATGCCTCCCAGGGCATCGAGGCCCAAACGCTCGCCAATGCCTATATGGCCATCGAGAGCGGGCTCGAGATCATCCCCGTCGTCAACAAGATCGATCTTCCGGCTGCTGACCCGGACCGAGTGGCTGTCGAGGTTGCCAACGTCATTGGCGGCAGTCCCGACGAGGTCCTCCGTGTCTCTGCGAAATCGGGACTCGGTATCGATGAACTGTTGACGGCCATCGTGCGGCGACTTCCGGCACCGGAAGGGGATCGCGACGGCGAGCTGAGGGCGCTCGTCTTCGACTCGTATTACGACACGTACCGCGGAGTGGTCTCGCTGATCCGGGTGATGGATGGTTCCATCGGAACGGGAGACAGGATTCGGCTTGTTGCGAGTGGGCAGGATCTGACAGCCGACGAGATCGGAGTCCGTCGTCCACGGATCGAACCGATCGGCCGACTCGGGACGGGAGAGGCCGGGTATCTCATCACGGGAGTGAAGGACATCGACCTGATCCGGGTGGGTGACACGGTCACCCTCGCTGGCCGACCCTCGGTGCGGCCCCTCGCTGGATACAAGGAACCGAAACCGATGGTCTTCGCCGGTCTCTTCCCTACCGATGGCGACGACTTCGAACGCCTCAGGGAAGCCCTCGACAAGCTTCGTCTCAACGACTCGTCGCTCGTGTACCAGGCCGAGACCAGCAGGGCACTCGGGTTTGGTTTTCGAGCGGGCTTCCTGGGTCTGCTGCACATGGAGATCGTCAGGGAGCGCCTCGAGCGCGAATACGACCTCGATCTCGTTTCGACCGCACCATCGGTTGAGTATCGCGCCAATCTCACCGACGGCAGCAAGAAGGTGGTCCAAAGTCCCCAGGACCTTCCCGATCCCGGATCGCTTGCTTCGATCGAGGAACCCTATGTCAAGGTGATGATCATCTCCCCTTCCGAGTACATCGGCACGATCATGGAACTGGTCCAGGGAAAACGGGGCGAGATGGGGGAGATGACATATCTGTCACCGGAGCGTGTCGAGCTCCACTACTTGATGCCCCTTGCCGAGATCGTCTTCGACTTCTTCGATCAGCTCAAGTCCCGCACGAGGGGGTACGCATCGCTCGACTACGAGCCAGCCGAATACCGAACCTCTGAGCTCGTGCGCGTCGACATCCTGCTCAACAGCCAATCGGTCGATGCGTTTTCGACGATCGTCCATCGCGACAAGGCCTACGCCTATGGCAAGGCGATGGTCAGCAAGTTGCGGGAGCTGATTCCCCGCCAGCTGTTCGACGTGCCCATCCAGGCTGCGATCGGTTCGCGCATCATTTCTCGGGAAACGGTGAAGGCGAAGCGCAAGGACGTGACCGCCAAGTGCTACGGCGGTGACATCACCCGCAAGCGCAAGCTGCTCGAGCGTCAGAAAGAGGGCAAGAAGCGCATGAAGATGGTGGGTTCGGTCGAGGTGCCCCAGGAGGCCTTCGTCGCGGCGCTCAAGATCACCGATGAGTAGCTCCGGGTCGGAGCAGGAGGTAGTCGCCCTGGCCCCCGATGCCCCGGAGCTCGCTGACGCCGCCCACGAGTGGAAGTCGGCCTACATCCATGTTCCGTTCTGTCGGCGACGCTGCCCGTATTGCGACTTCGCCATCGTCGACGAGACTGCAACAACGGTTTCCCACGATCGCTATGTCGATGCTGTGATCGCTGAGATGGCGATGGAGAACGACTTCGCGCAGCTCCACGCCATCAACATTGGTGGAGGAACCCCGTCAACGCTGAGCGCTGATCAGCTCCTGCGCATCGTTGCTGCGGCCATCGACCGCTTCGGGCTCGTCGACGGTGCGGAGATCAGCCTCGAGATCAACCCTGAGGACTGGAGTCCGGAGTTCGGTCATGCCCTCGTCACCGGCGGCTTCACCAGGGTTTCGATCGGTGCCCAGTCGATGGACGACACCATCCTCGGTGTCCTCGGGCGATCCCATGTGGCGTCTAGGATCGTCGACGTTGTCACAGGTGCGGCGGAGGCGGGTTTTCGCTCGGTCAGCGCCGACCTGATCTTCGGCCATCCCGCGGAAGCCCCTGAGTCGTGGAGGCGCTCAGTTGAGGCCCTGTTGGATCTCCCCGTTGACCACGTCAGCACGTATGCCCTGACCGTAGAACCGGGGACGGACCTCGCCAAGCAGATACGAGCTGGCGCATCCCAGCCTGATGGTGACGTTCAGGCCGATCGATATGAGCTCTTCTCCGAGATCGCTTCCAGTCGCGGAATCCGGAGATACGAGGTGTCGAATCACGCGGCGGACGGACACGCCTGTCGATACAACCTCTCGACATGGTCCCACGCTGAGTACGTCGGCTTCGGGATGGGCGCCCATGACCATCGTTG
>JAQAZV010000094.1:0-6223 GCA_032127155.1 Acidimicrobiia bacterium
CCCTGGTCAAGGCAGGCTGGATTGCCTCAACCCCGGGTCCGCGAGGCGGGTATCGCCTCCTCGTGTCCCTCGACGACATCAGCGTCCTCGACGTCATCGAGGTGATCGAGGGCCGCATCGAGGACCAGGGCTGCGTCCAACGGGGCATACCGTGCCCCGAGAACGACCTGTGCGCGCTCCATGCCCCATGGCAGAAGGCACGCGACGCCATGCTCGATGAACTTGCCTCCGCAACCGTCGAACTCAACGTGCGACCTTGCAGCGACATCTGAGCTGACCGCCGCCGAGCGTGGAACCCCATTCGCGGCCGTCGAACATCGAGGCACCAGCGCTGGTACCGATTCGGTGACCCGCTACCTCCCCTCCCCTCCCCTCGAATACCTCGCGTTCAGCGAACCCGTCCGTATCCTCCCGCACGTGGACAACACCTCTTCCAGCCTGCCCGTGTGTGTGTACTGCGGGACGGCACGGCCAGCAGACGAATCACTGTGCCCCGAATGCGGGAAGCCATGGATCGACGTATCCGTCGACGCCGCCGCAGTACCGCCTCCGCCGCCTCCGCCGCCACCCGGCCCCGACGATGAGCCGACCGCCGATATCCCAGCGGTCAATCCACCGGCAACCGTTGCGGCAGCCGCCGCGACCGCCGCGCATGCGGCTGATGACACCGGCGAGTTCAGCTTCGACGATTGGACGATGCCCCCCGAGCGATCACGCAACCCCGCGAGATGGCTGATACCGGTCGTTCTCCTCATCGCCGTTGTGGTGGTGTGGGCCCTCGTCTTCCTCGACGGCGGCGACACTCCCGGAACCACCATTGCCATCGAAACGACCACCACGGCAGAGACGTCCACCACGCAGGCGACGACAACGACGACAGCAGCCACAACGACGACGGTTGCCGAGACCACCACAACGACCGTTTTCATTCCCCCGCCGTCGGCGTGGCAGCCCGTCGGTGATGCCATCCCGAGCGATGAACTCACGCTGCGCGCTGAAGGTATCGGGCCGCTGGACTTCGGGGAACCTGTCGCATTCATCGCTGGGCGCTTGACGGCGAGCCTTGGTGAAGCGGAGACATCAGGAACGGACGGACTGTGCGAGGTCGATGAGGGGTACTGGCTCCAATGGGGGGACCTCATCGCCATCTTCGGTAGCTTCGATGCCGACGCCCCGTTTGTCTCCTACCGCTACACGGACACTGGATCGGATACCGACCTCGGGCTTACGACCCTGTCGGGGCTCGCTCTCGGGGACACCGTTGCCGACCTCCAAGCGATCTACGCGCAGTTCACGATCGCGTTCGAGGTCATCGACGGTACGGACTACTTCCGCCTGATCGACGGTGGCGAGCTGCTGTTGTGGGGCCCTGTCAGCTCGACTGAGGCGTCTGGGATCATCGAGGGGATATTCAGCCCGAGCTCGTGCGACTCGTGAGCCCCGGCACGCCGTAGCCGTTGCATCCCGTACCATTGGACCAATCACACGCGGGGAATCATGTCGTCGCGAGACACACCACATCCTGAGAAGGACCAACCCGAAAAGCCGGGGCTCCTCCATCGACTGATCACGGGCGCAAATGTCGCTGCGCTCGTCGTCGGCATCATCGTCATGTACCTCGGGCTTCTCATCAACGATGCCCACCTGTGGGTGGTGATCTGGACCGTCCTTGCTGCGCTTGCCGGAGCAGCCACCTGGTACCTCATAGACCGCGCCACCGATGAACCGAGCCTCACGTCGATCCTGTCGGGCATACCGTTCCTCGGAGCGATCCCTGCCGAAGACCCTCGACCCGCTCCGGCGATGGACGATGGCCCACTTACGGACCGCTTCATGGGCCTGTTGCGGGAGATCGAAGGACAAACAACCGGGCGTGTGCTCCTCGTCAGCTCGCCTGGTCCCGGGCAGGGGGCTTCTCGGGTTGCCCTGAATCTGGCCATCGCCGCCACCAAGGCGGGGCGTCGGGTGATGCTCGTGGATGCCGATCCGTCACCATCAGGTATCGGGCGTTTCCTCTCGTCAGGCTCGTCCCCCGGACTGTCGGACGTTGCGTCAGGGTCAGCGACGCTGCTCGAGGCATCCCGGATGTGGACCCTCGATGACGGCACGCGATTTCCGATGCTCCCCTCTGGAGACGCCCTCGCCGATTCGGCGGACCTCGCTGGCGTCCTGATCGCCGATGCCTTCGACGTCGTCTCGGAACACGCAGATCTCATCCTGATCGATGTTCCTCCTGTGCTGTGGTCCGACGCGACGCCAGAACTCGGCGCGCACGCAGATGGCACGATCCTCGTCCTCACCGATTCAGCTGACGCCGATGCCGTTTCGACGGCTATCGGCCAGCTCGCCGCAGCCGGTGCCCCGGTGTTGGGGTATGTGCGCAACCGCTCAACAGGCACCACCCCGATGCACCAGCACCGCCTTCGCCATGCGGCCAAGCGGGCGATGCTCATCGCCCTGGTTCTGCTCGCCGGGTATGGCACCTATACCGGTATCCAGCTCCTCAACACGTGGAGCCGCGTCGAGACACAGGCCCTCGACCCGAGTGCCGTGGCCGCGATGGGTGAGAGCGATGAGCCCGCCGAAGCCGCAGACCCTGAGGACGACGTCGTCCTCGACGAGACAGACGTCACCATCGAACCAGCGGCGCCAGCACCGACGGAGGCCTACGAGACACTCCTCGTGATCGGCAACGATGAGATCGCTGGGGCATCAGACGTGATCCTGTACCTCGTCCGCCCGACGAACGGTGCTGATCCCTTCATGGTCTCACTCCCTCGCGACCTCTACGTCGACAACCCATGCACGAAGGGGCACAGCAGGATCAACGCACTCATCAAGGGATGTCCGTCGAAGGACATCAACGGCCCAACCCTGTTGTCGTACCAGGTCGGGGTCATCACAGGTATCGAGGTCGACCACTTCGCCTGGTTCGACTTCGAGAGCTTCACGAACATCGTCGATGCGATCGGTGGGGTGGAGGTCTGCGTCGACTACCCGGTTCGCGACGAGAAGTCGATGCTCGACCTTCCCGCAGGTTGCACACAAGCAACAGGGGCACAGGCACTGTCGTGGGTCCGCTCCCGAAAGACGCAGCAGCTCGTCAATGGGTCGTGGCAGTCCGTTCCAGGGGCCAGCGACCTCCAACGGAACCAGCATCAACAGGACGTGATCCTCCAATTGTTCGCAGAACTCAAGAATTTCGACTCGCTCAGCCAGTTGACGACGAAGGCTGCGAGCCTCGCCGACAACTTCATCCTCGACAAAGGACTGACTGTTACCAAGGCCGTCAACCTGGCATGGGGTCTGCGGGGCATCGAGCTCGCTGACATCAAACGCCTCGAAATCCCGATACGGATGACCCGGTCGACGACCGGCCAGTCGATCCTGGTCGAAACGAAGCCATTCGACGAGGTGCTGCTCGAGGAGTATGGCGACAGGCTGCCGACGGAGGACGATTCCCAAGAGAACGCGGCCGGTGACGGGTAGACCGTAGAATGCGGCCGAACCGAGTCAGGACACACCGTGAGTGATTCCCAGGATCCATATTCGAACCCCCCTGGCTGGACCGACCCCTATGCGGATCTCAGCGGCCTCACCGGGAATGAGCCATTGCCTCCGATGGAGCCACCGACAACACCCCCGGCGCAACCCCCGGGATCGCCACTCCTCACGGGCCTCATCATCGGCCTTCTCCTGATCGCCCTGTCCGTCGCCGTGTTCCAGCTGCTCTCGCCTGACGACGAAACCTCCGCAGGTGGCACGACCACAACGACCTCCGACACCGGGGAAACAACGACCACCGTCCCCGGCGAGACCACGACCACCGAGGCCGGGGGGACGACGACCACCGTCGCGGCCGGTGACCCATACGAAGCGGTTCCACCGCCGATCCCCGTCGACAGGCTCAAGCTCATCACCAACGGCATGCGGGTCAACGACAACGACATCAAGGACATCGTGTTCGGAGACGAAGCCGCGCTCGCCATCGGCAGGTTCGTCGCATCGTTCGGCGAACCGACGCAGGACACGGGTTGGCAGGTGTCCACGGGTCAATACGGCGTCTGTGCCGGTGACCTCGAACGCGTTGTGCTCTTTGGCCCGTATGCGGCGATAGCCACGAAGCCAGGCGGTCAGGAGATCTACAACGGCTACCGCCAGGATCTCACGTATGGGGACCTCGCGAACCCTGCTGCCGACCTCGAGACGCTGAGTGGACTCAAACTCGGTGCGACGGTGGCAGACCTGAATTCGATCTACGCAGGCGAGAAGGTGACGTTCTCCACCGATCCGAAACTCGGAGAGATCTACGAGGTCAGGGGTTCGACATCCGACAGCCTGCTGCTGTGGGGCCCCGTCGAGGGAGAGAACGACACCGATCGCATCATCGGGATCTATGCACCAGACGTGTGCAGCCGATAGCGGACCTGCCGATCGACCCATGAGTACAATCGCCACCATGAGACCCAGCTACGGAACCTCGGTCGGCCTCGGCGCCGTCGCAGGATTGGTGCTCGCGGAGTGCGCGCTTCTGTTCGTCGGCGCGACAGGCGGCGTCCCAAAGCTCGACGTCATCGGTTCCCAATCACAGATCGAGCCAGTTTTCGCCGTCCCGGCGTCGGCCCTCTGGATGGTCCTGATCGTTGCGGCGTTGGCATGCGGCATCGTCCTTGCCGTCACGACCTGGGCGATCGCTCGGACCATCGAACCGGACGCCCAGGGCGCCCCCGGTGTGATCGTCGCCGCCCTCGGAGCGATCGTTGCCGTAGCCATCAGCTTCTCGGTCTTTCCCCTCGGAGTCACGGTCCTCGGATCCCTCAAGGACGGCATCGCGACGCTGTCAGTGGTCGACACGGCGGCCATGTCGGCTCTCGCCGGTGTGGCCGCAGGCGCCTCGATAGCCTGGCTCTCCTACCTCTTGACGCGTCCACCGCAGCCCGCGGAGGATCCGGAGCTGCTCGCAACCTGAAGCCCCAGGGAACGATGCCTAACCCTGGTCGGTCACCTCGACGGCGATCAGTGCCCCTCCATCCGAACGCTCGTAGCGCACCTCCACGGGGTCACCCGTGACGATGTGCTCCCGCAGATGATCGATGGGCCCACCATCGAACAACAGCCCAGGGGCAGGGGTGAACTGGTGGGACTGCCCCTGAGGGTCCGTGACGATGAAGGATTCCACGGAGCCGAGATCACCCGAGACCTGGGTCACGATGCCGACGACGGTTGTGTCGGACGACGCATCGGATGTGCACCCGACTGCGGCCGACAGCAGGACCACGATCGTCAGGGCAAGGGCGGGCTTGACTCGCCTCATCACGATGTCTCCAGGACCGCCTCGAGCTCGCCGGTACCGATGACGCCCTCGAACCTGGCCACGACGACACCCTCCTGATCCATCACGAACACCCAGGGCTCGGACGGCAGCCCGTAGGCGACGACGGCAGGGGCGAGGTGCTCGACGTCTGGTGCGAATGTTGCATCATTGAAGCCTTCATACACCTCGACATGGACCCAGTTCACGTCCGGGTACGCCTGACGCAGGTCCTTCGCATGGGCCATCATCGGCCCACACGAGGCCGATGTGCAGAAGGCAGGAGTTGCGAACACGACCACCGTCTTGTTTCCGTTCGACAACGCTTCATCCAGCGACATCGCGTAGAAACCCTCGTCCGGTGAAGCATCGGTGGTCAGGTCGTCGAGAGATGTATCGGCGAGTGTGGGAGTTGCGACTGCCGGTGCTGGCGAACCGATGGCAACCGTTCTCGTGGTTTCCCCGACGGTCACCAGGAAGGGCTGTGTGACCTCTCCGGTTGACACGTCGAAGTCGATTTCCCACGTTCCGGCCGTATCGAACGGCAGGTCGGCGCGGTACAGGCCGATGCTCGGTTCGATGATCCACATGAAGTCGGCATCGTCGGTGAGGACCGTATCGGGATCGTCGAGTGATGTGGCCGTGACCGTGACCTTCTCATCGGGACTACCTCGCCTGGTGCCATCGATCTCGTTCACGGCGAACAGGAACCGGCTGTCACCGATAGCTGGATCGGAGGATGCCCTCAAGCCGACGAGCTCTGGTTCTGCGGGCGCGGACGAGCACGCAGCGACACCCACGACGAGAGCCACCAGGGGGACGATCATGCGCTTAATCGGCACAACGGTACGCCAGCGGGCGAGCAACCGGTTCAGCTTCGAGACTCCCAGCGGGTGCGAGAATCGTTGGTCA
>JAQAZV010000095.1:0-4050 GCA_032127155.1 Acidimicrobiia bacterium
GACATCAGCGAGATCCGAGTCGTGTGGGTTCGCCGGACGACCTGATCACATTCCAGCGATCGAACCAGTGGCCAGGCGTTGTCCTGGCTACGCGTCAGGCGATACGAGCGCCCAGAGCACGTCCCTGATGTCGACGATGCCAAGGAGTTCTCCGTCCTCGACAACCGGTAGATGGCGATATCCGGTCTCGAGCATCCACGCGGCAGCGTCGGACACTTCGATGTCGGGACCGACGACGTCGGGGGAGGCCGTCATGAGGTCCGAGGCGAGCGCGCTGTCATCACACCCGGTTGCCAGACCCCGTGCGAGGTCCCGATCGGTGCAGATGCCAATGAGTCCGGTTCGATCGACCACCGCGACCGCAGCGACATTGTGCTCGAGCATGACCTGGGCCACATCGACCACCGACGTCTCGGGACCAACGATTTCAGCTCGATTCCCGACAAGGGATCGCAACCGCATACTGACCTCCTGGTACAGAAACTACTCCGCATTTGCGCCAGGAGAAAGCTGAAGGGGCGAAGGCGACGAACGTCCCGGACAACCGTGTCCTTCCGTTGCTCCTCGTTCAGATCAGGTCTTGTTCCCTGATGCCGAAACTCGGGTGGCGCAAGCGGCACAGGGCGAGCTTCTCGAGCTGTCGAATCCGCTCCCTGGTGAGGTTGAACTCCTCGCCGATCTCTTCGAGCGTGCGGGGAATCCCGTCGTAGAAGCCATACCGAAGCGCGAGGATCCTGCCCTCCCTCGTGGGGAGTCGTTCGATCGACTTCCTGAGGGAGTTTGCGATGTCGAGCTCCTCGGTCACCCTGACCGGATCAACGGCATCCTCATCCTCGATGAAGTCCCCGAGCTGCGCACCGTCCTCACCGATTGGCTGTTCGAGCGAGACCGTGTCGGCTACGGCGAGGGCAAGCTCGACCTTCGAGACCTCCACGCCAGCTTCCTCGGCGATCTCATCCGGCTTCGGATCCCGACCGAGCTCTGCCTTCAACGACGCCTGTGCGGCGCGAACCGCGGCCAGCGTGTCATGGAGATGGACGGGGATACGAACAGTTCGAGACTTGTCGGCGATCGCCCTGGTGATTGCCTGACGGATCCACCACGTCGCGTAGGTCGAGAACTTGAATCCTTTGCGCCAGTCGAACTTCTCGACCGCACGAATCAGGCCGAGGTTCCCCTCCTGGATGAGATCGAGGAAGTCGATCCCGGAGGTGTTCGCGTAGCGGCGTGCGTTGGCGACGACGAGGCGCAGGTTGGCCGTGAGAAACGCATCCTTGGCCTCGGCGCCACGGCGGATCTGTCGCTTGAGCTGCAGCTCCTCGGCCTTGGTGGAGTACTGGCCGGCATCAAAGCGTTCCTGCGCAGACTGGCCCGCTTCGATCTTCTGGGCGTAGTCGACCTCGTTTTCGGCTGTCAGCAGTTCGTATTCGCCGATCGAGGTCAGGTATTGGCTGACGAGGTCCGTCGTGAGGCGTCCACGGTCATCCGTGAGCTTGGCGCGTTCCCGGTCCTTGAGTGAGCGGGACAACGTGTCCCTGTCCATGCGTTCCTTGGCTTCTTCCCGTTCACGGGCTGCCTTGTTCGCGATGGACTTTCGGGGCTTGGACCCGGTCGTCATCCAGCTTCCTCCACGTTGTTGCCGGCCGATTCACACATCAAACAAGCCGAGTGCCGATCATGGGGATCGGACCCACCCGTCCGATGCGTGCCCCTCAATATCACACAGGCTGTCACGTTTGTGAACCCACTTTCTCCCTCGGGGAAGGTACGGACATGCACGAACTACCCCCAGATCGGTGGGCGGGACACCGCGCCACGCAGTCATCCGAAGTGTCGATCGGGCCTGCACAGGTAGCATCGCTCGATGCCCGATACCGAGACTTGGCTCATCGTTGCCGTCGCCTCGCTGGTCCTGGTCGTCATCCCTGGACCAGCCGTGATCTACATCCTCACGAGGAGCGTCTCACAGGGGCGGGCAGCCGGTCTCGCGTCGGCGGTTGGCGTCAACCTCGGTTCCGCCATCCATGTGGTTGCTGCCGTTGCGGGGCTGAGCGTGATCCTCACCAGTTCAGCGATCCTCTACTCGACCGTGAAGTGGGCGGGGGTGGCCTACCTCGTTTGGCTAGGAATTCGGACGCTCCAGTCCCAGGACGAAATCCTCGCCGACCCGTCCGCGGAGCCGGCAGCCCTGAGGAGGATCTTCACGCAGGGGGTGATCGTGAACGTCCTCAACCCGAAAGTAGCGATGTTCTTCCTTGCCTTCCTTCCCCAGTTCGTCGACCCGAACGGTGTGACTCCATGGTTGCAGTCGTTCATCCTCGGCCTCACCCTCGTATTCATCGGCCTGATCTCAGACTCGGTCTACGCACTGATCGGTGGCCAGGTCGGCGGTGTGCTGCGACGCAACCCGAGAGCTGGAGCCATCACGAGGACCGCATCCGGCGTGACGTATATCGCCCTCGCCGGTGTCGCTGCCGTCACCGGCAGTCGGTCCTGAGGCCGACGAGCACTTCTCTCCGATCAGCTCCCAGAGATCTCTGTGGAAAGCACCGTGACAAACGTGCTCAGTCTGGGTACAATTGCCTAGTTAGGAACTTAGGATTTTTATGCGGCTAGAACTGACCAAGAAGACTGATCTCGCCTTCCAGGCACTCGAGATCATCGCCGCCCATGAAGGCGACCGTGTGACGGGAGCCGATCTCTCCGAAAAGATCGACGTGTCGGCACAGTACCTGCCTCATGTGATGGCGCCCCTGACCCACGCGGGATGGGTCACATCGACGTCTGGGCCGCACGGTGGGTATCTGCTTGCGCGAGACCTCTCCGACATCTCCCTCCTCGAGCTGATCGAGGCTGTCGAAGGACCCATCGACGAAACACGGTGCCTGCACCTGGGTCCGATTCACGCGTCCGATGCCGGCTGTGCGCTCCACGCACCGTGGACGAAGGCCCGCCTCGTGTTCCTCGAGGAGCTCCAGGCCACGCGCATCGGCGACATGATTCCAACGAGTTGACGCCTCCTGGTCGGGGCATGACCACCCATGCCAGACGCCCGCTTCGGTTCCACATCGTGTCGATCCTCGCTGCGTGCGTCGTGGTCGCGACCGCGTGCGGCACCAGCACCCCCAACCCGACCACACCTCTCAGCGAGGACGCAACCACTCCAGGTGATCCCCTCGCCGGTGCACAGATGTACGTCGGATCGTGTAGCTCATGCCACGGGGCGGATCTTGCGGGCGTTGACGGGCTCGGCAATGCGCTCCTGCCGAGTGACTTCGTCATGACACAAAGCGAGGCCGACCTGGCGACACTCGTGGCTGTTGGACGGCCAGCCAGCGATCCGTCCAATTCGTCAGCCCTCGACATGCCACCAAGGGGAGGGAACCCCAACCTCTCCGACCAGGATCTGAGGGACATCGCCGCCTATCTCAAGGGCCTCCAGTAGCCAGCCGAGGCGGCAGTCGCCCCCTCCCCCCCCCAAGGCTCGATCGAGATGACACGACCTCGAGAAGTTGATAACATTACAGAGTTGGATAGTTAGGGACTGTTGAACTCGGGAATGCGCGTGTGAAGCTCGAACTCGAAGGTCGGACGGAGTTGGCCTGCGGAGCGCTGGTTGCCCTCGAAGCCGCCGGCTCCGAACGACTCCCCGGCAGGTCGCTTGCCGAACGACTCGACATCACTCCCGAATATCTCACGAAGATCATTTCCCCGCTGGCTCGGGAGGGATGGATCACATCGACGACGGGGCCGAACGGCGGATATCGGCTTGCGATCGAACTGAACACACTCTGCGTCCTCGATCTGATCGAGGCCGTCGAAGGACGAATCGACCGAGAGAAATGCATGCACGGGGACTCTCGGAACCCGGCCCTGGAGCGGTGCTCACTGCACGAACCCTGGGTCCGGGCCCGAGAGGCCCTGCTACACGAGCTGGAGGAGACACCACTTGTGTTGTCGGGTCCCTCCAGCCCATCGAAGGGAGAGTAAACCATGCCAAACAGGTCACGAACACCGTGGTGGCGGAGCCGATCGTTCCTCGCAGGGGTG
>JAQAZV010000096.1:0-3715 GCA_032127155.1 Acidimicrobiia bacterium
CCGCTGACGTCAGGGGCGGTGTTGCAGACGTTCGAGTCGATGAGATACTCCCATAGGGCTACATCGTCGACGCCAGCGACTCCACCGAACGTCGTTGTTCGCTTGCCGCTCTGTGTGACGGTGAGACGCCCAGGGAACTCCGGAGATTGCGGTGGGCTCGTCCCCGAGATGAATCCAGGGAAGATGACATTCTGAAATGCCGTACCCGTCTTGGCATCCGTCGCGTTGACGGTGTCACCGACGTGGGTGTTTGGTTGGGAGCACTTGTCTGCATCCAGGACCACGGACGAGTCAGTCTCATCGACGGGTCCAATGGCGAGCAAGTGGTCGACCCCGTGGGCAATGTTCTCCGCCAGTCTGGAGATGGCCGAACCTGTGTTCGCACAGTCGAGTTCCGCTCCAGGGATGACTTCACCGAAGACGGAGAAGTCGAGGTAGCCAAAGTCTCCCGACGTCGGTGCCTCACATTCGGGTGGGATCTTCTTGGCTCCGTTCACCGTCTTGAGGCACAGGAGGCTTCCTTCCCCGGCGTCGCTGAGCACACCAAACGGGAGGATGCCCCCGAGTCCACCAGCGAGACCTTCGACCTCCGCCACCGCCCCGACGGTCACCGTATCGAAGCCGATGACGCCTGCGAAGAATGTGTCGATGTCACGCGGGGGAACGCGAACCCTCACTCGTCGAAATCCCTCCGACCAGCTGATGCAATTGGAGGGCCCGGACTTTGTGTTCTGCCACGTCAGAGCGAGCGCGTCTGGATCGGAACACGACGCCCAATCAACCGCACCAATGTTCAGGCTCACCAGCCTCTGTGCCTCGGCTATGACCTCATCGGCCTTCTCGCTGTCCGTGCCATCGTTTTGAATCGTCTGCACCGCGGCACCCACGGCCGCGACATCAGCGGTCGATTGGCTTGACCGCCTCTCGGTGAAGGCATGACCCGCATCGACGGCAAGAGCAGCGAAGCCGATCAGTACGACCATCAATATCGCCGTGAACACAAGAATGGCACCAGAGTCTTCGCCCTGGCCTAGGCGGGACCTCAAGGAGCGCATGAGAAGCTCCTCGTCGCAGGGTCCGAGGCATCGCCCCACCAGTCGGCATCTCCGTTGGCAGGCTGCTCGAGCCGGAAGTCTATGTCCGAGGTCAGGGAGAGGTTCGCGAAGCCGCTGATGATGCCGGTCAGGCCAGGAGAGGTCGTCACCACGCGAATGCGGCCCTCAGCATTTCGTCCGCCGTCGCCGTCGTCGTTCGGTGCAATGGCGAAGAATGTGACGACGGTGTTGGCGTCAGGGGCGATCTCCATGCGGTTACAGATCTCTGCACCAATCGTTGCCAGGTCTCCCTCATTCACCGCTGCGATACGCGCCCCTTCTCGAGCGCCGTGGCGCACATCGTTGGCCTGTGCAAACGCCCATCCGGCCTCCATCATGCCGAAAACCAGCAGAACAAACAGGGGAAGGACGACGGCCATTTCGACGAGGGCAGCGCCTCGTTGTGACCGGAGTCGCTGAACGCCGCGTCCTTCACCGTGCATCATGTAGGTCCCCCGTCGATCCTGAGATTGCTTCGTATGCCTTTTGGAGGCGTGCCCTCGCCCTGTGGCATGCGACCCTTGCGGTGGCCGGAGACATGTCGAAACGTTCGCCTATCGACCGATACTCAAGGTCCAGGACTTCCCGGAACCACAACAGCTCTCGATCACGAAGACTAAGTGTACGGAGAGCCCTGCGTATCTCGGCATGCTCCTCATCTAGCACGACCAGTTCCTCGGGTCCGGCTAGGGCCGGAGTCATTGGGTCGAATACCACGAGCTTCCGGGTTCGCCAGTGGTCACGCAGTCGGTTGCGAGCGATCGTCCACATCCATGCTTCGTACCTTGAAGCCTCGCGCAGCGTCGGAAGCTTTGTGATGATGGATTCGACGGCGTCTGCAGCAAGGTCCTCCGCGGTATCCACCGATACGCCCGTGTATCTGTAGAAAGCGACGATGCGACGAAATGCGGCGGCGCCGATGGCACCGATGGACGCATGGTCCCCGCGACGCGCTGCTGCGACGACGAGATCGGTGATCTCGATCTGGGTGCGTTCGAGGCGATCCGCGACTCGTTGCGTCATGGTCGAATGCCTTCGCTGCTCATCGGTCTGCCCTGCTTCCCAGTATGAGCGAAGCCCGAGGCCGGGGAATGGTGGTTCTGGCTCGTCCGAAGTGACTAGCGACGGTGATCATGGTCTTGCGCCCTGACCGGATCCGTTGTCCGTCGATCCGTCCGTCCTGCCGGGCGGCACGAACGTCTCGTCCTGACCGGGGGGCACGAACGTCTCATCCTGGCCCGGAGGGACCCCTCCCTGTCCAGGTGCAGCACGCGAGGGGTCGAGGCCGGGTGGGCGTGTGACGCTCAGGAGAACCTCCACAGCCAACTCGAGGTCGTCCGTCATGCCGGTCCCGGCGTCGGATTCGAAGGCAGCGAGCGCGGTCGAGACGCCCTTGATCGCCGCAATCACCTCAGGTCGAGTGTCGATTCCCATCTCCACGGCGTACGCAACGGCTGTCGCGGCGTCCTCGAGTCCGGCTGCCCTGAAGGTGGCCACTGCACGTATCGCAGTCGGCTGCGACGATGATGCGACGACCCGTGGGGACCCGACGTCTGGATCGACCACCTGCTCGCGTGCTGTTGCCGCGTCCACGCGAGTCGGCTGGGTCGCTGGTGCCACCGTCATGAACCACGCGCCGACAAGACCGACCAAGGCGACGCCGACTGCACCTGCGATGAGTCCGTGGTGAGGGGCACCGAAACCCGAACGTGATGCTGCGACGTCGCCTTGGTGGGTGCTGCCGACGCGTTCTACGGCACCATCTCCGATGGTGGATTCGAGGTCACGTGCATACGCACGCAACGCTTCCGTAGCGTTTGGTCGGTGCCCCATTTGCCTATTTCAAGACGAGTCGGTGGGTCGGTCGTTACATCTTGAATCGGCATCTGTCGTGAAAAAGTGAACTGCCATTGCCGAAAGTACGTCACCATGGTGTCGTGCCAGGAC
Organism: Acidimicrobiia bacterium; assembly: GCA_032127155.1. Taxonomy (GTDB): domain Bacteria; phylum Actinomycetota; class Acidimicrobiia; order Spongiisociales; family UBA5794; genus SZUA-442. Next base: position 3,042 of record JAQAZV010000096.1, read on the forward strand.
GTCAGGGACTCACCGCAGCGGTGTTCGCGTGCATGCTGACGCTCGTCGCAAGTGGGTGCGGTGCATCGGTGCTCGAGCTCGATGTCGGTCAGTGTTTTGATGACCCTCCTGACTTCGCAGAGGTCGCGGGTGTCGAGGTCGTGCCGTGTGCCTCGCCGCATCACAATGAGGTGATGGCGGTCCTCGATATCACAGACTCGCCATATCCCGGCGATGCGGAGATGGCACGTATCGCAGAGTCGAGGTGTCGAGCTGCCTTTGCCGGCTACGTGGGGGTCGCGTACGACGACAGTCCTCTTGCGTTGGGCTGGCTGGCTCCCTCTGCGGATTCCTGGGCCGTGGGCGACCGCCAGGTCATCTGCTTCGTCTTCGACCAATCCGGCGATCGAACATCAGGAAGCGTCAGGGGAGTGTCGGCCTAGGGCAGGTCCAATGGGTATGGGCAGAGGCGCCGCAACGGCTGCGTTCAGAAGACATCGCGAGCGAGCAGCGGGATCAAGCGTTCGGCGTCGGTCAGCCCTCCGTGGTGCCCGACGAGGCGATCGTTCATGTAGCGGGTGAAGGCTGCGGTGCCATCCCGCATGAGCACGGCGCCGTCCGGCGAGCGTCGCGTGGTATCCGGTGACAGGGATCCCTGTCCCCACAACGGCTCGAGGTCGGCGATGGGGACCCAG
>JAQAZV010000097.1:0-3877 GCA_032127155.1 Acidimicrobiia bacterium
ATCCTCGCTGCAAGCCTGAAGAGACCCACCCTGCGCTATGCGCTGGTCCTGCCGGCATCCGTCGTCACCGTGGGCCTGGTCGGTGTCCTCGCATCGGCCGAAGGCGTGGCCATACTCGGGTGGGCGCTGATCACCGCAGGCATACTTCTCGGGGGCACCCTCGGCATGTGGTTCTGGTACCGGCTGGTGCCGGTTCCCTACGTACTCAGCGACCCCTATGGCATTCCACGCATCGCCCTTGTCGCGCTCCACGTCGGGCTCGTCCTCTGCGGTGTGGTGATTGTCATCACCAGCATCTGATCGGCGATCTCACCCGGCGGAGACCACCATCTGGTCATCCTTCCACGCATGCTCCGACGCTCGCAGGTGCCAGCGGCACTCGGTCATCGCCACAGCGAACGCCAGGTCAGCGAGGCCGAAGACATAGAAGAACAGGATGTGTGGGTACATGCCGTCGATCAGGTACCACAGTGCCACGCTGAAGTAGGCAACCTTGTAGAAGATGCCCACGGTGACCAGATCCCTGTTGCGGTACAGATCGCCGATGGCAATCAGCACGTAGGCGATCCCGATAACGAACAGGAACGCAGCGACCAGCGAGATGTAGCTCGTGTACTCGGGCAGCGTGTCCTCGATTCCGATCCACTCGAAGATCGGGGTGGCGAAGAACAGGAATGCGATTCCGAGTGCCACGTCGTACACCGCGGCGATCCAAAAGAGGCTGCGGTACCAGCGCTCACGTGCAGGAGACATTGCTCACCTCCGTCGCTCATGGAGCCTCACTCCCACCGTACGCCCATCCGACCGCCAGCGATAGAGGCCACGGGGTCTCACGGGCAGATCACCTCTGGCGTGCGCGATCAACGGCGGTACGCTCGAACGGGACAGGGAGGTCACCCATGGACATCATCGATCGCCACTTTGCAGCCGAGAACGCGCACGACGTCGCAGGCACCCTGGCGACCTACACCGACGACATCGTGTGGGACGACATCACCCATCCCGACTCGCCGTTCCACGGCAAGGACGAGGTCGGATCGGTGTACACGTCGATCATCGACGCCATCCCCGACGTCCACCTGCGATCCGTCAAGCGGTTCAGTGGTGAGGACGGTCGGTTCGTCGTTGACGAATCCATCATCACCGGACATGTCCACGGCGAGTGGGCTGGCATGCACGGCGGTGGCGCACCGGTTGAGATCCGCATCCTCCACATCTTCGAGGTGCGCGACGGGCTCATCTCCTTCGAGAACGCCTGGTTCGATGCCGCCGAGGTGCAGCGCCAAATCAGCGCATGGAAGGCGCAGTCGGACAGCTGACCACACCCGAAGGCGTCAGCCTCCGAGCGCTCGGATCACCTCGTCGATATCCGCGTGGTCCCCTGCGTAGTCCTCCCGGTCCTCGTACAGGATCTCGCCGCCGGGGGCCATGACGATCGTTGCGCCGAGCTGGAGGGGGCGGCGACCGGCGTTCCGCTGTCGATGACCACCGGTGAACGATCGGAACCCTGCGGCGAGCGCCCCTGGTCGCAGGAGGGACGTCGCCCCGATCGTTCCCGTGTCGACGATCTCAGCAGCGACGCCGTCCTCATCGAGGAGGACGGGGAAGGGCACGTTCTCGTCCTCGATGAAGGCCTTGGCGTAGCGCTTGCCGCCCGTGCCGATGGCGGTGACGTGTGCACCGGTGGCGAGGATCTCGTCATATCGATCGCGGACCTGACCGGCCCGCTCGCGGCAGGTCAGTCAGCCGAAATGTCGGAGGAACAGCAGGACCGCTGGATCCTCGTTCCAGAGGTCACCGACACGATGCTCGACCTCATCGGGATCGATGAGCACGACGTCGGCGAGCTTGGCAGTGTCGAACGGCATGATGCCTCCGGTGGTGAGTCCGGATGGTAGGTCGATCGGCGGTCCCTCAGCGACGGCACCGAGCGGTTCCGACACCATCCACCCGGCTCGTCGTTCCACCAGAGCGAAGGGTTCGCAGCGTCTACTGGGTTGACACTCTCCCCTCGGTCCAAACGTCACACAGCGCCACGTGTGATGGTGCGGATGCCGATGTGACTCATTCCGGTATCGATCATCTGGGGGCGTCGGGCTGCGGGCCGATAGCGCTGGCAGTAGCTGTCGGCACACAGGAACGAGCCACCCTTGATCACCTTGCGGGGAATGGGGAACTGCGGTTGGTTCGGGTCGTAGCTCGCTTCGACATCGGGGCCACGGGGGTTGCTCGGCACGCAGCAAGCCTTGTCGGCGTCCGCCTCGTGACGTGCCGAGTACCAGTCGGTTGTCCACTCCCACACGTTGCCTGCCATGTCGTAGAGACCGAACCCGTTCGCCGGGAACGACCCGACCGGCGCACTGCCGACGAACCCGTCGGACTCGTCGTTGCGCCACGGGAAGTCACCCTGCCAGAAGTTGGCCAGATACTGGCCGTTGGGGACCGCCACGTCACCCCACACGAAGGCACGACCCTCCTCTCCGCCACGCGCTGCGTACTCCCACTCGGCCTCGGTCGGCAGCTCCTCACCTGCCCAGGCGGCGTACGCGTCGGCGTCCTCATACGCCACGTGCACAACGGGATGGTCGTCACGGTCGTCGATCGTCGAACGAGGGCCCTCGGGATGTCGCCATGAGGCTCCCGGCGTCCACGTCCACCACTGGCTGAGGTGGCGCAGATCCACGGGGCCGGGCGTCATCGTGAACACCAGCGAGCCGGGCACCAGATTCTCGGCCGGTGCACCCGGGTAATCGGCGGGATCGAGCGGGCGCTCAGCCACCGTGACATACCCGGTAGCGCCCACGAACGCTGCGAACTGTGTGTTCGTCACCGTCGTAGCGCTGATCGAGAACCCGTCGACCGACACGAGGTGTGCTGGCGCCTCCTCGGGATAGTGGTCGTCGGAGCCCATGCGGAACGTACCCGCAGGGATACCGATCACGCGCTGGAGACCCCGGCCTGCAGCTTCTCGAGCACTTTCTCGATGTTGAAGCTCGCCGGTTCTTGCCGTGGGGGGAACTCGGCGAGCGTCGTCAGCATGTTGGCCACATACGTCTGTGCCGGCACCAGGACCCAGGCCCGGTCGATCAACCAGTCGAAGTACGTGTTCGACGTGATGTCGGCTCGCTCGTACGGATCGGTGCGCAGGTTGAAGATCTTCGGCACCCGCAGCTCGGTGTACGGCTCTGCCCACACCTGCAGCGTTCCTGTGGCACGTTGTTCGAGGAAGACGATCTTCCAGTTGTCGTAACGCAGCGCAGTGAGGTCGCCGTCGTCCGACACGTAGAAGAAGTGCTGCCGCGGACTCTGATCCGTGGCGCCCGTGAGGTAATCGACCTGGTCGTGGCCATCGAGATGGACCTTGTAGGTGACGCCGTTCAGGTCGCGCCCCGCCTTGAGGTCGTCCGCGATGCCAGGGTCACCTGCTGCGGACAGCAGCGTGACGAACCAGTCGTTGTGACTCACGATCCCGTTGAGCACCGCACCCGCAGGGATCTGGCCTGGCCAGCGCACCATCGCTGGCACGCGGTAGGCACCTTCCCAGTTCGAGTTCTTCTCGTTGCGGAATGGTGTCATCCCGCCGTCGGGCCAGGTGTTCATGTGCGGTCCGTTGTCGGACGAATACACCACGATCGTGTCGTCAGCGAGACCGTTCTCATCGAGGAACTCGAGGACCTCGCCGACCAGCTTGTCGTTGTCGATCATCACATCGTGGTAGGCCGACTGCCAGCGTCCAGCCTGCCCACGGCTTCCATCCTTGATATGCGTGCGGAAATGCATATGGGTTGTGTTGAACCACACGAAGAACGGAGTGTCGTTCTCCTTGGCGTCACCCATGAAGCGCAGTGCCTCCGGCAGGATCTCCTCGTCGACCGTC
>JAQAZV010000098.1:0-21726 GCA_032127155.1 Acidimicrobiia bacterium
CCGCTCAAACGTCGCCTCACGCAGCTCCTCGGATTCGAAGGTCTCGGGCGCGTCGATGTCTCGGACAGGGAAGCGGGCGATCTCTTCGTCATCGCAGGGTTTCCCGAGGTCGAGATCGGAGACACCCTGGCCGATCCCTCCAACCCCGTGGCCCTGCCACGGCTGGAGGTCGACGAACCGGTGCTCCGTATGACGCTCGGCGTGAACACCTCTCCCCTCGCTGGCCGTGAGGGCAAGTTCCTCACTTCCCGTCAGATCAGGGAGCGCCTCGAGCGGGAAGTCCTTGGCAACGTATCCATCCGCATCGGGAATACGGCGTCGCCTGAAGTGATCGAGGTCGCCGGTCGTGGCGAGCTCCAGCTCGCCGTGTTGATCGAAACGATGCGCCGCGAGGGCTTCGAACTCCAGGTCAGCAGACCAGAGGTGATCATCAGGGAGATCGATGGGAAGCCCCATGAGCCCCTCGAACGAGCAGTCGTGGATGTGCCGGACGAGTATGTCGGCACCGTGACGCAGGCCGTCGCCCCGAGGAAGGGCAAAGTGACCGATATGCGCCCCGGCGACAACGGCCGGACGATCGTCACCGTGGAGGCACCGGCCCGAGGACTCCTCGGGTTCCGGTCACTGCTCATGACCGCCACACGTGGCACGGCGCTGATCCACCAACATCATGCAGGTTGGATGATGTGGGCTGGCGAACTCCCCCACCGCACCGGAGGTGCAGTGGTCGCCGACCGCATCGGCAAGTCGACAGGGTTCGCCCTCGACAACCTGCAAAAGCGCAGCGAACTGTTCATCGGACCCGGTGTTGATGTCTATGAGGGAATGGTCATCGGAGAAGGGTCGCGGCCCGGCGAGATGCAGGTGAATCCGGCGAAGCCCAAGGAGCTCACGAACATCCGCACCCACTCGACCGACGAGGCGATCAAGCTGAAGCCACCGAGAACCCTCACCCTCGAGCTCGCCATCGAGTGGATTGCGGACGACGAGCTTGTCGAAGTGACCCCGGAATCGATTCGAATCCGCAAGCGATTCCTGACCGAGGGCGAACGACGCCGGCTCAAGCAGAAGTCGTAGCGCTCGCCCTCCGATCGGTATCTGGGAGAAACAGCCGCGCAGGCGTATCCTGTTGGTGAGAGGCCATGAACCGCGTCGAGAACATCGAGCGCTACCTGAGGGCCACCCTCGCAGCGGAGCGCAGGACCGTCCCTGCTTCCGGGCATCCCGAACCGGTTCCCTTCGTCACCATTTCGCGCCAGGCGGGAATCGGGGGACACGCCCTCGCCGAAGCCATGCTCACTGAGTTCTCCCAGCAACCCGAGACCGACCTGTTCCATGGCTGGCAGATCTACGACAAGACGATCTGCGAGATCGTCGCCAAGGATCCCCAGTTCTCGAGATCCTTGGACTCCCTCCTCGAAGAGGAGTACCGCTCGCGCACGACCGATTTCTTCCACCAGATGCTCAGGGCAACCGCAGATCAGACGTTGGTCACCGAGCGGGTATTCCTCGTTGTCAGGGCCATCGCGAGCATGGGGAGATCGATCATCGTCGGGAGGGGGAGCTCGCATGCAACGAACGATCTGCCGATGGGCGTCCACCTCAGAGTTGTGGCGCCGGAGGATGAACGCGTTCGGCGAACGATGGACCTTCGCGGCCTTTCCGAAAGGGACGCCCGTGCCTTCGTGAAGACCCGCGACGCGGACAGGGCGCGCCTGTTGAAGGTCCACTTTGGGGTCGACATCGATGATCCCCTCGGATATGACCTCACCTGCAACGGCGCCAGTGCGACGTTCGATGAGGTTGCAGCGGCCGTCGCCGGGATGGTGCGCACGAGGGCCAGCGTGCCGGCCGAATCCGGGAAGCCATGAGCGAACACATCCTCGTCGGGCACTTCCTCACGCGCGCCCAGGCTGCGCGTCGTTCCGGCATCCCTCCTGACCAATTGGTGGCTCGCCCCGACGTCATCCATATCGGTGGTACATGGCTCGAGGAGGTGTACTTCGCGTTCCAGTTCGGTGATCACGCACTGCGCCCAGACATTGCATCGGCGGTGCGGATCCTGCATTCCAGGTACGACGATGAGACCATTGCCGACTGGCTTGCCCGCCCAAACGATGAACTTGGATTGGTCACACCATTGTCGTGGTCGGCGATGGGCCACGACGCCCGCCGCCTCGCACGGGCGTCACGGGAAGCGCTGAACAGCTCAAACGGCGCCTGAACGCGGAACGGGTCGCCTCGTCCCAGCAGCCACGACCACACGAACGACGGGCCCCAACGCGTCAGCTGCGCCAGCTCCACCATGTCAGAGCGATGCCACACGCGGCAGTCGCCAGCCCGATGAACACCCACGTCGAACTCCCCGTCATGAAACTGACAGGCACGAACTCGGAATCGACACCCTGGAGCGCCCAAACCCCACCTGTCAGGGTGATCACGATCCCGCCAACGATTCCGAGGACTCGCATCGTCGGCCTAGGCCAGGTCTTCGGAAGCCGCCCGAGTCCGCGGGTCGTTCTTGAGGAACACGATCAGCACGACGTACAACAGGGGCATGGATACGTAGAGCAACAGTGTCAGGTAGGGGGCAGTGCCAGCCAGGAGCATCCCGATCGTGTAGACCACAACGGGTGCGGCGGCCGCGAGAAGCGAGAGACGCCTGGCCTGAACGCTCATCGAATGCCAGAGCAAACCAAGATGTCGACCGAGATACCAGTCGATACCCACACGAGCCAGCGTTGCGCAGATCAACACGGCGCCGTAGAGGTGCAGTGCGACCGGATCCTGCTCGTATTCACCGAGCGTGGCTGCTGCGAAAGGGATCAACGCGACAAGGAGGAGATACACCAGGTTCAGCCACAGGACGTTGTGGTCCACGAAGCGAACCTGCGCGAACGCGTTGCGATGCCACATCCAATACGCACCGACAAGGATGAACGAGATGACATACGCCAAGAACGTCGGGCGCAGCTCTTCGAGCGACTGGCTCAACGTCTGACCTGACCCGAGGTCCGGCACAGCGATCTCGAGAACGAGGATCGTGATGATGATCGCGAAGACCCCGTCGGTGAACGCCATCAAGCGGTCGGGGCTGGCATTGCGCTGCTCCCGCGCTGTCAGGTTCGGGGACCCTGCTTCGTTCATTCTCAGATCCTAGGTACGCATGGCCAGACAGGCGATGGCGAGCGCTCACAGGATCACGGTGTGGGGCCACCACGTCGGAACGAATCCGCAAATGATCCGTTGCCCTCGGCGCCGCACCTATTAGCTGGACACTGGGGGCCAATTTGCGACGTTCTTACCCCTGCCGTTCTGGAGCGTTCGAACTCAGATTCATCAACGAGATCGACCCATCAATCTCCGAAGGTGAACCCGTCACCGGAGTGACGTGGACCATCACCTGCCGCACCGGATCCGACACCGCCTCCGGCAAGGGTGACGGCGAAATCCCGTCCACCGACGGTGACAGCTTCCTCTACAACGGCACTGGAACTATCACCAAGGACTGAATGCGCCACCAGATAGCGGCACATATGGATGCCGCCGCCCGTCATGTCCGCGCACGGAGAATCTTCCCTCGATCTAGCCCGTGGGACTGCGACTACTTGCTGTCGTTCCTGGATCGCTTTCGGAACAGGAAGATGACCACAAAGACCGCCAAACCGATCGTCAAGAACACCGCTGGCACTTTGACCCTCCTCAGGGACGAGCTGCTCCGGACATCGTCCTCCCGATCGGCGATGGGGTCAATCGAGGCCCACGTGTCGGCACATATGCATGCTTGAACGGGCTCTATTTGAGAGGTGGCATGACGTGTCGAATGGCGCGACGATGAGTATGGCTAGACGAAGGAAGCGCATGCCCGACCTGTCCTTGAGATCCCGCATGAGCGGGATGTCGCCAACGCGGTATCAACAACTCTCTGCGCACCTGCCACATCTCGGTGCCGAACATTGTCACGATGCAATCGGGTCTCTTCCGACTCCGGAACGCCAGGCTCACAAGCGACGTAATCGCCGCTGATTCGGCGACGACTCTCGACGATCTCCGCCCGGCACATATCGTCGAGAGGCGCTCCCAAAGGGCCATGCATATTGCGGGAATCGCCTACCTCAGGCGAAGGAGGAGCATCCGAAACTCTGACCGATGCTGTGGATCCCCTCCCGCGACGGTGATTCCAGACTCGCAAAGTCGGAGACATGGCGAAAGAGGGCCATGGACACGCAGAGACGATGGGTGGACCCAACCCCCGACGCAGCGTTGATGGTCGTCGATAGTCATGAGACGATGTCTGGGTTGCAGGTCTCGCCAATCAAGGAGGCGAAGGTGTGTATGCAAGCGGCTGCACCCAAGAGCCAGATTGTGCGACGTGGAGACCTCACTGGGTCTACGCGCAGAAGTCGCGGGGGATCTTCGGGATGGGACGCGGCTTCGTGTTCTTCTGCCCGCACTGCCGAAAGGTGATGGGATTTGGCGCACAGTCGTACCCCTTCCCCGGTTGAGGCTCGGCACACGCGACCGGGACCCATCTGGCTCCTCTTCACGGACCCGGAATCACTTCGGACGGTCGACGTGCTGCGATTGATATTTGCTGTAGTTGCTGTTGGGGCGTTCCTCCTGACAGAGGCAGGCCGCAACATCTACCGGCCCTACATCTACGAGACCGGGATCAACGACTTCGGCATCGCCGACAGCATGGGAAACCTAGGCGGAATCGTCGTACAGGCCTTCGCTTCACTGGCAATCCTGAACTCGCAGAAGGCGAAGGCGTTCAACGTCATCGCGTTCCTCGTCGCCGGGTACCTGCTCTACGAGATCGTCCAGCCCTGTCTGCCCCGAGGCGTGTTCGACTGGAAAGACCTCTACGGCACCATTGCCGGCGGAATCATCTCCGCCCTTCTAGTCGTCCTGCTGCGGTTGGTCGTCACACACAACCGAGTGCTTCTCAGGATCTGAGCCGTCCACATCGGCACACACGCAGGCCTGGGCTGTTGCCGATCGCAGGTGGGGCATGTTGAATCTGGACGGCTGGGATGCGCCGGATAGAGTTGATGATGGAAGAGACTCATGCCGTCTCCGATCCGCTGGCGGCAGCACTGGGAGGTGCGCCGATGTTGCACCGATTGTCCCCTCGTTGGCTGATTCTGTTCACTCTGGTCGTGTTGCTGTTGCCCGGGTGCAGCGACGGTGCTGACGACGGGGCGGCCACGACGCCTGCTCCGGTCACTACCGCGGCGACGTTCACCACGACGAAGGATTTCGTCTATCTGGTGTATGAAGGAGCAGAATTCATTGCGGACATGTATGTGCCAGCGGGTGACGGCCCGTGGCCTGTCGTTGTGATGTTCCACGGCAATGCACCTGCCGGTAAGAACGACTCGTATACGACTGTTGTTGCCGAAGCCGCCGCTGCAGCCGGGATGCGGGTGCTTGTACCCAACTGGCTGACGGGAGTTGGCCAAATCACCCTGGAGACGTTCGACTTCTTCTATGCAGCAGCCAACTGTGCCGTGGCGTATGCGCAACCCGACCCGTTCGTTGCGGTGCCTGTCGCCGTCTACGGATTCTCTGCGGGTGTAGGGCCGGCGTCGGTGGCAGCGCTCGACCCAGCCACGGAACCGATTCCCGGATGCGTTGCAGAGACTCCGCCGGTCCCGGTCCAGGGAGCGGTTCTGGGCGACGGGGAGTACTTCCTCCACTCGACGCTCTTCGATAGCGCTTTCGATGCGAATCGCGAAGCGATGCAGGCAACCGTTGCGAAAATCGTCGACCCGAGCCAGTGGCCGTCTGACATGGAGACGCGGTTCTTCCTCTGGGTTGCCGACAATGGCACCGCACCCAGGTGGTTCGACGATCCATGGGACGAGACTGGGTGGCTGGCCCAACGAGATCCTGACGGATCGATTCGAGGCGACCTCGAACGACTCGGACAACTCGACGACGGTGTCATCAACTTCATCGACCAAGGACAGTTCATGGCGTTGCGTCTTGGGGAAGCTGGGATCGAGGTAGCACTCGACAATTTTCCCGGCGGACACGTAACCCGTGACAAGGTGCCCGAACTCGTTGGCTACCTCACAGACGCAGCCGCCACCAACTGACTGAATCGCTACCGATGGCTGCGACAATGGCGACATGAAGCTCTACCTCGCCGGCCCCATGTTCACGCCTGCCGAGCGCACCTATCTGGACGGTCTCGCCGACCGTCTCGAGAAGGCGGGCCATGAGTGCTTTGTTCCCCACCGTCAAGTGATCGAACCGCTCGACGCGTCGACAGTGTTCGCAACGGATTTCGCCGGGCTACATGCCGCGAACGCGATGGTGGCGTGGCTCGACGGGCCAATGGTCGATGATGGAACAGCCTGCGAGATCGGGATCTTCTCCGAACTCGTTCGCACGGCTCCTGAGCGCCATCGCGGAATCGTCGGTCTGGCGACCGATTGGAGAGCGTGGAGACGGCGGGATCGCGGAATGGACGACGGCGGTGTGAACCTCTTCGTCGGTGGTGCGATCCTCGAGCACGGACGATTCGCCTGGAGTATCGACGAGGCAGAGGCAGCACTGCGGGAATGGTCGTGACCCCGGCCACTATGGCGTTGGGCACAGTCGCTCAGGTTCGCACCAATGAGGGAGCTTGACATCGAAGAGTTCGACGCTGAAGGTCCACATGGTCTCGAGGGCCGGACGAAGCACTGGCACTACTACTTCGTGATGGCACGCCACTAGCCGCAGCAACTCGCCCATATCGGACGACGAGGGTTGTTTGTCCCTCGATTGCTCCTACTGGTGTACGACGATCCACACTGCGATGTAGTGCGCAGCGAATGCGGCGATCGTCAGTGAATGGAAGACCTCGTGGAATCCGTACCTCCGTGGGGAAGGGTTCGGCCACTTCGTGGCATACACGATCGCTCCGACGGTGTAGAGGATGCCACCAATGGCGACAAGTGCGGCTACGCCAGCCCCCGCTCCTTCGATCAGGTCGGGTATGAAGAACACGATTATCCAGCCAACTACCACATAGAGCGTCGTAGACAGCCAACGGGGCGTCCCGATCCAAAAGATGCGCAGAGCCACGCCGACCAGCGCGCCAGTCCATACGATCGCCAGGAGCAGCTTGCCCCGTTCCGGTGGCAGAGCAAGAACAGCAAATGGCGTGTACGTACCGGCAATGATCAAGTAGATGTTTGCGTGATCCATACGTCGGAACAGCGCCTCGACACGGGGTGTCCATGTGCCCCTGTGGAGCAGGGCGCTCACGCCGAAGAGCAGCACAGCGGTGATTGCGAACACGGCAGAACTGATTCGACCGGCTGTCGTCGGTGCCGTGGCGACAAGCAGCGCCCCTGCCACAACCGCGATCGGGAACATCGCAGCGTGTTGCCAGCCCCGCAGTGTCGGCTTCACCACTCCCGGCGCCACTTCAGATTGCATAGTTGCTCGATCCACTCGTACCGTCGGGAGACAGAACGATATCGACCGGTACGACACCATCCCATCTCATGTACGTGGTGCGATAGGCGTTGGATGATTCAACGATGGACCAGGAGGTCCCTGCCCCCGCCCGAACCGAGCCGCATCGGAAGCCCTGAAAAGGCCGTTCAAGTGCCATCCCGATCGACTGCAAAGACGCTTTGGGCGACCGTTCAGAGGCTGGTCGGTCGCAAGATGCGATCCAATCTCTCCCACTCGATGGATCCGCGACGGGCTTGCTCGGCGTTGAGACACGGCATTCGAGAAGGCCAGCCGCGACGACGCCGAGTTTGAGTAGCGAATGAACGAGGCCTTCTTGCGTGCCACTCGTCCTCAGAATGGACCAACGATGGACCAACGGCCCGGACCTCACCATCCCAAGGAGATCCCAGTTGCGCGAACAACCCACAGGCAACGGGTTTCCTCGGCGCTCCGGGGGTGGGACTTGAACCCACGACAAACGGATTAACAGTCCGTTCCAGCCCTCTCCATCGAGACTCGTGGAGACTCAGGAAGCCTTGTGGCGCTTGGGGTTCAGTCGTTCTACGACGAGCTGGGACGTGTGGAGACTCGTCAAGGTCAATGGCTCATGGCACGAAGTTGGCACGAGACCGCAGGACCGTAGGCGAATGGATTCCCTAGTACGCATCGCCTCGTTTGACCCGTTTCCACGCCTGATTCCACGTCAGGCCCTCGGCCTCCATGAGCATCCTCACTTGGGTCTCTACGTCACCGGAGCCATCAGGGATCGGCCTTGGTCGTGGAGCGAGGGCGGCATGGAAGTCGGGTTGGTCGTAGGTCAGGGTCTGGGATCGATTCGAGCGCGGCCCGAACCGCCTGAACGCCGCGATCCCCGGTTCGGGGATCGGACTCGCGATCGTCAACGCCATCGCCGTCGCCCACGGTGGGACGGCGAGCTACCGACGCTCCGAGGAGCTCGGCGGGGCGTGCTTCACGGTCTTCCTCCCGGCCAGGGCGTCGCTCGCGGTCGAGGAGCGAACGGAGCCCCACCGGACGGCGCCGGTCGCGAGCGGGCCTGTCGCCTGACGCGTATCGGCGCCGGCGGGAACGGTGGTGTCGGCCGGTCGCGTGGGGTTCCGCAGCCGGACTTGCCCATAGACAGCGATCCGGACCGGGCGGATGATGGTGGTATGGACACCATCGTCCGCACCCGGTCGATCGTGCTGATGGCCATCGGTGGCGTCGTGGTCCTTGCCGCCATCGGGATCGTCCTCGCTTCTCGCTCGTCGCCGGGACCCGAGCCCGGAACGCCCGAGGCGACCGTCCGCGACTACTTCCAGGCACTGATCGACCGCGACGTGGTCGCAGCCGACTCCCTCCTGACGTCCGGCGTCAGCGAAGCCTGCCCTGATCGCCTGCGGCAGTTCCTCGAGGCGAGCGACCGCCTCCGTGTCGTGATCGTGGATGTCGACCAGGACGACGCGTCGGCCACGGTCGTGGTTCGGATCACCGAGACGTATGACGACAACCCACTGTCACTCGACACGTACACATTCGACGAGGTACTCACCATGGACCACACCGGTGATCGGTGGCTGATCACCGGGCCCCCATGGCCACTTCACTGCACGGAAGGTTGATCATGTTCGCTGGACTCCTCCCCCTGCTGGTCCTGATCGGGATCGTGGTGCTGATCGTCCGTGCCCTCGGAAAGGGCAGGGAGCAGACGGGCGAGAGCGTCGGCGTGCTGATCCGCCGCCTCTTCCAGTACCTCGCGATGCTGGCCGCGCTCGCACTCGTCGGCTTCGGGCTCGCCGGGGTCCTGGAGGCCGTGTTCGTGTCGACGGAGGGCGTCACCGACGAGACGGACCTGATCGCACGATCCGTGGCGTTCCTGGTCGTCGGCGTGCCCGTGTACACGGGACTCGCCCTGTACGCACGATCGCGGCTCCGTGTCGATCCTGAGGAGTCGAGCTCCCTCGGGTGGGCCACCTACCTCACGGGTGCCCTGATCGGATCCCTGGTGGCATCGATGGTCTCCTCGGCGATCCTCCTCGGTGAGGCCCTTGCGGGCGATGGGCTCGCGACTGCCAGCCTCCTCAGCCTCGTCATCTGGGGTCTCGTCTGGATCAGCCATCGATGGGTCGCACACCGTTTCGGCGACCCCGACATGATGTGGGTCGAACACGTCATCGGCTCGTTCGCAGGCCTGTCCGTGGCACTCGCTTCCGGTGCCGTGGCCCTGGGGATTGCGTCGAGCTGGGCATACGTGTCGATCTTCGATGTCCCGTCGATCGGGGGCCGCTGGGATGACCTTGCCCCCGCGATCGCGATCGCGACGGTCGCGGCGGTCGTGTGGGGCCGGTACTGGCTCCTCGTGGCACGCCACGATGCCCGCAGGCCCCTGTGGACGGCCTACGTGCTCCTCGCGGGCGTCCTCACCGGTGTGCTCATGAGCGTGTCGGGTGCGGCGACCGCGTTGTTCTTCGGGCTCGACTGGTTCCTCGGTGACACCGCAGAGAGCGCGTCGTCGTACTTCGAGGCGATCCCTGCCGCACTCGCCATCCTCGCGGTCGGAGCCGCGTCGTGGACGTATCACCGGTCAGTGCTCGGCACGCGAAGGACCGGCATCCGCACCGAGATCGACCGCGTTTACGACTACCTCCTGGCCGCCGTCGGGCTCGCGGTGGGGGTCGGCGGTGTCGCCACCCTCATCGCGTACGGCGTGCGTGCGCTCGCCGGTTTCGAGATCACAGGGTCGGACGGAAGCGCGATCGCCGTGGCGCTGACGCTGCTGATCGTCGGGGCGCCACTGTGGGCACTCCACTGGCGGCGCGTCCAGCGTGAGTGGCGCAGTGATCCCTCCGTCTTCGGGCTGTCGATAAGCAGGAGGATCTACCTGCCGGTGGTCGTGGGGGTGGCCTGCGGCACGGCCCTGGTCGGCCTGATCGTGACGGTCTACCTCGCGGTGCAGGATCTGGTCGAGGGCACCTTCGGAAGGGGCACGCTCGACACGGTGGCGGTCCCCGTCGCCCTCGTGCTGGCCACCGCGGGGGTGGGCTGGTACCACGTCCGCGTGCTCCTCGGCGACCGAGTGACCCTCACCCCTGCCCCTGTGCACGCCGTCCGCGAGGTGATCCTGGTGTCCGAGGACGGAGAGGCGCTCGTGTCGGCGATGAGTGCTGCCCATTACCGCATCCGCCGCCTGCACGCCTCGGCGCCACCGTCACTCGAGGACTCAGTCGAGGCGGTCCTCCGCGTGCTCGACGCGGAGACGCACGAGCGGGTCGTGATCGTGACGACGGGGGACCGGTTCGAGGTCCTCCCGCTGGACTGAATGACGAGCGGGTACGTCTCGCATCGGTCGGGGAGTCTCTGGGCGCCGGGTGGTGAGAACGGATCAAGATTCGCGTCGTAAGAACCATCGCGACCACGCCGCTACTCCCGGCTTCAGTGGCATCCCGAAGCTGCTTGGGAAGTCCTGATGGGGCTGCGGGCTAGCCGAGAGGCTGCGCAAGGTTGCAGACAGGGACGACCGTTCGGTGTCGTCCGTCGTGAGGCTGGCCGTGAAGCAGTACCTGCGCTACCGAGAGGTCGAGGGAACCTGAACGGCAGTTGCCAGCGTCAGACCGTTGACTCAGTGCAAGAATGGAAGTGAACTCAATAAAGAACGGAGCCATCCCAGCAATCGTGCTGGGTGTGATCGTTGCCATCGGTCTGATGGTGGGTGTTGGTTACGCAATGGATGCCTCGGACGGCTCCATCGATGCCTTTGACGATCAGAAATGGGAAGCCACCGGAAACGACGGGGTCCGGGAGTCCCTGCCTGCCGACGAACCCGAAAGTGTCGCACCGACGCTCGCAGCAAAGCGCGCCGCGTACGACTTCGGAGTTGAGTACTACCGGTCCGATTCGACAGTCTGCCCGGCGATGATTCAGATACACGATCAGGCCGTTGGCTACCTGACCAGCGGCCTTGACGCCGATGGGTATCTCCGAGATGCCCGGGCCGCGATCAACCGAATCCTGACCGACGCCGCACGAGCGGAGGGCCACGACTCGCAGTCGAGATACGTGGTATCGGGATTCTGGGATGAAATCTCCCGTCGCTGCCCTCAAGCCTTGTTCGACGCGAACATCGCTGGGCGGCCGTAGGCATACCTGCGCCACCGAGCCTGCAGGCCACCGTCCTAGGCCCCAATCGTGGCCGATGGCACGGATTTGGGCACGGATGCCTCATGCACGAAGAAGCCCCCACCGTGATATCCAGTAACGGCGGGGGTTTCGCTTGCTCCGGGGGTGGGACTTGAACCCACGACAAACGGATTAACAGTCCGCTGCTCTGCCAACTGAGCTACCCCGGAAAGGCGTTCGACCATATGGCGAACGGCCGCAGGATACCAGCGGCATCACCCAAACAGTCTTGCATCGCAAGGCCCCACCACAGCGCGCTAGATTGCCGACGTGACAACGACCTCAAAGCGCCGATCGCCGTGGATGCAGGGCATTCTGCCCATCAATCGGTCCAAGGTACCGATGGACATCGCCGCTGGAGTCACCCTCGCAGCGCTCGGCATTCCCGAGGTCATGGGCTACACATCCATCGCCGGAATGCCGGTGATCACCGGCCTCTACACCATCCTCATCCCGATCGCCGTGTTCGCGGTCATCGGCTCCTCGCGCCATCTGGTGGTCGGCGCCGATTCGGCTACCGCAGCCATCATGGCAGCCGGCCTCGCTGGGATGGCGACGACGGCCTCAGCCGAGTACGTCGCACTCGCAGGCATGCTCGCCCTCATCGTTTCCGGCATCCTCATCCTCGCCAGAGTCATCCGACTGGGCTTCATCGCCGATTTCCTCTCGAGAAGCGTGCTGATCGGCTTCCTCACGGGCGTCGGTATCCAGGTTGCCATGGGACAAGTGGGATCCATGCTTGGAATTCCCTCCCAAACCGGTGGCACGATCCAGAAGTTCATCGAGACCCTTGGCGACTTCGCGAGCCGCAACCAGACCACCATCCTCGTATCGGCCGGTGTCGCCGTGGTCATCTTTGGCGCCAAAGCCATCAACCCGAAGATCCCCGGTGCGTTGATCGCGGTTATCGGCGCCATCTGGGCGAGCTGGTACTTCGACCTCCAGGCAGACGGCGTCGCCGTGCTCGGCTCCGTCCCGGGTGGTCTGCCGAGTATCGCGTTCCCCTCCGTCACATGGTCACAATTCACTGAACTCCTGGGGACCGCCGGAGCGATCTTCATCGTCATCGTTGCCCAAAGCGCGGCCACCTCAAGGGCGTACGCCGCCAAGTTCGAGGAAGACTTCGATGAGAACCTCGACCTGATCGGCCTCGGCCTCGCCAACGCCTCCGCCGGGATGACCGGAACCTTCGTGGTCAATGGAAGCCCGACGAAGACCCAGATGGTGACCGGCGCAGGCGGAAGGACGCAGATCGCAAGCCTCACAACAGCCGTCATTGTCGCCGCAGTGCTCCTGTGGTTCACCAAACCACTTCAATACATGCCGGAGGCGGTCCTAGCGACCGTGGTCTTCATCATCGGCGTCGAACTCGTCGACTTCGCAGGGATGAAGCGGATATGGGCAACTCGAAAGCCTGAATTCATGATCGCTGCGGTTACCGCCGTGGTCGTGGTCGTTGTCGGAGTGGAGCAAGCCATCGTCCTCGCGATCGCGCTCTCCGCGATCGACCACCTCAGGTACAGCTATCACCCGAAGGACGCCGTGCTCACCAGGACCGAAGACGGACGCCTCACATCCGTGCCGATCGACACCCAGGCGCAGTTGCTCGCCGGTCTCGTCGTGTACCGATTCTCCGCCTCCCTCTACTACGCGAACGCAACGCACTTCAACGAAGAGGTCCTTGCATTGGTGGACGGGGCAGATCCTCGGGTGCAGTGGCTCGTCGTCGACGGCGTGTCGATCTCCGACATCGACTTCAGTGCAGGCGCGACGGTCGTCCAGGTTCGCAACGAACTCGACGAACGCGGGGTCCGTCTCGTGATCGCGAACGTATCCGATACGGTGCGGCGCCAGCTCGACACCTACGGACTGACCGAGGTCAACGGCGAGGACGCCTACTTCGAGACCGTCGAAGACGCCGTCAACGCCTTCTCCATCCACGACACACCTGCGTAGGACTCGGTATCGGGACGGCCCGAGCACCAATCAACCCGGTTCGCTGATGCCGGTCAGGTGTGTCACAATCCGAAGATGCGTTTCAAACTCGGATTGATCATCGGTCTCGTCATCGGCTTTGCCCTCGGGGCCCGAGCAGGCAAAGAGCGATACGACCGCCTTGTTGCGCGACTCCGCGGGCTTGCTCGAAACGACACGGTCCAACACGTCGCGAGCTTGAGCGAACGATCCACACGGAAGGCACGGGCGTCCGCTGGAGGCGGATTGGTGACCCTTGCGGACTCGGTTCGAGCGCGCACCGCTCCCTGATCAACCGCTCTCGAGGTAGCCGTCGAGCTGCTTGGCCCGCGCCGGCTGGCGCAGCTTCGCAAGAGCCTTGTTCTCGATCTGCCGCACTCGCTCCCTCGTGACATCGAAGTGGTCACCAACCTGTTCGAGCGTCCTCACGGTCCCGTCATCGAGGCCAAATCGCATGATCAGCACCTGACGCTCACGCTCGTTGAGGGCTTCCAGGGCGAGCGACAGGTATTCCTGGAGCAGCCGGAAGGCAGCCTCCTCCACCGGCACATCGGCACCGAGATCAGGAACGACGTCACCGATGGTGGCATCATCCTCCTCCCCGATCGGCGTCTCGAGCGAAACGGGATCGAGTGCGATCCTGCGGAGTTCTGTGACCTTCCCTGACTCGATGTCGAGCTCCTTGGCGATCTCCTCGATCGTTGGTTCCCTGCCGAGATCTTGATGGAGGGTGCGCTGGACCATCGCAAGTTTGTTGATCGTCTCGACCATGTGAACGGGGACCCTGATCGTCCTCGCCTGGTCAGCAAGGGCCCTTGTCACCGACTGACGGATCCACCAGGTCGCGTACGTCGAGAACTTGAAGCCCTTCCGGTAGTCGAACTTCTGCACTGCGCGGATCAGCCCGAGGTTCCCTTCCTGGATGAGGTCCAGGAGGCTCAAGCCTCGGCCGACGTACTTCTTGGCGATCGACACGACGAGGCGCAGGTTTGATACGACAAGCCGCTGACGTGCACGGTCGCCCTTTCGGATCTGGCGATCAAGGATGATGCGCTCGGCTGGCGTCATCTCGGCGTTCTCGACGAGCCGCTCAGCTGCGCGTTCGCCAGCCTCCACCTGCATGCTGAGCTCGACCTCCTGCTGCGTTGTGAGCAGCGGATACCGACCGATCTCCTGGAGGTACATCCGGACAGGATCGGACACGTGAACGAGCTCATCTCCAGAGATGCCCGTGTCGGCCAACGCCGACTCGGAGTCTTCTCGGAGGTCGACACCATCGGCCCTCAACGCGGCAAAGACCTCGTCGAACGACTCAGCAGGCGCCTTGGCATCCTCGAGTTCCTGTTGGACCTCGCCCATCATGAGGAACCCACGCTGCCGACCGCGATCGATGAGGAGCTTCACGACCTCCAGTTGTTCATCTGTCACGGTCTCTCCTGCGATTCCTCTTGGCGTGCTCCAACGCTATCAAGCGCTGCCACAGTTCCGAATACCCCTGTTCATCGGTGGCTTCATCCACCTGCTGGAGCTGTTGTCGCACCGTCGCGATCTCGCGGTCGATGGCGGCCACATCGAGAATGTTCACCAGGTCGACCGGATCGGCAAGGGGGCGAACATCCATGGCAAGCGTACGCAAGAGATCAGCCGACTGCGAGTCCTCCGAGCCGATCGCTGTTCCGAGATCAGGTGGTTCGCCGGGAGCGAGACCCGCCAGGAGGGCTGACGCCCGTATGAACGCCTCACGTATCCGCACATCGGCGAAGAGCTTCTCATCGATGTCCAACCCTTCGAGTTTGCTGTCGTTGGCGAGGACGACACGGACGAGCTCAGTCTCTGTCCGGTAGGTTGCCGACGGTGCCGAAATGGATGGGTCACCGGGAAGGGCCTCATCAGGCGGCACCTCTGTCGTGATGCCCGCTGGGCCACGCCGGCGCATCGCGGCCTCGACGAACCGCAGTTCAACCCCGGTGTCCCTCGAGACCATCACGGCGTACTCGTGGCGCGTCACAGGATCGGGATGCAGGGCGATGATCGCTGCAGCTGAGCGCACAGCCTTGGCTCTGGCCTCCGGCTCCGAAAGATCGAACTGCGCGAGTTCCGTCTCGATGCGGAATCGCAGCAATGGGCGCGAATCAGTGATCGCACCGCGCAGGCGTTCCATGTCGCCGTCTGCGACGACATCTGCCGGGTCCTTGCCATCGGGTAGCACCGCGACCCGAAGATCCAGATCCCCCGGAACGGAACGGTCGAAGCCCCGAATGGCCGCGCCAGCTCCAGCCTCATCGGCATCGAATGCGAACACAACGCGCTCTGAGAATCGCCTCAGGAGGTCAAGGTGATCCTCTCCGAGCGCCGTTCCGCAGGTGGCAACGGCAATCGGCATTCCGGCGAGGTGCATCGCTATGACATCCGTGTATCCCTCGACGACGACCGACGTATCCGCCCTCACGATGTCCGACTTTGCCCAATTCAGTCCGTAGAGGAGGCGAGACTTGTGATAGATGGGAGACTCGGACGAGTTGAGGTACTTCGGACCGTCCCCTTCGAGGACGCGCGCGCCGAATCCGACCGCATCCCCACGGACATCGAAGATCGGAAACATCACACGTCCACGGAATCGATCGATCAGCGAGCCCTTCGAAGACCGGGACGCAAGCCCTGACGCCGTCAGCGTGTCATCGCTGATGCCGCTGTCCCGCAAGTGGTTGACGAGTTGATCCCACGCGTCCGGCGAGTACCCGAGGGAGAATCGCTCAACCACGTCGGCGTCATATCCCCTACCCCGCAGGTAGCTGCGTGCCTGACCGGCGTCTGCTCCTGTTCGGAGTCGTTCCGTGTAGAACGCAACCGCGGCGGAGGTCGCCTCGACCAGTCGCTCGCGATTGCTTCGGCGCTTGGCTGCCTCGGGATCGACCTTGAGGACGACACCGGCCCGTCTGGCCAGGAATTCCACCGCACCAGCAAAGTCGAGACCCTGCGTCTCCTGGACCCACCGATACACGTCACCACTCTTTCCGCAACCGAAGCAGTGGTAGAGGCCGCGCGCCCCATCGATCGACAGTGACGGTGTCTTCTCGGAGTGGAACGGGCAGACTGCCATCGTCGAGCGGCCGGATCGCTTGATCTTGGTGATCTCCGACGCGAGCTCGACCAGATCGGTCTTGTCGCGAACCGTATCGATGTCATCTCGTGCATACGCCACGAGACGACGATACCGGTGCCACAAGGTCCATGGGGCAGCCACCAGATGCATGGCTGCTGCTGGTCGATGTGCCGGATGGGTCGAGCAACAGCAAGGGCACCACCTTTCGGTGGTGCCCTGTGTGCGCTGTTGGAGGACGTTCGAGCGGACTACTTCTTGTGCTTGCGATCATGGACCGCGGTCGCCGCGCCAACGCGCGACCTGACCATCTGGAGTGCGGCATCGGGATTCATGTCCCATTCCCCTTTGTGTGTTCGACCTCGATCAACGGGTCGTCATTTCGTTTGTGTATTTGTTGTACCAACGCAAATCTTACACCAATTCCCGAATCAGTCGCTAATATCTTCAAAGTGGATGATCTGGATCGCACCATCATCGCTGCGCTGCGTGTCGACGGGCGAACGCCCTACGCCCAAATCGCTGAGCGGGCAGGCGTTGCCACCACGACCGTCCATCAACGAGTCAAGCGACTGGTCGAGAAGGGCATCATCACCGGAACCCGTGTCCAGGTCGATTGGGAAGCCATCGGACTCCCCGTCACGGCACTCGTGTCCCTCGAAGCGCACGGTGACCGTCTCCTCTCCGAGGTCGCAGACGACCTCAGGGCGATTCCCCTCATCCAGGATTGCTATTCGGTCACAGGGGAATTCGATCTCCTGCTCACGGTGCGTGCAAGGTCCTCGCAACATCTCGGTGAGGTCCTCGAGGAGATACGTCGCCTGGCGCCCGGAGGCCGGAGTCGAACCATCGTGGTCCTCGCGACGCATTTCGACGGCCGAGTCCCGCCCCTCTGATCAGAGGATGGCAACCCTCGGACGGGGTCCGAACGCCTGCGTTGTCAGGAGGGAAGCCGTTCAGAGAGGTACGAAACGAGGCCAGCGATGGGTATGCGGTCCTGCGTCATCGTGTCGCGGTCCCTCACCGTGACCTGGTCGTCGTCGAGCGAATCGAAGTCGATGGTCACGCACAAGGGCGTTCCGATCTCGTCCTGGCGGCGATACCTTCGCCCGATCGACTGCGTCACATCGACCTCGATCTGCCAACGATCACGCGGCATGGTCGCCACACGATCGGTGACCTCGACGAGCTCGGGCTTCTTCGACAGGGGAAGGACCGCTACCTTGATCGGAGCCAGTCTGGGATCGAGTTTGAGAACCACTCTGGTCTCCCCGTTGACCTCCTCCTCCGTATAGGCGTCGATGAGGAACGCAAACGTCGTCCTCGTCGCGCCTGCCGCTGGCTCGATGACGTACGGCACGAATCGCTCGTCTGCTTCCTGGTCGAAGTAGGTGAGATCCTCACCGGAACTGTCGATATGCGCCTTGAGGTCGAAGTCCGTGCGGTTCGCTATTCCCTCCAACTCATCCCATCCCCATGGGAACAGGTATTCAACGTCATAGGTCCCTGCGGCGTAGTGCGCGAGTTCATCAGGATCGTGCGGTCGGAGGCGGAGATTCTCGGGGGTCATCCCGAGGTTGATGTACCACTCGTGGCGGATGCGCACCCATTCCTCGAACGCCGCAGCTGCATCGTCGGGATGGCAGAAGTACTCCATCTCCATCTGTTCGAACTCCCTCGTCCTGAAGACGAACTGACCGGGGGTGATCTCGTTCCTGAAGGATTTCCCGATCTGGGCGATACCGAATGGCAGCTTCATGCGTGCGGTGCGGCGTACGTTTTCGAAGTTGATGAAGATGCCCTGGGCCGTCTCCGGTCGGAGGTACACGGCGTTGTCGTCTGATTCGACCGGACCCATATGGGTGCGGAACATCAAGTTGAATTCCTTCGGCTCGGTGAAGGTTCCCGAGTTCCCGCAGGTCGGGCAGCGATCCGGATCCGTCAGTTTGTCGAGGCGATGGCGACTGTTGCACTCCCTGCATTCGACCAGGGGATCCGAAAACGACGTCACGTGCCCTGACGCAACCCAGACCTCGGGAGACTGGAGGATCGCCGAGTCCAGGCCAACCACGTCGTCGCGCATCCGAACCATCGAGCGCCACCACTGATCCTTGACGTTCCTGAGCAACTCGACACCCAGAGGCCCGTAATCGTAGGCGGATCGAAGCCCCCCATAGATCTCGGATGACTGGAAGACGAAGCCGCGGCGTTTCGAGAGGTTGACGATCGTGTCGAAGTCGGCAGTCATGTGGCTTCCCGGGTCGTGAGCCCGCGATCCTACCGCCAGGGCCCCTCCAAGGAACCATCTGCAGGGCCCTCGACCGAACCATCGATCGCCCCGCCGAATCGCCGATCGCGTGCCTGATACTCGGCAACACAGCGGGCAAGCTCCACCCGGTCGAAGTCCGGCCACAGCACCGGCGTGAACACGTATTCGCTGTAGGCGGCCTCCCATAGCAAGTAGTTCGAGGTCCGCTGTTCGCCGCTGGTGCGGATCACGAGGTCGGGATCAGGCATGTCCGGCAGGTACAGATGGCTCGCGATGGTTCCCTGGTTCACGTCCGCGGCGTCGAGCGTCCCGTTGGCCACTTCAAAGGCGATCGACCGGACGGCATCGGCGATCTCGGCCCTCCCCCCGTAGTTGAAAGCAAAGACCATCGACATCGTCGTGTTGTCCTTCGTCAATTCCTCAGCAGACGCAATCCGATCGAGAAGGACAGCAGGTATCCGGGGATCGGTCAGGTCACCCATGAACAGGACCCTCACTCCAAGGTCGTTGAGTTCATCCCTCCGGCGCTCCAGGAGGTCGACGTTGAAATCCATGAGGAAGGAGACCTCGTATTCGTCCCTTGCCCAGTTCTCCGTCGAAAATGTGTAAACGGTCAGCCACTCGATCCCAAGGTCGAGGGCACCATGAACGACATCGAACAGTGCGGGCTCTCCCCGTGCATGACCCTGGGTACGGTGCAGACCCCGAGCGTTGGCCCAACGACCATTGCCATCCATGATGATGGCGACGTGCCGTGGCATGGCATCCCGATCAGGTGCGACGTCATCGGACACGGGGTGATCAGCCACGTGAGGGGCCAGCTTCGGTCGTCCGGTGTTCAGCCATCGAGCAACGTCATACTCTCGAGTTCTCGTTCGAGGTGGTACTCGACGAAGCGCTTGGTCACGCCAAGGGCTTCACGCGAGAAGGATCTGTCGGGGTCTGGCAGGTTCGACATGTCCGAGGTTGCGACCATCGCCAGGTAGTCGACGACCCCAGGCCGCAAAGCGTACGCGCCCGGTGTTCGGCAGCTGTCACAGAGTGATCCGCCGGCGGAGAAGCTGAAACGTGTCAACCCGCCACTGCGCCCACACCCTGCGCAGTTCTCGAGGGCTGGGGCAATGCCGATGACATCAGCTGCCTTCAACAGGAACGAAGTGACGAGGTCATCGTGCGGCGGCCCTTCGTCGAGCACGGACAAGCCCCGATGCAGCAGGAGGAAGAGGCGTTGGCTCGGCTCATCCTCCTGGGCCACGGCATCGACCACTTCGATCATCGTCGATGCCGCCAGGACCCGATCGAGGTTGTTCCGCATGTGCGGGAATGCGTTGATGATCGAAACCTGGGTGATCGTGTCGAGGTTGGTGCCCTCGTAGAGCACGACGTCGACGTGGGTGAAGGGCTCGAGTCGCCCGCCGAATCGACTCTTGGTCTTGCGAACACCTTTGGCGACTGTGCGGACCTTGCCGTGGTTCGGGCTGAGCAGGACCACGACGCGATGGGACTCACCGAAGGGATAGCCCCTCAGCACGATGCCCTGATCACTTCTCAATGCCACGTCGATCACTCCCCGTCGAATCGGCAGGCTACCGACCAGCAACGACATCCCGGTGGACTGCGGGCGCTACCTTCATGCCATGGCAACCGACACAACACCCGAGCAACAAGGGCGGTTCCTCGCTGAGCACGCGGGGTGGCACCTCGAGGGCGAAACGATCACCAAGACCTTCGTGTTCGGCGATTTCAACGGCGCAATGGGATTCGTCACGAGAATCGCACTCGCTGCGGAGGTTGCGGACCATCATCCCGACATCGACATTCGGTGGAACAAGGTGACCGTGGCACTCACCACCCATTCCGAGGCGGCGCTCACGTCGAAGGATCTCGACCTCGCCGCGAGGTTCGACGGCTACGACACCTAGAAACCGAGCCGATCAAGGGTGTCCGGATTGCGTTGCCAGTCCTTCTCGACCTTCACCCTCATATCGAGGAAGACCTTTGTGGCAAAGAGCCTCTCGAGGTCGACTCGTGCCTCGGAACCGACGCGCTTGACGATCTCTCCACCCTTTCCGATGACCATGCCCTTCTGGGACTCTCGCTCAACGTAGACCGTCGCACCGATTCGTAGGACGTCGTTGTCCTGCATCTCGAGCTCGTCGACGATCACCGCCACCGAGTGCGGGAGCTCATCCCTCAGCCGCGCCAGGTACTTCTCGCGGATGAGCTCGGCGGCCAGCTGTCGTTCAGGCTGATCGGAAGTGGCATCCTCTGGGAAGAAGAAGGGCCCTGGATCGAGGAGTGACACCAGCTCGCCCGTGAGCAGGTCGAGACCGTCATGATGCTTCGCGGAAATCGGCACGTACGCTGCGAAATCCCAGGAAGCCGCCTCAGCAAGCTGGAGCAGCACAGCTTCCTTCGGCGTTCCGTCGACCTTGTTGACGGCGACGACCACAGGCGTGCCGGTTGCGGCGATCCGTTCGGCGATCATGCGGTCTCCCGGGCCTATCTCCTGCCGTGCATCGATCATGAACAAGATGGCGTCCGCCTCGGCCAGGGACCCGTACACCAGGGTGTTCAGCCGCTCGCCCAGCGCCGTGCGCGGACGGTGAACCCCTGGGGTGTCGACGAGGACGATCTGGGCATTCTCCTCAGGAATGGTGAGGACACCCCTGATGGTGTTCCGCGTGGTCTGGGGCCTTGCAGACGTGATTGCCACCTTCTCCCCCACCAACGCATTGACAAGGGTCGACTT
>JAQAZV010000099.1:0-6649 GCA_032127155.1 Acidimicrobiia bacterium
GTGTCCGACGTGGACATCCTCGTGGGCGGTTCCGGCGTGAGCGACGACATCGCAGATCTGCCCGGTGTCACCGCCATCGCGACGACGAGCGATGAGGCCATTGCCGTGATCGAGGCCGTACTCGCAGGGCGGTGACGCCAGGGTGCCGAAGGATCTCGCTCGGTACTCGCAGAGCTAGCCGGTGTGCCGCTTCGGATCGAGATCCTGGTGGGCTCCCGTTCGGAGATGACATGACACGCTGTGGTCGGACTCCCCGACAAAGGGAAGGAGTTGTGGACGTTCCACATCGCACACCCCTTCCTGGGCGATGGGGCACCGTGGATGGAAGTGACACCCCTTCGGGGGGCTGATCGGGTTCGGGATCTCCCCCTGGGGGAGGGGCTCTGTCCTTCGATGTCGCGGATCGGGGACCGGAACGGCCGCGAGGAGCGCACGCGTGTAGGGGTGCTGCGGATTGGTGAACACCTCGCGAAGCGTTCCGATCTCGACGATCTTCCCGAGGTACATGATCGCAATCCGGTCACAGAGGTACTTCGTCGTGGCGAGGTCATGGGTGATGAACAGGTAGGTGAGATCGAACTCGTCCTTGAGGCGCATCATCAGGTCGAGCAGGAGGGCCTGGACCGAGACATCGGCCATTGCTATTGGCTCATCGAGCACGATGAGGTCAGGGCGCGTGATCAGGCCCCTCGCGATCACGACTCGTTGACGCTGGCCGCCGCTGATCTGATGGGGGTACTTGTCGTAGTAGTACTTCGGCGGGTCGAGGCCAACGGCACTGAAAATGTCGTAGACCTCGTCGCGGCGTTGCTTGGCAGACAGTTCGGTCAGGTGGATCTTGGCGGGATGCTCGACGGTCTGACCGATGGTCATGCGCGGATTGAGGGATGCAAGGGGGTCCTGGAACACCACCTGCATGCGACTCCGTGTTCTGCGCATCTCCTCCGACTTCAGCGTGGCGAGGTCGGTGCCATCGAAGATCACGGTTCCACCTGTCGGATCGAGGAGCCGAAGGGCCAATCGACCGACCGTTGACTTGCCTGAGCCGCTTTCGCCGGCGAGACCGAGAACCTCACCGCGGTGGAGATCGAACGACACGTCGTCGACGGCCCTCACCGCAGGACGATCCTCCTTGGAGCGGAGACCCTTGATGAGTCCCGTCGGAACCGGGAAGAACTTCTCGACGTGGTCGAAGCGGACGAGCGGATCGAGGTCAGACATGTTCTGGGTCCATGGGACGATGGAGGGCGTCGGAGTAGATCCAGCAGGATGCGAGGTGCCCATCACCGGAGACATCGAGCAGGCGGGGCTCGTCGTCGGTGCAGAGATCGACCGCATACGGGCATCGGGGGTGGAACCGACACCCCGAGGGAGGAGCGATGAGGTTCGGGGGCGCCCCCGTCATCTTGTACAGCTCCTGGTTGTCGACATCGATGTTGGGGACCGACCTCAGCAACCCCCTGCTGTACGGGTGTTTGGTATCGAGGAAGGCTGGTTCGACCGGCGCCACTTCGGCCACCTTCCCCGCGTACATGACGGCCACACGGTCCGCGAGCTCGGCGACGACTCCGATGTTGTGGGTGATGAGGAGGATCGTGAGTTCGAACTCCTCCCGCAGGTCGCGCAGGAGGTCGAGGAACTGGGCCTCGACGATCACGTCGAGTGCCGTCGTTGGCTCGTCGGCGATGATCAATGCCGCATTGAGGGCGAGCACGAGGGCGATCATGATGCGCTGGCGCATCCCACCGGAGAACTGGTGGGGATAGTCGTCGATCCGTTCCTCTCGGATGCCGAGGTCCTTGACCATCTCGACCGCTCTGGCCCGTGCGGCAGCCTCGGACATCTTCGGATAGTGGGTGCGTATCGCTTCCGTGAGGTGGTCCGAGATCTTCATCAACGGATTGAGGGAGGTCATCGGATCCTGGAAGACCATGCCGACCCTGTTCCCGCGAATGGAACTCATCTCCTTCTCGCTCAAGGTCATGAGGTCGACACCCTCGAACCACAACTCTCCGCCGACGATGTGCCCTGGGCTGCTGATCGTGCGCATCATCGCCTTGCCGAGCGTCGACTTTCCGCAGCCTGACTCCCCCACGAGACCAATGATCTCGCCCTTGTAGATGTCGAGTGACAGGTCATCGACCGCGCGAACGCCGCCGATCCGAGTGTCGTATTCGACATCCAGATTGCGAATCGAGTAGAGGATTTCAGCGGTCATTGCTTCCTGAGTTTCGGATTGAAGATTTCCATCAGTCCCTCACCGAGCATGGTGAACGCCAGCACGATCAACATGACGGCGATACCGGGAAAGGTGATCAGCCACCAGGCCCGCTGGATGAACTCCTGGCCACGGGCAAGATCGATGCCCCAGTCCGGTGTCGTCGGCGGCAGCCCGAGGCCGAGGAAGCTGAGGGCAGCGCCGGTGAGAATCGCATCCGCGATGTTGACCGAGAAGATGATCGCGACGGACGGAATGACGAGCGGGAAGATGTAGCGGCGCATGATCGACACCTTCGTGGCGCCGATGCTCACCGCTGCCTCGACGTGGAGACTCTCTTTGGTCGACAGCGTCTGACCTCGAACGATTCGGTAGTACGTGGGGATGTACAGGACGGCGATCGCGACGATCACGTTGACGATGCTCGGACCCAGTACTGCAGCGATCGCTATGGCAAGGATCAGGCCAGGGAAGGCATAGAGACTGTCCATGATGAGCGTGAAGAAGCGATCGAACTTGCCGCCCGTATAGCCAGCAAGGAGACCCAGCGGTACTCCGATGAACAAGGAGAAGAGGGATGCTGTGAAGCCAATGATCAGGGCGATCCGCGTTCCCCATGCGAGCCGGCTCAGCACATCCTGGCCGATCTGGTTCGTACCGAGGGGGAAGGATTTCCCACCCTTCTCCCCACTGATCGGCCCCGAGATCTCGAGCTCCGGATAGCTACCCATGAGTGGTGCGAGCTCCGAGGACGATGCGACACCGAATTCGACCTCTTTGTCGGTGACTCCGACCAGCATCTCGTCGAGGGTCTCATAGCGGACGATCTTCAGTCGCACCCGCTCGTCAGAGCCCTCTGCCGCGAGTTCATCAGTCACGCGGTCAGCTTCCGAGCGGATGTCCTCACTCGAGGGTGCGCCCTGCACCACGCCAGTAGGCACCCTGTCCTCGCCAGCGAACTCTGCAAGCGAATCGATTGGCGAGTCGACCCGAACGACGATGACCTCTTCATCAGGAACGTCTCCAGGGGGGAGGAACCGTGGGCCGACCTGTTCGAGCGGGTCGTAGCTGGAGATCAATGTGGGAAAGAACGCTATGAGGATGAAGAAGGCAACCATGAACGATGAGATGACCACCATCCACCAGTCGACGCCGTACCACCTGCGACCATTGAGCACCCGACGGAACAGGCCGACCTGACCGAGGTCAACCTGCCACTGGTCCTCCGGTGGGACCTCATCGAGCATCGGGTCGTGCATCAGTACCGAACCCGTGGATCGAGGAGTGAATAGAGGATGTCGACGACGAGGCTGATCACGGCGACGAAGAGCGCAAAGAACACGATGACGCTCTGGACGGCGGTGAAGTCACGCGAAAGGATCCGCTGGATGAGGTATCTCCCCATCCCTGGCCACGCGAACACAGTCTCGGTCAGCACGGCGCCTGCCACGAGGATGGCGACCTGGAGGCCGATGAGGGTAACGACAGGGATCAGGGCGTTCTGGAGGGCGTAGCGCCTCGTGATCGTGCCCTGGTTGATCCCTCGTGCGCGAGCTGCAGCGACGTAGTCCTCTTGGTTCGTCTCGATGACGTTGATGCGGGTGAGCCGAAGGAACACGCCGGACAAGACGAGGCCGAGTGTGAGGGTAGGGAGTATCAGATGGGCAAGGACGCTTCTCAGCGCCACCCAGTTACCCGTGATGATGGCGTCGATAGTCAGGAAGTTGGTGATGCGATCCAGCGGAATCGTCGGGTCGATCCGCCCCGCGATCGGTGTCCACCCGAGCCAGACACCAAATATCAGTTGGAAGAGCAAACCCAACCAGAAGATGGGCATGGCGTAGATCATCACGCTGAAGATGCGGGAGCTGTAGTCGGCAGCGCTCTTCCGCTTTATCCCGGCCTGCGTGCCGAGGTAGATGCCGAGGCCGAGCGCGAGGATGGTTGCGGGGATGATCATCTCGAGGGTTGCGGGGAGTCGCTCGCCGAGTTCGTCCACGATCGGTCGTTGGGACTGGATGAGCGAGTTGCCGAAATCGAGGGTGAACACGCTGCCGACGAAGCGGCCGTACTGCACGAGGATCGGGTCGTTCAACCCATGCTGCTCTGCGAAGCGTTCCTTGATCTCGGCGGTGCCCTTGGGCCCGAGGGTGGAGTCGATGGGATCGCCCGGAAGGATCCTCATCACGAAGAAGACGACGGTGGCGAGGATCAGGATCATCGGGATCGTGAGCAGGATCCTCGTCGTGGTGTACGAGCGCAGGCCGGAGCTGCCGCGTACATAGACGTAGGTGAGCCCGATCAGGGCAGGAATGCCGAAGATCAGGAAGGTCAGAGTCAGTGGGTGCATGGCGCCCTATCGATCGGAACCCGAGGGAGCTTGGGGGAGAGCATGCGCCCTCCCCCAAGCCATCGGGCAGCCAGGTATGGACCTAGCTTCCGTCAGTTCCGAGTACGGAGTAGACGAACTCCATCGTCGCACCGATGTTCAGCGATTCTGCATTCGGCAGACTTGCATCGCCGCAGATGCCATCGCGATACACGATGAACTCGGGTTCGATCCACAGCGGGACAGTCACGACCTCGTCGGCGTACACGTCCTGGAGCTGTTCGAGGATCGCCGCACGTGCGGCCGGATCCGTCTCACTGCGAGAAGCCGTGAGGAGCGAAAGCAACTCAGGATTCACACCGGGTGTGATGTCGCCATCCTTCGAGGTGACCATCGTCCCGATGCCACCGTTCTCGATGAACGGCTGCAGGTAGTTCTCGGGATCCGGGAAGTCGAAGAACCAACCGAGCACCGAAACGGGATACTCCTCGCCTCCGACAACAGCACCGATATAGGTGCCCCATTCCTGTGCCTGGACGTCGACGTCGATCATCCCTGTGGCTTCGAGCTGCTGAACGATCAACAGCACGCCGTCAGCCGTCGTTGCACCGTAGTGCTCCGGCGGGTACCAAACGGGGAGGACCAGCTTGTTCTCCTCCGAGTAGCCGGATGCCTCGAGGAACGCCCGAGCCTCGTCGAGGTCAGGTGACGCATACAGCGAGTCGAACGCCTCGTTCGCTCCCAGGAAGCCAGGAGGCACCTGCGAGTAGAGAGGGTCAACGGCTCCACCGAAGATCACATCGGAGAGTTCGTCACGGTCAATGACCGATGCGATCGCCTTGCGAACGTTCGGGTCATTCGTCGGCTCGAGGACATGGTTGATGATCAGGTACCGGATTGGTCCTGCGGGAACGACGACGGAGTTCAGACCGTCGACATTTCCAAGCTCGGTCGCCAACTCGGATCCGAGGATCCTCCATGCAATGTCGATCTCACCGTTCTGGACGGCAAGTGCCATCGACTGCGGATCGCCGAACTGTCGGATGATCACCTGGTCGAGGCTCGGCTGGTCCCCGTAGTAGTTGGGGTTCGGCTCGAGGGTCATCGATTCGTCAGGAACGATGTTCGTGACGATCCATGGACCTGTCCCTGTGAGCGGAGCTTCTGGGAAGATGTTCAGCTCTTCCGCCGGGAAGATCTCCGGGTTCGGTGGGATGTATGCCGCGCTCGCCAACAGCTGGGGGAAGAACGCGATCGGTGCTGGCAACGTGAACACGAGGGTCAGATCGTCAGTGGCCTCCACGCTGGTGACATAGGGGTTTCCCAACGTCAGCCCAACCTGGTTCGGTCCCGTCTCCGAGATGGTCAGCAACCTCGTCAACTGCGTGGCTGCGACCTCGGCCGTCAACGGCGTGCCGTCTGCGTAGGTCAGACCCTCGCGCAGCGTCACGGTCCATGTCAGACCATCGTCACTCGGAACCGGCATCGATGCGGCAAGACCCGGAACGATCTCTTCACCAGAACCGGGAACCCACTTGAGCAAGGGCTCATTGAAGTTCTTCAGGATCTCCCAGTCGCGGGTCGCATAGGCGTCTGCCGCGTCGAGGCTGGCGATCGCATCAGTCGTTCCGATAACGACCGTGCCACCGCCCTCTTCGCTCGGGCATGCCACAGCTGGCGCTGCCGTCGTCGTTGACGCGGCGGTCGTCGTCGTTTCATCGGTACCACCAGCAGCGGTGGTTGTTGTTTCTCCTGCGGTTGTTGTCGTCGTGTCCGCACTGTCACTGCAGGCTGCAGCGAGTAGGGCGAGCGCGAAGAGCAACACCAGTATCTTCTTGGTCATTCGAAATTGCCTCCTCAAATGCCCGTGACGAGTACCGCATGGCACCCGCACCCAGACGACGCTAGCTCACAGGTCTCGGTCGATCAACCGCTACCAGTCGATTCAGAGATGCCCGTCGCTCGTGGGATGGCGGGTTCGGTAGTACGGCAGTGGTCTAGATTCACGACATGGCCTCCTTTGATTTCCAGGACAGACGGTCGCGCTTGCGACACGCGATGGACCGCGTTGGCATCGATGCGGCGTTCATTCCGCTCTCGGC
>JAQAZV010000100.1:0-4300 GCA_032127155.1 Acidimicrobiia bacterium
TGGTGGTCCTCGATGGGCGCACCGCACAGCCCGATCTGATCGTCGAATTGCCGGGCGGAGAGCACGTCGGACCTTGTAAGCCGATAGTCGCCCTGGACCCTCCGCGTCTCGCGGAGGCCGATCTGGGTCGACAGCGCCACCAGCTGGGCCCGTTCGTAGCCTGGTACGCGATCGGTGAGGAACCTGGCGTATTCCAGGGCCTGGCGGCGGCCAGCGATCTCAGCGGAAGTGAGGATCCAGGGATCGGTGGCGTTTCGCACACCATCAGCATCACTCTCCACTTGGTCGATCCGAGTCATGACGGTGGCAATCATGCCGTTCACAGGGGTGATGTGGTCCGAGCCCTCGAGTCGTGGAAGGTCGTACTCGCCGGACGCGGCGGCGTCCCGCATGAGGCCGTGCAGATCATCCTTGGTGATCGTTGCACGTGCCTGGTGGTCGACATTCACCATCCGAAAGGTCGTCGTGAGCGTCTGGGCGGGAGAAGTCGCTCCCGCCAAGTCATATGAGAACCCAGCGTGATAGCAGACGTCAGCATCACCAGAGGCATCGACAACCACCGATGCAGACACCGTCCGCAACCCTGCCTTCGTGGCGATCGTGAGCTCGACGATCCTGCCGTCGACCACCACGACATCCTGAACGAAGGCATGCAGCATGACCGTGACTCCCGCCTCGACGGCAAGCTGCTCCCACACCACTTTCAGGTGTTCCGCGAGGTAGGTGACACCCGTACCCGCTCCATACGTGTTCGGCCGTTCGAGGACAGGACCGAGGCGACGCAACCCACCAATGACATCGTCTCCTATGCCGCCAACCACCTTGGTCGACCGCGAACCAGGCGTGTAGAAGCCGTAGAACGTGTCGAGGACCGCGGTTGAATTTCCCCCGAGGAATGGGAGTTTCTCGAGAAGCAGGGTTCTCGCCCCGGCTCTCGCCGCCGCAATCGCAGCGGGCGAGCCGGCCGAGCCGGAGCCAACGACCACGACGTCGAAGGCTCCAAGGCCGAGTCGTTCCATCACATCACACGACGTAGGGAGCGAGGATGTTGCGAGCGAGTAGGAATCCTCGCTTGATGAGCTCGTCGTCGCCCTCCCACTGGCGGTCCTCGTGCTCGACGCAGATCACTCCGTCGTATCCGGCGCGATAGAGGGAACTGAAGAACTCGTCCCAATCCACATCGCCGAGACCGGGGAGACGTGGTACCTGCCAGCCGATCCCAAGTGACAGGATGCCGTGGTTGAACAAGCCCTCCTCGTCGATCTCGAGATCCTTGGCATGGATGTGGTAGATCCGCTCGCCGAATTCGTCGATGACCCTGCCGACATCGATCATCTGCCAGATGAGGTGCGATGGGTCGAGGTTGAGGCCAACGGTGTCGCCGAACTCCTCGAACATCGTCCGCCACATCGCAGGCGAATACGCGAGGTTGTGGCCTGCTGGCCACTCATCGAGCGAGAAGATCATCGGGCAGTTCTCGATGGCGATCTTCACTCCGCTGTCGGTGGCATGCTGGACGATCGGGTGCCAGATCTCCTTCGCATGATCCCAGTTGTCAGCCTGGGTCCGATGCTGGTTTGCCCCGATGAACGTGTTCACAACCGGTACGCCCATCAGCGAGGCGGCGGTGATCACCTTCATGATGTGGCCGGTGACGGCTTCGCGGTGATCAGCATCCTCGTGAAGCGGGTTCGGGTAGTACCCGAGTCCCGAAATGCCGACACCTCGTGCAGCGAGATCACCAACGATGTCGTCGGCCCTGTCCTTGGACATGCCGTCGACGTCGATGTGGCAGATGCCGCCGTAGCGACGCGTGGAACCGGAGTCCGATGGCCAGCAGCACACCTCCAGCATGGAGAACCCGTTCGCGGCACTCCAGTCAGCGACCTCCTCGATGGGGGTCTCAGGGAAGGGTGCGGTGAGTAGACCGAGCTTCATGATGCGTTCCTCCTATCTATCGACGGTGGCCCAGCGCCGCTCTGCGGAGCTGGTTGCGACGGCCTCGGTCACCAGGAGTGCATCGTGGCCGTCAGCGAACGTTGGATACGTGGGACGGTCCGACGGACCGCCTGAAGCGATGTCCTTGTAGACCTCGCCGAAGAGGGCGCGGAAGGTGTCGGGATAGCCCTCGACGTGTCCGCCGGGATAGCCGATCACCCGCGCCGCCTCGGGAAGGGCGAGTGCAGGATCGCGCTGGACGATCTCATTCGGCCGTCCCCGATGGCCCACCCAGAGCAGGTCGGGATTCTCGGAGAACCACGACACGGCCGAATCGGAACCATCCACCTCGATCGAAACACTGTTCTTTCGCCCTGCCGACACCTGCGATACGGCGACCATGCCAGCTGCCCCGTTCTCGAACTTGAGGAGGATGCCGGCAGCATCGTCGCTGGACATCGACTCTTCGATGAGGTCGCCATCGCCCGTGTCCGTGGCAAATGTCTCGACCGGCCCCGCGGGGTGCTTCCGAACAGGAACAACCGTGTGCAGGTCGGCCATCACCTCGACGATGCGTTGACCGGAGATGAACCGGGCAAGGTCGAGCCAGTGCGAACCGATGTCGGCGACCGCCCGCAGCTCTCCTCCGCGTTCAGGGACGAGGCGCCAGTTCCAATCGGTGTCGCGGAGGAGCCAGTCCTGGAGATAGCTCCCCGTGATGAACGTCGGTGTCCCGATCTGGCCAGACGCAATCATGGCATGCGCCTGGTGGCAGTTCGGATAGAACCTGATGTTGAAGCACACAGCGTTCACCAGACCTGATGCAGCTGCGCGGGCAACGAGGTCTGCGGAATCGGCAGAGCTGAGGGCGAGGGGCTTCTCACACACGACGTGCTTGCCTGCTGCGAGGCACAGGCGCACCTGGTCGGCATGAACGTCGTTCGGGCTCGCGACGTGGATGACATCGATGCTGTCGTCAGCGGCGAGCGCCTCGACACTGTCATAGACCCTGGGCAGGTTGGCGGCTTCGGCCTTCGCCGCGGCGCGTTCGGGGGACGAGCCAACCACGCCCGCAACGTCGACGCCGAGTCGCCGCAGGGCCTCGATGTGGGCAACACCGATGAACCCGACGCCGACGACTCCTGCCCTGATATCACTCAAACGCACCGAATTCTCCTTCTCATTGCACCGACGCGAGCCGCGTGTACATCCAGGACAGCCCGACGACGATCGACCCGTAGAGCACCTGCTGGACCGCTTGACCCGCCCCGAGGAAGGTCAGCAACGATTGCAGGACGCCAAGGATCAGGGCTCCGAGGATCGTCCCCGTGTACGTTCCGATACCACCGAAGATCGACGTTCCGCCGATGACCGCGGCGGCGACCGATGGCAGGAGGAGGAACCCGACCAGCTGCAGGTCAACCGAACCGATGCGTCCTCCGACGATGAGACCGGCGACCGAGCCGAGGATTCCGCTGATCGCATAGGCGGCGACGAGTACCTGCCATGCCCTGATGCCGGAGAGCCGCGACGCTATTGCATTGTCCCCGAGCGCATACAGATTGCGACCGAAACCAGTCTTCCGAAGAAGGACCAGGACGAGTACGGCAACCCCTGCCCACACGAGAGCGGCCCACGGAACCCTGCCGCCGAGGAAGTTGCCGCCGCCAATCGTCCGGATGAAATCGTTCATACGTGTGGACCCAGCGAAGATCGTCGTCGCCCAACCCGTGAACAGTCCCAGCAGGATCGCTGCCATGGCCAATGTCATGATGAGGGGATTGACCCTGAAAACGCCGACGCCGATGCCGTTCAGACTGCCGGCAATGAGCCCGACCATCAGCCCCACGACGATGGCGAACGCAGTGCCGTTCGATGATTGGTTCGCGGTGATGTAGGCAGATGCCGTGGCGATCATCGCAATCGACAGATCGATGCCACCTGTGAGCATGAGGATGGTCTGCCCTGCGGCGAGAATCCCGATCGGGATCGCCCAGACCAGGGAATTCCTGAGACCGGCAATTGACAGGTAGTTCGGTCCAACGATGCCCGTTGCAATGATCAACGCGATCAGGACCCCGACGAGCACGAGCTGGGGTCTGGCAGCGAGGCGCTTGAGCATTGATGGCTGCTCTGGCGCCGTGTCCACCGAGGTTCCGGTGGGCGTGGTGGTCGGTATGTCGTTCATGATCGCCTCTGCCTTCGCCACTCGAGGACGCCGGCGATCATCATCACGAGCACGATGAGAATCCCTTGGATGACCTGGGCCCGGTTTGGATCAACACCGAGGGCGCTGAGGATGGGGTTGAAGAAGAACAGGATCATCGCGGCGGGGACCACGGCGATCACGGATCCGATGCCT
>JAQAZV010000101.1:0-3252 GCA_032127155.1 Acidimicrobiia bacterium
AACAGGGCAACCTTCCAGACGACTCTGCCGGCCCGTGTGTGGCCGATCGTGGCGATGATCGCCGTTGGCACGATCACGGCAAGGGAGGTCCCCTGGGCGTCGAGTTGGGCGAAACCGAACACGCCGACGAGGACGGGGACGAAGATGATGCCACCACCGACACCAAGGGCCGATGCGAGCAGGCCCGCAAAGAGCCCGAGCAGGATCAGTCCGACGATCTCGATCATGGCCACATCCGGATGGCTGCGATGATCATCACCACCGAGAACACACCGGCGAGGAGGTGCTCAGGCACTCGTGCAAGGTAGTGGGCCCCCGTCCAGGCGCCGACCGCCGAGCCAATGAAGATGATCGCCGCAGTACCCCAGTCGACCGATCCATTGGTGCCGAAGGCGATCACGGCCGCCGAAGCGGATAGGACGATCGTGGCAGCGGAGGTTCCCGAGGCCGAGTACTGATCGAGATGAAGGAGCAGAACGAGGCCAGGCACCACGATGACTCCGCCACCGATGCCGAGGAGACCCGAAGCGAAGCCGGCGACCGCGCCGATCAGCAGTGCCTTGAGGATTGTGCTGCGCATCGTCGGCTACGGTAGTGCAGGTCGCTTGCCGAAGGCCTTCGGTACCCTCCCAGGGTGATCCGCATACTCTCGATTGTCATCCTCGTCGCGCTCGGCGTTCCTGCGTGCTCGTCGGGCGATTCGGAACCGGTCGGCTACGAGAACCCCGAGCGAGCCGTCGTCGCGTGGTTCGAAGCCATCGACGGAGGTGATGTCGCCACGGCGTCCCGTGCGGTCAATGACGAGTCCCTCGCCATCATCCTGAGTATCGAAAACGATGTGGATGAGGCGACGACCGCAACCTATCTCGCTGACGGCGTTCCGCTCGCGCTGCAGACGAGTTATTGGAGGTCGTTTGCCACCGGATTCAGTGCGTTCGCCTCGCGTCCGATCTCAACGCTCACCGTCGGACAGAGCACGGCGGTCGCCGTGGAGGGTGCCGAGTTCGCGAGCGTTCCGATCGCAAGTGGACCGAGCGCCGAATCCGTGGTGTTCACGAAACGGAACGAAGACGGCTCCTGGCAGGTCGATCTCATTGCGACGCTCAGCGACGGCTTCAGCTCACTTCTCGTCGACGAGTACGACCATCTCGGATCAGGCGAGGATGCGCAGGCGATCCGTGATGCCTATAGGGTCACCGTGGCGCCCGCATTCTGGGCCGCGATGGCCGACGGCACCTTCGGCGACGAATTCAACCGCGTTGCCCTGACGTTCCTTGGTCAACTCGACGGTTGAGGTCAACCGAGATCATGCAAGGCTGGGAGAACATCCCTGCCGAGCATGGCGATCGTCGATTCCTGGTCCGTCGAGGTGGTCTGGATCGCGACGATGTCCGCGTGGACGTCGGTGATCAGCGGCCCGTATACGGAGACATAATCATCCGGTGAGTTCACGATGCTGTACCGCTCGAGGATCTCGCTTCGCGGCATCGCATCGG
The DNA here is from genome assembly GCA_032127155.1 of Acidimicrobiia bacterium. Lineage (GTDB taxonomy): Bacteria > Actinomycetota > Acidimicrobiia > Spongiisociales > UBA5794 > SZUA-442. Next base: position 1,497 of record JAQAZV010000101.1, read on the forward strand.
CTTTCACCCTGAGGTCCATCGGATCCACAGCTTCGAGCCTGCCTGGTGCCCTCAGCCCGCGCCACGCACCGAGCGTCTCCCATGCCTCGTCGTCATCTCCGGCTCTGATCGACCACCGCGATGCGAGGATCAGCGGCTCGGGCCTTCCGACTGCTGAGGCCGCGGCGCGTGCTGGCTCGATCACCTTCGCGAACGTATCTGCAGGATCCTTGACCGAGGTGATGATTCCCTCTGCCTTCGTAGCCGCAAGCGCAGCGGATTTCGGACCCCCCGCTGCCATGAAGATCGGGAGATCGTGGAGCGGGGGGCTGTAGAGCTTCGCCCTGTCCGTCGTGTAGTACTCGCCGTTGTATGTCAGCTTCTCGCCGTCGAGGAGCCTTCGCATCACGTCGAGGGCCTCACTCATCCGAGCCGCACGCTCGGCGTATGCCGGGAAGGTGTACCCGAGCGGCCCCTCGTTGAGGTTCTCCCCCGTCCCGACACCGAGGTTGAACCGACCGCCGCTGAGTCGGTCGAGGGTGGCTGCGGCTTGTGCCACCACGGCAGGGTGGAAGCGCCACAGCGGGGTCGTGACACCGGTGGTGAACTCAACGCGATCCGTCGCCTGCGCCATGGCTCCGATGGTGGCGAATGCGAAGCCGGACGCCCCGAGGTCATCGACCCACGGATGAAAGTGTTCCGAGACGAGGATCATGTCGAACCCCGCCTCTTCCGCAAGGACGGCGTGTCGCACGAGATCCTCCGGCTGGAACTGCTCGTGTCCTGCGAAGTATGCGAATCGTGTCATCAGTGGTCCCGTTCCCCTAGGTCCTGTCAGGAAGGTCGAAGCGGTCGAGGGTCATCACCTTGTCCCAGGCAGCGACGAAGTCGTGCACGAACTTCTCCTCGGCGTCATCGGTAGCGTAGGTCTCCGCAAGAGAACGAAGTTCCGAGTTCGACCCGAAGACGAGATCGACACTCGTCGCTGTCCAACGGATGTCTCCTGTTCGGCGATCGCGACCGACGAAGACATCGCCTGACTCGGACGTCGGCTCCCAGACTGTCGACATGTCGATCAGATTCACGAAGAAGTCGTTGGTCAGCGCACCGGGGCGATGGGTGAACACCCCGTGTCGGGAATCGTCCACGTTGGTTTCGAGGACGCGCATGCCACCGACGAGTGCCGTCATCTCCGGTGCCGAGAGACACAACATGAATGCCTTGTCCACGAGCAGGTGCTCGGCGGCGAGTGCGCTCCCCTTCTGCACGTAGTTGCGGAATCCATCGGCCACGGGCTCGAGGACTGCGAATGCCTCGACGTCGGTTTGCTCCTGGGTCGCATCGGTGCGACCCGGTGTGAATGGCACCCGAACGTCGAATCCGGCGTTCCGCGCTGCCTGTTCGACGCCGGCGCATCCAGCGAGCACGATCAGGTCTGCGAGGGAGATCCGTGTCCCACCTGCCTGCGCTTGGTTGAAATCACGACGCACGACCTCGAGGGCATCGAGGGCCTCGCCGACGCCTGCGGCGAGATTGACGTCCCAATCCGCCTGTGGGGACAAGCGGATGCGTGCCCCGTTCGCTCCACCGCGCTTGTCGGTGTCGCGGTAGGTCGACGCGCTTGCCCATGCCGTGGCCACGAGCTGAGTTGTGGACAGTCCGGATTCCAACACCTGCGCCTTGAGTGTGGCGATATCGGCTTCGTTCACGAGCGGGTGGTCGACCGCCGGAACGGGGTCCTGCCAGAGCAGCTCCTCATTCGCCACCCATGGTCCCA
>JAQAZV010000102.1:0-3451 GCA_032127155.1 Acidimicrobiia bacterium
CCGTCACCCGCGGTGACGAGGAATCGGTCCGACGCGGCGGCGGCTCCATCGAGCACCGCGCCGCGGACAAAACCACCAGGATGTGCAGCGATCGCCACCGTCGCCCATTCACCATCCGGATGTCGGTTCACGCCGCACAACACGACGAGCACGCGCTGGTGCGCCATGTCGGTGACTCGCCAGAAGTACCCTTCCATCTCCGCCCCGTGGGACGGCCGCGGGTCACCGAGGGGGAGGTTCGCCCCCGTGCGCCGATAGATCGAGTCGAGGCGGCCGAACACTGTCACGAGGCATCATCGGCGAACAACGACTTCATCGTGGCCATGTCGCCTTCGGCGAAGGCCTGAAAGCCTCGCAAGACGGTTTGTGCATTCGGATGCATTGCAGACTCTTCCTCTCATCCCGAGGTGCCGGGCGGACACCCGGTCCTCCAAATCTACTCCTCGCTACACCGAAGGCACCGGTCAATGATCCGAGGTATCTCGCGATGCAGAGGCCGACGCCTTCGCCTCGGAGTACCCTTCGAAACCGCCCATGTCGGCACATATGGCGGCCTGCGCACGACGGACGACGAGTGCATCGCTCATGTCAAGAAGCGTCGCGATTCCTGCCTTCGAGAGTCAGACAACTGGGCAGATCGAGCGCCGAGCCTTGACCGCTGCGAGCAGCCGGCGCGGCAGTCTCGAACACTCGACTGAGCCGCCCATAATGGTGCTCCTATGTCAAAGTCTTTTCGGGTTGGGTGGACAGGACTGGGATGCGCCACACCGCGTTGGTGGGCAGGCTCTTATCAAATCTCCCCTGGTCTGAGATGCGAGTTCCGTTTCCGATTTCGGTAGAACTCCCGGTGAAATAAACTCCCCAGAAGGCGGGCCGTGAGGTTCGGTCGTCCAGCGGCCGATCCCGCGGTTTCGGGGCGACCATCCGACGCCGGCGCGCGGGCCCCATACGGCAGGTCGAAAGCCTGGTTCCGTTCGCAGGTCGTCTCTCGGTCTTGTGACCCCCGCTCGACCAGGCCGATACTTACAGGGGTGCGGTTCATGGAGCATGACCCGTCGCCCTGGTCGACCCCAGGTTGGGGGTCATGTTGTTCTGGATCGACCATCGGGCCACGTCCGGCGGCCGGCCTCTCGGAGTGGCTCAGGGAGACGGGACCGGTGCGGGCAGGTCGGCTTGGTGGAGCCAGCGTGACATGAAGAACTCGGTTTCGCGGATCGGCTCGAAGTTCATTGAGGACGGGTCCTCGGCGAGTTGGTCGGTGAACTCGATGGTGAGAAAGCTCCCGTCGACGTGTCCTACGACCGGCACCGTTGCCGTGGCGGAGAACTCGACGCGGCAGACGCCCTCGGCGCAGATGTAACACTCGCTGCCATTGCAGTCAGATGGTGTCTCGATTCGACTGCCTGCGACGGCGTAGTCGATCGTCGCCCCACCCTCGAGGTCCCATCCGGTGCCGGACGGCAGCATCACCGCGTTGAGGGTCGCGACGAGTGACGTCGTGCGGTCGGCCCACGTGCAATCCGCATCGCCGGCGCACGTCCACGTCTCGGTGATCCGGCCGGTGACCGTCCCCTCTTCGAGGTCGAGACGGATCGCACCGCCCACGGTCTCCGAGGCCTTGTGGTAGGCGGAGTTCCAGCCAGTGACATTCTCCATGGTCACGTTGTCGGTCTGTGCGTTCCACAGCGACCGCCCGTCGTGCTGAACGACACCCGAACCGCCAACATCGGCCAGCGCTAGCTCGATGATGTTGGACGGTTGGATGGTCGTGGTCGTCGATGTTGTCGTCGCAGTCGCAACTGTGCTGCTGGTCGTGGTGGATGCCCGATCCCGCTGCTTCTCGCAATCGCCGATCAGGAATGCGCGGACCCGCTCCTTCTCGGCAGCCCGCTGCGTGTCGGCCTCAGCGAGGACGAGTTCAAGCTCCTCTTGAACCAACTCGAGGAGGCTACGACGGCTGGCCTGGTCGCGTTCAGCCTCGAGCATCACGGTGTCGAGGGCCTTGCTCGTCAGGTGCTGATCACGTAGCACCTGGAACTCGGCATCGCTGATCTTCCACTCGGGTAGGTCAGCGAGGTTGTTGATCTCCTGCATGGACGAGATGTGGAACGTCTTGACGAGACTCTTGGGGTCGCCCATCGACTCGAGAGCCTCTTTGAACATCGACCAACCGACACCTTTCACGGCGTTGCGAACGGTCTTCTTCTGGATCGACTGCTGCGGCTGGAAGTGGTCGTGTATCTTGAGCGACGCTCCGATGGTTTCAAGGACCGTGCCCCCGAGCTTCTCAATCGACGAGCCAAGATTGACGGCTCCCTTGATCGTCTCCGCGGTGAGCATCGTCAGGCGGATGAAGGCCCGGATGAGGTTCACTCCCTGACTGCGCGACAATTGGGCTCTGTAGTCACGCAGCGCCTCGACGACCTGGCCCTCCATCTCAAGATCCATCTCCAACTCGTACACCTGGAGCATGAGCGCCATCGCCTCTTCGACGGCATCTCGGTACTGCCGAACCTCGGAGCTGGGCGACTCGACGCGCTCATCGAAGTGGGAGTACTTCTCCCACTCTTCATCGAACCAGGAAGGGTCGGGGTTGCAGTCCTCATCCCACAACGGAACGGCGGCGTCGGCCGGAACGGCGGCGGCGGCCAACGCGACGACGAGGAGCATCGACGTGATCACTCCCTTGCGACGACGTGCAAGCCAGACGGCCAACGCGATCACCACGGCGGCAATGACGGCGCCGATTGTGATGAGCACCATCGGACTTCCCGTGGAGGACTCCTCAACCGGTACCGGGATCTGTGTTGACGCGACCGGCATCGCGTCAACAGTCGACCCACCGTCGCGATCGACGGTGACCACTGTGTCAGCGATGCCGTCGCCGTCCCTATCCGATGCGACGCGTTCGACATACCAGTCGCTGTCGACCTGCATCCAGAGGTTGTCGCTTCCATCGGCGTCCACGTCCCAGGCGGCCGCAACGAGCGTGTCAGCGGCGTAGTACGTGGTTCGCCGGGCGGCGTCGGACGCCGCCTCTTCGACAAAGCTCGTGTCGTAGGCAATGCCTGAGCCGCCAACGTCGACTATGTCGGCGGCGATCGCCGTACCCCCAAACAGGGAGACTGAGGCAACGAGCACCCCCAACCCCAGAACCCGAATCCGGTGTCTCCCCATCATGGTCACCATCGTGGACGGCGAAAGCCACAAGATATAGGGCCGAAGGTCGTCTGGCGCGTGCAACGGGCCGATGGCTCAAGGCACCATGCGACCCGCCAATATCGGCTGCGGCCTCAGGGGGTCATTGCAACGCTTCGGCGAGTTTCTCTGATGGTGTCATCCATTCGAGGGTTTGTCGAGGCCGGGTGTTGAGCGAGTAGGCGGCCTGGTCGAGGTCGTGTTGGCTGTGTTGGGAGAGGTCGGTGCCTTTCGGGAAGTACTGGCGCAGCAG
>JAQAZV010000103.1:0-2673 GCA_032127155.1 Acidimicrobiia bacterium
GAAAGCCCCTCTGATCATCGTGGTCCTCGCATTCGCTCTGTTCGCAGCTGCATGCAGCTCCGACAGCGGCGATACGACCACGACAGCTGGTGCAGAAACGACAACAACGGAAGCAGCGACGACAACCGCCGCGCCGGAGACGACAACAACCACTGAAGCAGCCTCGGATCTCGGAACTGCAGACAACCCGATCAGGGTGCTGTTTGTCCCGTCCGTCGACGCCCAGGTCATCACGTCCGGCGGCGAGCTCCTCGCCGAGGGTCTGAAGGAAGCCACCGGCCTCGAGTATGAGGTTGCAATCCCAACCTCGTACGCGGCCACCGCCGAAGAGATGTGTGCGGCACCGGAAGGCACCATGGCCTTCATACCCGGCCTTCTCTACGTGCTTGCGTCGGACCTCTGCGGGGTCGACGTGTCCTTCAAGGCCGTTCGGTTCGGATGGGACGTCTATTGGACCGAGTTCATCGTTCCTCGTGACAGTGAGGTCTCGTCGATCGAAGACCTCGCAGGGCTCACCTGGGCATACCCGGACGCCGGCTCCACGTCCGGCTACATGGTGCCGACCGTGATGTTCGACGACGCGGGAGATGCAGCAGGTGAGACCGTCGAAGCGGGTAGCCACAATGCAGCAGCCCTCGCGGTCTACAACGGCGATGCCGACTTCGCCACCGTGTTCTACAGCCCGTGGCTGAACACAGCCGACGGCGGTGAGCAGTGGGACGGAACGTCCGAGAACGCCGACATTCCTGCCGACCTCGTCGACAGTTGTGCGGTGACGCCGGAAGACCGGTTGTTCTGCGGTGACTATCGCGTGCTCGATGCACGGGCAAACGTGCGGACGGAAGCTCCGGACATCGTCCAAGAGGTCAAGATCGCCTTCATCTCGCCTGAGATCCCGAATGACACCCTGTCGTTCGGCTCCGAGTTCCCTGCGGAACTGCGGACGCAGATCGAAGATGCACTCATTGCATTTGCCGAGGCGTGCGACACCGATGAGAACTGCCTGTGGAACCAGACCATCGGAAGCTCCGACTTCTACGGCTGGACAGGCATCAACCGGGCCACCGATGACGAGTACGACTTCGTCCGTCAGATGGTCGCTGTCACCGGCTACACGCCATAGAGCCAACCCGCTGGGAGGGTCCGGGGCACTGCCCCCGGACCCTCTCCTGATCCGAAGGTGGCCAGGACGTGTTGAAGGTCGAGCACCTGACCAAGATCTACGATGACGGCACCGTCGCGCTCGATGATGTGAGCTTCGAGGTCCCCGATGGCCAGTTCCTGGCCATCATCGGGTTGAGCGGATCTGGCAAATCGACCTTGCTGCGCTGTATCAACCGACTGATCGAGCCAACGGATGGTCGGATCCTCTGGAACGACGTCGACATCACGGCAGCGGGTCAGGAGGACATGCGGAAGATTCGACGCCGAATCGGCATGGTCTTCCAGCACTTCAATCTGGTCCACCGATCGAAGGTGATCACGAACGTGATGTCCGGTCGTCTGGGCTACGTCAACCCGGCGATGAGCATCGTGAACCGATTCCCGAAGAGCACCATCGACAAGGCACACCAGCAATTGGCGCGCGTCGGGCTCGAAGAGAAGGCGAACAACCGTGCCGACGAACTCTCTGGCGGTCAACAGCAGCGCGTCGGCGTCGCTCGGGCGCTGATGCAGGACCCTGAAATGATCCTTGCGGACGAACCCGTGGCCTCGCTCGACCCCGTCCTCGCCCACGACATCATGCGGCATCTCGAGAGCATCAACCACGACGACGGTGTCATGGTGCTCTGCTCGCTCCACTTTCTCGACCTCGTCCATCGCTATGCCGACAAGGCCGTGGCATTGAAGGCTGGGAAGCTCGTCTTCGAAGGTCCACCCAAGTCGATCGACGACGACCGCTTCAAGGAGATCTACGGCAAGGAGGCTGAGCGCATTGGCTGACCAACCGGAGGCTGAGTCAACCGATGCGGATGCTCTGGCTCCTGTGACGAAGGATCCGAGCAAGAAGCGGTGGGGAAGGCGATTCTGGACCATCGTGATTGCGATCGTGATTGGAATCGTCGTGTACGCGTACGCGTTCGACACGACCGGCGTCAACCTCGATGAGATCCAGGATCCGACGCGCCAAGCGTCCCTCGTACGCATCCTTCGCGCGGTCGCCCACCCGGATCTCCTCACATACCAGGCTGTGGAGTCGAACTTCGACGCCCAGTTCATGTCACCGTGCCCACCAGATGGGTTCACGCCCGAACCGGCGGAAGACAGCGGTCCACAGATAACCATCACCCCCACCTGCGTGGAACCCGGCGGTGACGTCACGATCACCGGGTCCGGTTTTGACGGCAACCGACGAGGGGACATCCTCTACATCGCGTCGTCCGGTGTCGAGATCAGACTCGGGGACTTCCAGACGGACCAGAACGGGGACTTCACGGAAGTCGTCGGAACACGGGAGCGAGCGAGCGACGAACCGCAGACGATCAGGGCTGTAACCGCCGTGACGGTCGGATCCATCTTCCGCTGGCAACGCGTCGCCACGATCGATCCGGGTACCGGCGAGGAAACCATGGTCATGTCACCGCGGATCTCGGACTCGGCCTGGGACACGTGGGACAAGATCATCGAGACCGTCTTCCTTGCCTTCATCGCAACCACGATCGGAACCATCGT
>JAQAZV010000104.1:0-5041 GCA_032127155.1 Acidimicrobiia bacterium
GGCATATGAGGAGAGTGAAGCGACGCGCGATAGCCATAACCAAAGAATCGACAGTCCAGCGAGGATACTTGAGCCACCCGGTACTCCACGGTCGGTATCCTCGGGCGTCATGACGTCTCCCACTGCATCTGTGATCGTGGCCGTCCTGGACGAGGCGGAGAACATCGATCACGTGATCGAGACTGCGCTCGCATCACCCAACGTCGTGGATGTCGTCGTCGCGGACGGGGGATCCACGGACGGAACAGTCTCGAGGGTGATGGCCCACGCGAGCAAGGATCCGCGCGTTCACCTCATCCAGAATCCGCAGCGAGGCCAGTCTGCGGGTCTGAACCTTGCGGCGGGCCTTGCCGAGGGGACGATGTTGATTCGCCTGGATGGGCACACCACGTATGACGATGACTACGTTGAGCGATCCATCGCCCAATGGCAGCCAGATCTCGCCATCGGAGGACCCATGCGGGGTATCGGCAGCGGACCGTGGTCAACGGCAGTCGCCAACGCCATGGGAGATCCACTCGCCATCGGCCCTGCTCGATTTCGCCACGCGACCGCTCCCGAGGATGTCGATACGGTCTACCTGGGTGCCTTCGCCCGATCCCGGTACATCGCGATCGGCGGATATCGGACATTCCCGAGCGGGACCGTGGAGGATGCCGACTTCTATGCACGCTGGCGGGCAGCCGGAGGGATCGTGAGGGTGGATCCGAGCCTGCGCTCGTGGTACCACCCACGCGAGACATGGCGAGCGATGTGGCGCCAATACCTCCGATATGGGCGGGGCAAGGCTGAGCTGGTGTGGGTCAATGGTCGATTGCCGTCATGGCGGCCTCTCGCACCAGCAGTGCTCGTTGCGGCCCTGACGGTCAGCGGTGTCGTCGCCATCATCGGCCCACCGCTTCCACTTGCCATCGTTGCGGGATCGTGGGCGGTCGCCGTGCTAGCTGTTGCCCTCCGTGCGCCATCCCGACGCCTCAGGACGGCTGCTGCCGTTGCGACGATGCACCTTGCGTACGGGACGGGTTTGTGGGCAGGTCTGTTGTCAGGGCGTCCACACGTGGTCACCATCGGGATGGAGGCGGCCACGGACGAGGATCTCAGCCGACCGGGCTCGACCGATCCGAAGCGCGAGGTCGGTCCTTCTGAACCCTCCTGACTCACGGTGGACCCGGTGACGAACCAGCGGTTCGGGGACCAGACCCATGCGTCGTCCCGAGGCGATGATCTGGGACCAGAAGTGCCAATCCTCGCAATAGATGAACGCGAGATCTGGTGCGAACGCAATTCCCTCCTCGCGAACACTGATGTCAACGAGGACGGCTGTCGACACGATCGGGTTCTCGCGTAGGCCAACCCTCACGTCGAACGGTGGCTTGGCCTCGATGCCCTCGTACTCACCGAAGAATTCTGTCCACGTGGCAACCGCCGACACACCAGGGTTCGACCTCAGGCTGGACGCCGTCCGCTCGATGAATCGCGGGTTCAGCACATCATCCTGGTCTACCAGAACGAAGGCATCCCCCGTCATCGCCTCGATCATTCGATTGCGAGCCACGCACACCCCTCGGTTCGGCTGATCGAGGAGCCGAACCCTCCCTTGGGATCGGGCGACCCATGTCGCGACCCTTTCCGTGACGACAGGCGAGGCTGATCCGTCGTCCATGACCAGCACTTCGTGCGGCGCTTCCGACTGATCGAGAACCGACTCGATACACGCGTCCAGGTACGGCGAGGATCCGTAGATCGGCACGCCAACCGACACACGCCGAGCGCGATCGTTGTGCGTCGCCTCACGAATCCGGGGACCGCTCCACCCCTCATGGCGGGATGGCCTACCGTCGCCACCCCCCTCGACAAGGGCAGCAAGCTCATCCGCGGTGTCCCAGACCATCGCGTCGGTCCACATGGCGTCAGCGACACTGCCGCGCGCCGCCAGCACGGGGGTGCCCGTGTCGTGCAACGCAATCGTTTGGGGATCCGGAGGAGCCAGGGCATCCCCGACAATCACGGCATCGACGATCTCCGGAGGGTTGGCAGACCTTCGAAGCCGGTCGCCGAGGAGCCCTCTCGGACCGCTCAGCGAGTCCCAGGTGGTTCCCGTCCAGACGTCATCCGAAGCATCCTCATCCGACACGGTGACGGAGACACCGGGGAGTGGGGCGAGCGCGCGGAGGACGTCGCCCGACCGGTTCCTTCTGCGGACCGGACCGGGTACCCACACGGTGCCGATCGATACCGGGGCCGAGCGGGCGTCTCCCTTCGACTCGGGCACGATCATTCCCGTGGTGATCCCGAATCGAGACAGCGAAGCGGCCGCAGCCGCCCCGGTGACCAGCACCTCGGCCGAGTACTGCATCTGGACCAGTTCCCAGTCGACGATGGCGGCCTCAGGGAGGTCCAGGTGTTCGATGGTTCCCGAAACGAGCATCGACTCGACGGTGAGCCCGGATCCGGCAGCCGTCCACACGATTCGCCGCTGGTGCGGATCATGCGACGCCTCGGCCAGGGCGAGGACACCTCCCGCGCCGCCGCGGTCGCTCATGACCACGACGGTCCCCGGATCCACGGACGCACGGACGGCCTGCGAGACGAGCCAGGAATCGATCAGTGGTTGCGGCGTGTGCGTGAAGCGGTCGAAGACACGCCGCGACGCGTCGTCGAGCTCCTTGGCGGCCGACTCCATCGATACGGTGATCGTCGTCGTGGGCCATCGCTCACGAAGGACGGAGTGGACCACATCGAGGTTCCGGTCCACACCATGTTCGGCAACATGCTCGGCCACGAGGACAACGGTGATCCGCAGGTCGTCCATTGCGCTCACTCCGTGCGAGGACCGGGTGCGTCGATGCTGTCGAGGCGCGCCGTGGGTCGTCTGGTCACTCTCGCCCGATCATGACATCAACCGGCACCGTTGCGCTGGCGCACGAGCTCGCGGGCATCCTCGAGCGGAAGCCCCATGCTCGCAAGGTCCGATTCGACCATCTCAACCACGAGTTCGTCGAACGACACCTTCGGCTTCCAGCCCAGTTCATCCATCGCAAGCCTTGGGTCCGCCTCCAGGTACTCGACCTCGGTCGGGCGAAAGTATGCAGGGTCGATGACGACGTAGGGCTCCCAATCCAGACCAACGTGGCCGAACGCAGCATCGAGGAAATCGCGGATCGAATAGGACTCCCCGGTTCCGATGACGTAGTCCTTCGGAGTGTCCGCCTGCAGCATCAACCACATGGCGCGCACATAGTCTGCAGCATGTCCCCAGTCCCTTCGGGCGTCGAGGTTTCCGAGGTAGAGGGTGTCCTGGGTACCGGCAACGATCCGTGCAAGTGCACGCGTGATCTTCCGCGTGACGAAGGTTTCGCCGCGACGAGGTGACTCGTGGTTGAACAGGATGCCCGTCACCGCATGCATGTCGTAGGCCTCGCGGTAGTTTCGGATGACCCAATACGCGTACAGCTTTGCGGCCGCGTAGGGCGACCGGGGCTGGAATGGCGATCTCTCCGACTGCGGTGGCGGGGCATCACCGAACATCTCAGACGTTCCCGCTTGATACAGCCTGGTATCGATGCCCGATTCCCTGACTGCCTCGAGAAGCCGTATCACTCCGAGTCCGTCCACGTTCCCTGTGTATTCGGGCTGTTGGAACGACACCGCCACGTGTGACTGTGCGGCGAGGTTGTAGATCTCGTCTGGTGCAACCGTGCGAATCAGTCGTGCGATCTGTGATCCGTCGGTCAGGTCCCCGTAATGCAGGCGCAGCTGAGGGGATTCCACGTGCGGATCCTGGTACAGGTGATCGATCCGATCGGTGTTGAAAGACGAGGCTCGACGAACGATGCCATGCACCTCGTACCCCTTGTCGATCAGCAGCTCGGCAAGGTAGGAGCCGTCCTGTCCCGTAATGCCTGTGATGAGCGCTGTTGTCACACAATCCCCCAGAATCGATCGGTCACGGAGGTTAGCCCTACAAATCGGTTCGGCGGTCTGCGCTTGGCGAGCCCTCGGCCAGACGGCACGTCACTCCTGGTGTTTGCGAAGGCGCTGCCGCTCTTCGATCTGGCGTCGTATGTTCTTCTCGGCGCGCCGCGACGATTTCCGATCATGCCACGCAGCCGCGGGGCCGGATGTCTGCCACCACAGGGCGATGGACGATGACTTCGACCCGCGGCCCGTTCGGGACACCCGTCGCCGCTCGCGATTGCGCCGCCACGCCACCACCGACGCCGGAACGGCGACCCCGACGGAACTCCGACCGGAACGCACAACCACGTACGCCGCCGCCCCCACCAGAGCGGCAATGACCGCGCCGATCGCGATCACCGGAACGGGCCATCCCGATGACGAGTCACCACTGTCGGGGGCAGCGATCCCTGCGGGCACGAGGGTGGAGGTCGTGGTCGTCGGGGGCAGCGTCGTGGTGGTCGTCGGGGGAACGGTCGTGGTTGTGGCGACGGTTGTGGTTGTCTCGGGGACCGTTGTGGTTGTCTCAGGGACCGTGGTCGTGGTTTCTGGGACGGTGGTCGTCGTGGTTGGCGGACGGGTCGTCGTCGTCGTTGGTCGGGTGGTGGTGGTCGGAGCTGATGTGGTGGTGGTGGGAGCTGATGTGGTGGTGGTCGGAGGGGCCGCGGCCACGTTCAGCGTGAACCCTGATGAGCTTTGTCCATCCGTGAAGGTGAACGAGTAGGCGCCAGCAGGAGTTGACGTGAAGGTCGTGAAGGTGAATGTGACAGATGGCCCGGCGCCGCTCCCCGGCCCGACGCTGACCTGACCTCCACTGTTGTTGCTCACGAAGATGCTGGCTTGGTCGGTCGAAACGGTCACACTGACCGCACCACCGGCTGTCACCGATCGTGACGATGGTGCCGTGATGGCTGCGTATGCGGGGATCGTCGAAATCTGGAGCACCCACAGGAGGAGAGCCGCCGCCACAGCGGCGAAGATCCGCCCCCGTGACAGGACGGTCACCGTTCCGTCGCGTCGTCGAGCCGATGTCACGTCATTCCATCCCACGTCCGATCTTTGCAGCCCGAGTGCTCTCGCTCAG
>JAQAZV010000105.1:0-5007 GCA_032127155.1 Acidimicrobiia bacterium
CTCCTCATGCTCGCCGTACCGCTCTACATCGTCTACGAGCTGACAATCCTCGCGATCAAAGTGTTCCTTCGCCGATGACGAAGCCAGCCCATGAGGTGCTTGCTGACTACTTCCACAGCCTCCCCTTCACTCCTGACGACTATCAGCGTGAAGCACTCAACAGCGTTGCTGCCGGCCATTCGGTCGTCGTCACCGCGCCGACGGGAGCGGGGAAGACCGTGGTTGCCGACGGCTCCATCGCATTGGCCATGTCCATGGGAGCCAGGGCCTTCTACACGACGCCGATCAAGGCCCTCTCCAATCAGAAGTTTGCAGACCTGATTGCGGTGCACGGCGAAGATGCCGTCGGGTTGCTGACCGGTGACAACGTGATCAATGGTGATGCCGCCATCGTCGTGATGACCACCGAGGTTCTCCGAAACATGATCTACGAGGGTTCGTCCGCCCTCGATGCGTTGGGGGTGGTCGTGCTCGACGAGGTGCACTATCTGGCAGACCGAAGCCGTGGATCGGTATGGGAAGAGGTGATCATCCATCTCGATCGATCGATACCGCTCGTCTGTCTGTCGGCCACCATCGCGAACGCATCAGAGTTCACCGACTGGGTGCGGGCTCGACGGGGCCCGACCGACTTGGTCGTTGAGGAACATCGCCCCGTTCCCCTGACGTCGATGTACATGTGGCGTGATCGCAATTCCGAGCATGGGACGCACATGCTGCCCGTATTCGCACGCAACGGACGCCCGAATCCCGCGGTCACGAAGCTGCTCAGCCGTTCCCGTGGAAGACGCCAACGGTTCTCGACCCCGCGGAGGGTTGAGGTCGTGCGAGAGCTCGCCGACACGAACCTCCTCCCCGCCATCTACTTCCTGTTCTCGAGGAAGGGCTGCGACCAGACCGCAGAGATGATCGCTGGAGCCAGCCTTGGCCTGACCACCTCGGACGAGAAGGATGCCATCAGGGGGGTCGCGGCCCGCCATGTCGCCCACCTTTCCGAAGCCGATCGCGCGGTCCTCGGATATGAACGGTGGGTGGCGACGCTCGAACGGGGAGCGGCCCCGCACCATGCCGGCCTGGTCCCAGCCTTCAAGGAGGCTGCCGAGGAGCTCTTCCTCAAGGGCCTCATCAAGGTCGTGGCGGCAACCGAAACCCTTGCACTCGGCATCAACATGCCTGCGCGGACCGTGGTCCTCGAGTCCCTCAGCAAGTTCAACGGCGAGTCACACGAATTGCTCCAACCGAGCGACTACACGCAGCTGACCGGAAGGGCGGGGCGTCGAGGCATCGATGACCACGGCACGGCCGTCGTCCTCCACAGCTCATACGTTCCCTTCGAGCGCGTTTCCGGGATCGCCGCCGCGGGTTCGAACCCCCTCCGATCGTCCTTCGCACCCACATACAACATGACCGTCAACCTCATTGCTCGGTACGACGAATCACGAGCCCACGAACTCCTTGCCGCGTCGTTCGCCAACTTCTCGGACAACCGCCGATACGAGCAACTCTCCGATCAGCTCGACGAACGCAGAAACGACGTAGCGACCTTTCGGTCCGCAGCGTCATGCGAGCGCGGCGACATCTGGACGGTGACCGACGGCGACGACGCCCCACGGCGCCCGAAGGCAAATACGCGGATCATCGAGTCTGGCTCCGTCATGGACATCTCCGGAACCCGACACGTCGTACTCGGGCGGTCCTGGGGAGGAAACGTGCCACGGTTGGAACTCGTCGATAGGAACGGATCCCTCTCGAGGATCAACATCCGACAACTGCCTGTGGGATCGTCTGTTGTCGGGACGATTTCGGTCCCGAACCCGGTGCGGAGGAGCGATCCGGTGTACCGCAAGGAGGTGGGCTCGATGTTGGACAGCTTTGTCCCCGATGACGAGGAGGTCATGGTCTTCGGCGACGATGGGCTCTCCCCGGTCCTGGCGTGCCCTGACCTCGATGTGCACCTCCACTGGGTGGATAGGGCGAGGAGAGCCGAGCGCGACGTCCGACGTCTCGAGCGAAGGTTGAATCGAGGGGCCCCCTCCGATGTGGTATCTGAATTCGACCGCCTCCACAAGGTCCTCGACAAACTCGGCTACACGGACGGATGGCGACTCGCCCCTCCTGGTGCATCCCTTCGAAGGCTCTACAACGAGATGGACCTGCTGCTGTCCGAATCATTGCGGGCCGGCGTGTTCGCGGACCTGTCCCCAGCCGAGTTCGCCGCAGTCCTCTCCGTCTTCACGTATGAGACCAGGGGAGGGGAGGTGCCCCAAGCCCCACATGCCGCTTTCGGTGAGGCACCGATCGCGGCGATCGATGAGATCGCTGAACGAGTTGCGAACCTCGAGGACGACGCTGGGATCGAGCCAGGCCGGCTTCCGGATTTCGGTCTCGTGGATGTCATGCACGGTTGGGCGGAGGGTCTCCACCTCGACGAGATCTTCGACGAGGAGGATGTTCGCGCGGGCGACTTCGTCCGGGCGGCGAGACAGGTCCTCGACCTCCTCCGTCAGGTCAGGGACGGATTCCCGGAGGTGGCGAAGGTCGCGCAGGAGGCCATCGCTCTCGTCGACCGTGGCATTGTCGAGGTGGGTTTCAACGCATGACATGGACCTTCATCGTCAACCCGTCAGCAGGCCGAGGTCGTTCTCCTCTCGATCACGTGAGATCGGCAGCCGTCTCGGCCGGCATCGAAGCCCGTTTCCACGAGACGATCAGCGCCGAGGACCTCAGGAACGTCGCGACTACTTCGGTTCGCGAAGGGTCTACACGCTTCGTGGCCGTTGGAGGGGATGGGACGGCCAACCTCATGGTCGATGCCGTCCTGAAGGCGTGCGATCCCGACCAGAGGCCGATGTTCGCGGTGATCACCGCGGGGAGTGGTAGCGACTTCGTGCGAACTTTCGGAAGGGGAGGCGAAAACATCGATGTCGGCGTGGATCGACTCCTGGACCCGCAGCTCTATCCGATCGATGTCGGTGTGATCGACGGGACGTTCGGACGACGGTACTTCCTCAATGCTGCGAACGTCGGTGTCGCCGCCGCAAGCGTTGCCACGGCTGCACGGATGCCGAAAATGCTCGGTTCGGTCAAATACACGGCAGCCTTCTGGATGACACTTGGCCGATTCTCCAGTGCCGACGTCGAGGTGTCCATCGGAAGGCATCAGTTCAGCGGCAGCGCCATCAACGTGGTGGTCGCGAACGGACAGTTCTTCGGAGGAGGTTTGAACGTCGCGCCGCGTGCATCGATGATCGACGACCAACTCGACGTCCAGGTGTTCTCCGGTCCTCGCCGCAATGCCTTCGTCATCATGCCGCGACTGCTCTTGGGAAGCCACCTGACCCACACCGCCGTTCGCCGTTATGTCGGGAAGGACATCTCAATCGCCTGCCCGAGTGACTGGCCGGTCGAGGCGGATGGGGAGTCGCTCGGTCGTGGTCCCGTGTCGATCTCCGTCCTGCAGGGTGCAATCGATTTCGTCATCTGACAAGGTCGCTCATTCCTTTCGATAGGTGGTTATGCTCCGCGCCGCCGCGACGAGAACGAGAGGACCATGGCAGACGACAACGACGATCTCGACCCCGTCGAAGACCCCGATGAGGATCTGTCGGACGACTTTGACGCAGACAGTGTCGACGACGATGACCTCGATCTCTCCGACGAAGGGTTGACCGCTGTCGTTGACGACGACGATGATGACGACGTTGATGACGACGTTGATGACGACGAGGAAGCCGAAGCCCTTGATGAGCTCGAGGCTGAGGAACTTGAAATGCTCACCGAGGACGAGTCGGTGGAGACGATCGTCGTCGATGAGGCTGCGGAGATGCGCGCCATCCGTCGGGCTGAGATCGCGATGGAAGGCGAGAGCGTCGATGCTCCAGCCGAGAACGAATTCGTCTGCACGTCCTGCTACCTCGTGAAACGCACGAGCCAGCTCGCCAACAAGCGAAAGCGGATCTGCGCGGACTGCGCCTAGAACTTCGGGACTTCAGAGGCGTCGTGTAGTTTCCGATACACACGTATGGAAGCCTTCCAGATGTCTGTGCTCGTCATCATCCCAACGTACAACGAGCGTGAAAACGTCGTCGATGCGATTCGAGCTGTTCGCAGCCACGGTTACGACGTACTCATCGTGGACGATGCGTCGCCGGATGGCACAGGGGAACTCGCGGACGAATGTGCGGATCGGGACCCGTCCGTCCATGTTCTCCACCGTCGATCGAAGGACGGACTCGGTCCTGCGTACGCGGCTGGCTTCGAACGCGGACTCGAACTCGGCGCAGAAATCCTTTGCGAAATGGACGCCGACTTCTCGCACGATCCAAGCGACCTTCCGAGGCTGGTGGCAGCGGTCGAGGACGGTGCCGACCTTGCGATCGGGTCACGATACGTCCCTGGGGGCGGAAGTGATGGATGGCCGTGGTATCGCAGTGCCCTGTCGAAGGGTGGTAATCGATACGCGGGCCTGTTGCTCGGCATGACCGTCCATGACGCGACAGCCGGTTTCCGCGCATTTCGCGACACGACGATCCGCAAGATCGACCCCTCAACGTGTCAAGCCTCCGGATACGGTTTCCAGGTGGAAATGGCCTGGCGGACCCAGCAGGCTGGCCTCCGGATCGATGAGGTTCCCATCACATTTCGGGACCGCACGAAAGGCGAGTCGAAGATGAACGGTCGCATCGCACTCGAGGCGATGTGGCTGGTCACCCGATGGGGGATCGGGCGGCGGTGGCGACGCACCGGTCCGCCACACCTCGACGCCTGACTACGCTCGCTGGGTGCACCTGTCCGTTCGACCCGCAGTCAACAGCGACGTGATCCGGCTCGTCTCGCTCTACGGCGACCTGGAACGTGAGCAAACCGAGCGTAAGCCCATCTGGGCACTCACAGACGGCCTCGACGAGCGATTCGATCTCGCGCTCTTCCATGCCATGTCCGAGGATGACTCATGGGTCGTGGTCGGCGAAATCGACGATGTGATCGTCGGATTCCTCTGGGTGACGA
>JAQAZV010000106.1:0-6001 GCA_032127155.1 Acidimicrobiia bacterium
TGGAGATCGCGAAGTGGCGAGGACACGCCGTCGTACTCAGCGTCGAGCGCATCGGTGAACTCGCGCGTGGCTCGTCGCGCCTGGGCCATGAGTTGCCCAGCCTTCCTGGCGATCTCGGGGAGCCGGTGCGGGCCGAACACGATCAGCGCGACGATTCCGATCAGTACAAGCTCTCCGAATCCGACGCTACCCAACATGGTCAGGCGATGGTAGGTGCCCGATCCCAACGAACGCGATGCCACCAACGCGATGATGCCGCCCGGAAGGCGGCATCATCAGGCCCCTCACCCCAGTGAACGTTGGTCAACCACCTGATGCGACGAGTCGCCCGAACCAGTCATCGGACTGCAGCATCGAAACGAATTGGTCGATCTCACGCTCGGTGAGTGGCGTAGGACCGACGATGATTTCATAGGCCACACCGGTTGCAAGCAAGATGCTCACGACCCTCTGGGAGGCCGGGCGCCGCTGGACGGCGAAGCACGATGGGCAGGCGAAGCGATAGACACCTTCATCGCCGGTTCCGGTGAGTTCGAGGGCAATGTCCGACGTGGTCAGTTCCACGTCTCCGCATGTCTCACACGTCGTTCGGATGGTTGTCATGTCGCTACTCCAAGCGCCTTTGTTCCCCTTTCACATCGGCACGTGGGGCAGTCGGTAAAGGACTATTCCACCGGTAGTCATTTCGCGCGGTCGTACCTGGCCAGTATCCGCTGGCGGAGGTCGGCGACCCCTTCGGTCACGGCAGCGCCGTCCACATCCGACACGTCAACGCCGAGTTGGACCATCAGCCGGGCCGCTACCGCGGGGTCCGCGAGGCTCATCTTGATACGCATGCTTCCGTCAGCCAGGAGCTCGCTGTCCACTGGGTAGTACTCGGCCACCCATGCCGCTCTGGGCGACACGGTGAAGGCGACCCGTGTGTCGGATTCTGTCGGTTGATACGTGATCGGCCCGTCATGGGGATCGGGTCGACGCTGGTATGGCTCCCCGAGCTCCACGAGGTCGTCGATCCGATCGACCCGGAACACTCGTCGATCGCCTGCGAGCCTGCAGAACCCTGTGAAATACCAGTTTCCCAGGCTGAAGGTCACGCTCCACCCCTCGACGTCCCTGACCGTTCGCTCATTCGACGCCATTCCGACATATCCGATGCGGACCACCCGTGCTCCGTCGATGGCCGAGCGCAGTCGCTCGACATCTTCAGGAGTCGGGATGTCGAGGTGTACCGCGTCGATGACGTCCCTGCCGACAACATCAACGAGCTTGTCGACGGCGGTTGCCAAGGCGGGAGGTGCCTGGTTCGATTCGAGAAGGGTCATCCCAGCGGCAAGGAGGCCAAGCGCTTCAGGTGGGGTGAGTCGGAGCGGATGGGAGAAGTAGTCGGCTGCGTCGATGGAGACCTCGTCGTCGTAGATGTCGACATCGATGAGGTCACCGGGGCCGTAGCCGGGAAGGCCGGTCACGAATACGAGGTGCAGATCCTTGATGAGGTCCGACGTATCGCGGTAGTCGAATCGGTCCACGAGTTCATCGAGGGTCGCGCCTTCGTTCTCGATGATGAAGGGAAGGACGGAGAGGATCCTCGACAGTCTCTTGGCGGTGCGGTCGCTGCTCATCGATCCCCCTCGACGAAGGCGAGGAAGGCATCGCGTATGTCGGGAGGTCCCTCGATCAAGGCCCGGTCATCAAAGCCGATCAGCCAGCTTATGAGTCCCTGGACCGAACCTATGGGAACCTCGACCAGGGTGGTGGCGCCGTCCTGCTCGATGATGGCCGATGCACGGGAACGGTTGATGGCCACCCCGACGACATCGTTGTCGAACCGGATGCGGGCGGTACGTTGCTGCGGGTCCTGGGTGACGCCGGCAAGGGCCGTTCGGGGATCGAAGGTCCGCGGTCGCTCGAACGCATCGGCCACGTCGTCGGTGTGTAGATCGACCATACGGTCGACCCTGAACGCCTTGACGGTGTCGTCGCCTTGTTCCGGACCGATGAGGTACCAGTGCCCGAAGCGGTGCACGAGGCCATACGGGAGAGTTGTCCGTCCACGATCGCGGTACGAGAAACGGACAATGCGCCTCTGCGTGACTGCACCGAAGAGGTCGCCGAGGAGGTCGAGGTCGTAGCCGAGATCCGCGACGATGGGCCCAGCGGTCAGCGTCGGAGAAGCACCACCGAGTTTGAAGATTGCCCCCATGTCGGTGATCTGGCCACCGAAACGCACCGCCTGTGCCGCAAAGAGAAGGGCGCTCTGCTCCTCATCCGTGAGGCCTGGGTCATCGAGTACGTAGTCGTCGGACGGCACGACGTATCCGAGTTCGACCTGCCAGATGTCCGTGTACTCGAGCTCCAAAGGGACACCGAGTGACCGCAAGAGGTCCTTGTCGCGCTCGAAGGTTCTGCGGAATGCTTCGTCCGATGGCTGGTCATAGCCCTGCACGGTGTTGCGGATCTCATCGGCAGTGACGGGTCTTCCAACGGTGAGGAGGAATGCAAGCAGGTTGAGGATTCGCTCGATGACTTTCTGCATCAACTGCAGCGTATCGGGTCGACAAGGACTGTTGAAGAACCCCCTAGAGGGTGGCGATGAGCCGATCGACGCGGTCGTCGTAGGCCCGGAACGGATCCTTGCACAGCACGGTGCGCTGCGCCTGGTCGTTGAGTTTCAGATGCACCCAGTCAACGGTGAAGTCGCGGCGTTTTGCCTTTGCCGCTCTGATGAATTCACCTCTGAGTCGAGCCCTGGTCGTGGCCGGCGGCTCAGACATCGCCTTGGTGATCGCTTCATCGGTCACCATCCGGTCGACCAGACCGGTGCGTTCGAGGGTGTAGAACAGGCCACGGTGGCGGCTGACATCGTGATAGTTGAGGTCGATGAGCGAAAGGCGCGCTGATGAGAGGGGAAGGCCATGGCGCATCTTGTAACGCTCGATCAGGTGATACTTGGCGACCCAATCGACCTCGCGGTGCAGGGTGAGTGGGTCCTTTTCGAGCCCGGTGAGCAGGTGCTCCCACATGGCGACGGCTCGTTCCACCTCGGGTGAGAGGTCCGAGGTCCTGGCATACCGCATCACGCGCTCGAGGTACTCCCATTGGATGTCGAGCGCGCTCAGTTCCCGTCCGTTGGCAAGTCGGATCTTGCGACGACATGTCATGTCGTGGCTGATTTCGCGGATCGCCCTGATGGGGTTCTCGAGCGCGAGATCCCTGAACACCACCTCATCCTCGAGCATCTGGAGGAGGGCGACCATCGAACCGATCTTGACGTAGGTGGCGTACTCGGACATGTTCGAATCTCCGGCGATCACGTGGAGACGGCGATACTTCTCGGCATCGGCATGGGGTTCATCCCTGGTGTTGATGATCGGCCGACTCCGCGTTGTGGCCGACGAACTGCCTTCCCAGATGTGTTCTGCCCGCTGCGCAAGGGAATACACCGTGCCCCTGGCCGTCTGGAGGAGTTTCCCTGCCCCAGCCCACACCTGCCGAGTCACCAGGAACGGAATGAGCGTGTCGATCATCCGATGGAAATCTGTCGATCGCTGGATCAGGTAGTTCTCGTGGCATCCGTAGGAGTTACCGGCTGAATCGGTGTTGTTCCGATAGAGGTAGATCTGCCCACGGATCCCCTCCTCGGCGAGTCGTTGCTCGGCTGACTCGACCAGACCCTCGAGTATGCGTTCGCCTGCTCGATCATGCGCCACGACGTCGAAAATGCTGTCGCATTCCGGCGTCGCGTATTCGGGATGACTCCCGACATCGAGATAGAGCCGTGCTCCGTTCTCGAGGAAGACATTCGATGAGCGGCCCCAACTCACGACCCTTCGGAACAGATATCTCGCGACCTCGTCAGGGGACAACCGCCGCTGCCCGCGGAGCACGCAGGTCACGCCGTATTCGTTCTCGATTCCGAAGATCCGTCGCTGCACAGGTTCAGCGTACCTCGGCAGGAACGATGCGGTCGCGACTCAGCCGTTCCTGGCCGCATTGATCTCATCCCTGGAGACTCGGCGGAACGACCTGCGGTCGGCGCCACGTTCGAGGAACCCGGCCTCCCACTCGGCATCACCGATATCGTGGTCGCTTGCCGAGCGGATCGCCGAACAGGCAGCGATGATGGCATTGTCGAGTCCCATACCGTCGGTCCGCGCGCCGAGCAGCTCCTCGGTGATCTCGTCCTCCTCGGCGCCGAGTACGGCGACACCTTCTGCAGTACGCAAGGTGCCGTCGAACCCGATGCGGAAGAGGCTGTCGTCCTCCCTGGTCGCCCCGACCTCCGCAACGATGATGTCGACCTCGTACGGTTTCACTTCATGGGAGAAGATCTGTCCGAGTGTCTGGCTGTACGCATTGGCGAGACCACGGCCGGTGACATCGGACCTGGCGTAGCTGAACCCCTTCAGGTCTGCATACCTGACCCCTGCCACGCGAAGGGTCTCGAACTCGTTGAATCGGCCAACTCCCGCGAACGCGATGCGATCGTAGATCTCGCCGATCTTGCGCAACGACGGTGAGGAGTTCTCCCCGATCATCAGCACGCCGTCGTCGATCTGGAGGACGGCGATCGGGCGACCGCGTGAGATGCCCTTCCTGGCAAAATCGGCGCGGTCCTTGACGAGTTGCTCCGGAGGGACGTAGAAGGGCATCGTCATGGGCGCCTCCCGAGGACGGTATCTACGAGGGGAGCTAGGGCATCGTCGTCGAGCTCGGCGACGCCATCCGTCGTCACCGTGAGGATGTTCGGATAGATGCGCCGCCGTACATCGGGACCGCCCGTCGCTGCATCTTCCTCTGCGGCTGCGACGAGTGCTTCGATGGCCATCTCAATGGCGGTCTGGCGATCGAGATCTTCTCTCCACGCGCTCTTCAGGAAGCTTCGTGCCTCCTGGCCTCCTGATCCCGTCGTGGCGTAGTGGATCTCGTCGTACTGGCCACCTACGACGTCGAAGGTGAACAATCGCCCCCGACCCATTGCATCGTCATATCCGCAGAAGAGGGGGATCACGACAAGGCCCTGGAAGGCGAGGGTGAGGTTCCCCCGAACCATGCGTGCGAGGTAGTTCGCCTTGCCATCGAGGCTCAGCCGAGTCCCCTCGATCTTCTCGTAGTGCTCGAGTTCGGTCTGGAACAGCTTGATGAGTTCGACGGCCATACCCGCGGTTCCCGAAATGGCGACGGCCGAGTGGTCGTCGGCCGCGTAGACCTTCCGAACCCTGCGATGGGCAATCACGTTGCCTGCCGTCGCCCTGCGATCACCGGCCATCACGACACCGTCACTCCACGTCAGGGCCAGCACCGTTGTCGCCTCAGGTACCTCGGGTCGTGTGCTCGAACCCGCCTCCCATCGGGGCTGAAGCCCACGATGCGTGAGGACGGAGAGGAACGACGAGTCAGGGATCGTCTCCCCCACCCGTAGCGGGCCGAACTCGGTGCCCGTCACTCGCCGCCCTTCTGAACGTAGTTCTTGACGAACTCCTCGGCGTTCTCTTCGAGAACGGAATCGATCTCGTCGAGGAGGTCGTCAATCTTGCCCGCAACATCGTCGCCGCGGGTCGTTGGGGCCTCCGCGACATCATCACCCTGTGATTCCTCGTGACGTTGTCCTTGTTCTCGCTCAGTCATCGTCGCCTCCGAGTCGCTTGATCAGTGTCGCGGCATCCGGGCTCGTCAGAAAGAGGTCCTCCACGAGGGCTCGGGTCCCGCGACCCGGCTCCATCATAGGAACGCGTCTCAGGTTCGACTCCCCGATGTCGAAGACCAACGAATCCCAGTTCGCTGCCACAACCGCGTCGCCGTAACGACGGAGTGCCTCGCCCCTGAACCATGCACGCGTACCTTCCGGGGCCTGGCTGACCGCCAGTTCGACCTCCCGGTCGGTGAACAGTCTCCGCATCCTGCCCGAAGCCACCAGTCGGTGGTAGAGACCGCGCCCGGGGTCCACATCGTGGTACTGCAGGTCGAGGAGCTTCAGTTTCGGGTCACCCCAGTCAAGGCCGTC
>JAQAZV010000107.1:0-22169 GCA_032127155.1 Acidimicrobiia bacterium
AACCGATGCACGGACTACCGGGTACCCGTTCCTACACTCGCCGCGATGCGCAGGGCCGCACTCCTCCTCATTTCATGTTCGTTCCTCGCCGCGTCGTGCGTCGCTGGCGGTGAGAACGTCATTGCGGCTGACCCCGGCGCAGAGTCGGTCACCACGCTCCCTCCTGCAACGACCTCCACCGTTCCCAGCGATCCGTCACAGACAACCCTCCCGACCTCCACCACCTCCACCACCCTGCCTCCTCAACCGACGGGCCTCGTGACGGCGGACTCCCTCTTCAGGCCCTGGGGAACGGTCGATGGGCTGACGATGTTCAGAGGGAACCCGACGCGGACGTTCTTCGGTACAGGCCCCGTGCCCACCGAGTCCCCTGACCAGCTGTGGCGGTATCCCGAGTCGGCGATGGCAGGGCTCTCACCGGTGGGCAACGAACAGAAGTGGTGGTACGGAACCGGGTGGACAGGGCAACCGTTGATCTACGAGCGCGACGATGGCATCACGGAACTGATCTTCGGCGCTTACGACAAGAAGATCCACTTCCTCAACGCCGACACCGGTGAGGAGCTCCGCCCGAGCTTCGACATGGGCGACATCATCAAGGGAACAATCACCCTCGACCCAGACGGGTACCCGCTCCTGTACGCCGGATCTCGCGACCCTCGCTTCCGCATCATCGCCCTCGACGGGGACGAGCCGCGAGAGGTGTGGTCCCTCCACGCCAAGTCCGTCGAAGGCATGTGGAACGACGACTGGGACTCCAACCCCGTGGTGATCGATGACATGCTCTACGAGGGTGGCGAGAACTCCTGGTGGTTCGCCATCAAGCTCAATCGTGGATACGACGCAAACGGCATGGTCACGATCGACCCCGAAGTGGTCTTCGAAATGCCTGCGTGGTCCGATGAGCTGTTCGACCTCCTCGGGCGGCAGCAGTCCGTAGAGATGTCGACCGCGATCTTCGAGGACAAGGCGTACTTTGCAACGAGCGCTGGACGGGTCGTTGGGGTCGACATATCGGACATCGAGAACGGGAACGCCGAGGTCTTCTTCGACTTCTGGATGGGTGATGACACAGACTCCACCATCACGATCGATGCCGAGGGCTACATCTACGTGGTGTCGCACGCCGACCACGAGAAACGGATCAACACTGCAGCGAGACGCGTTCGCGAGGTCGGCCAACTCGTCAAACTCGACACGTCGATTCCCGTCGACGATCCGCTCACGAGCCTCGCACCAGTGGTGTGGAGCGTTGAGATCCCTGCGGCACGGGGCCAGGACACAGGCGTGTGGGCAACGCCCGCCCTCCATCCTGACGGGGTCCTGTACGTGCCATCCGACAGTGGGTTCCTCCTGGCAGTCGACACCGACACGGGGGACATCGTCTGGCAGGACGACATCGGCGTCAACGCTTGGTCCTCGCCCGCGATCGTCGACGACGCCCTCGTCATCGCCGTGGATTGCTTCTCGAGCGAGGATTCGGGCCTGAGGGCCTACGACATCTCCGATCCTCTCGCACCGACCGAGATGTGGCAGCGACCCCTCCCAACATCGGGATGTATCGAGTCCACGCCAGCCGTGTGGAACGGCAACATGTACGTGGGATCCCGTGATGGATTCATGTACGCTTTCGGCTCGTGACCACGGGAGCAGGTGTCGGAGCGGCGACTCGGGCATCCCTCGTGATCATCACCATGATCATCGGTCTCTCTGCCTCGGCGATCACCATCCTCGCCTTCTTCGGATCAACGTGGTGGGTCCTCGACTTCCTGGCGAACTACCGGTGGCAACTCATGTGGATCGCCCTGCTGTGCGCCATCATCTACGCACTCTCGGCGCGCGGCCTCGCCTCACTCGTGTTCCTCGGTGCTGTGGTCATCAACGGGTTCGTCCTGTCACCATTGTGGTTCGGCTCGCAGCCAACGGCCACCGGCGAGGGCGGTGCCACGGTCGTGTCGCTCGACATGTTCGGCAGCACGTCCGACGAGGATCGCGTCCTCCAATGGCTCTTCGACACCGACGCTGACGTCATCATGGTTTCGGGTGTGGCTGCCGGTCGGCTCGATCCGCTCACGGCGGACGGTTCGCCATACCGGGTGATCGCCAGTCCGGAGCCAGACACATCCGGAATCTGCATCATCGCCAAGGAGGAATTTGCCGTCAGGGTCGAGTACACGCCGACCACTGCCGAGCCGATCTACATCGTCAGCGTGCCGTCAGGCAATGAGGTCGTGTCCGTGATCACCGCCTGGGGGGAGGTCGCCAAGAGTTCGTCGAAGGCCGAGGCACTCTCGGAACGCCTCGGGGTCATCGAAGCCCTCGTTCAAACCCGAACCGGTCCTGTTGCGGTCGTCGGAAGTATCGGGGCAACACGCTTCACCTCTGGCATGCGCTCCCTCCTCGCATCGAGCGGTCTGCGGGACGCGTCGGAAGGCTCGGGGTACCTTTCGACGACGCCGGTCCTCGACATACCGATCATCGGTGGATGGGTCGGAATCCCCCTCGATGTGGCTCTCATGACGGCAGATATCACGCCACTCGACCTTGCAACAGGACCAGATATCGGCGTCGGACACCTGCCAATCAGCCTGACGATCGGACCCTCGACCGAGGGTTGACGTGCCCCCGAGAGACCGGTGATCATCGGACACCGGTACGCTCCCGTCCATGAGCTACGACCTCTCAGCAGCGACGCCCGAATCCATCGAAACAGCAACTGAGGCAGCCATCGCGATGGCAGAAGCGCTGGTCGATGCGGCCACGGCGGCCGACGACGACTCCTACCTCGCGAGGATCCTTCCCCTCGACACCGCACTCGGGATCATCCAGGATGCAAACGGCTACGGACCCTTCCTGTCGAACTTCCACACCGACAAGGACGTCAGGGACGCAGGCAACGAAGCCGACCAGCGCCTGTCCACATGGCTCACAGATCTGATGTCCCGCCGCGAGGTCTACGACGCGGTACGATCGATCGACGCCGATGTCCTCGATGGCCTCGAACGGCGCTCGCACGACGAGTGGATGAGGGACCTCCGAAGAGCGGGTCATGAGCTCTCCGCTGATGACCGTGCCGAGGTTCTCGCATTGAAGAGCCGCCTCATCGAACTCCAGATCGAATTCTCACGCAACATTGCCGAGTACAAGGATCACCTGGAGGTGGCGGTCACAGAGCTGACGGACCTTCCGGCGTCCTATCTCGCGTCCCTCGAGGGAGGGGACGCCGAGGACACCGTCAAGGTGACCCTCGACTATCCGGCCTTCGTTCCGTTCATGGAGCATGTGGCAAACCGGGACCTCCGACGCCAGCTCCAATACAAGTATCTGAACCGGGCGGTCGACCTGAACCGCCGACTCCTCGAGGAAGCTCTCCTCATCCGCCACGACATGGCGAGCCTGCTCGGCTACGACGATTGGGCGGACTATGCGATGGAACCGAAGATGGCCGACCCCGCTTCCGTGGCGGAGCTCTACGCATCGGTCATCCCCGGCCTCACGCTCCTGGGGATCGACGAACGCGCCAGGCTCGAGGCGATCCTGCAGGAGGACCATCCCGATGCCACGGTGCAGCCCTGGGACCGCCCCTACCTGCACACGATCCAGAGGCGACGTGACTTCGGTATCGACCCCAACGAGGTGGCCTCCTATTTCCCGCTTTCCGCCGTCATCGACGGAATGCTCGAAGTGACAGGCGAAGTCCTCGGCCTCACCTACACCGAGGTTCCGGATCACCCGGTGTGGCATCCCGACGTCCTCGTCCATCGGATCGACGACACCGCGTCCGGTCGCCCGATTGAGATGTTCTACCTCGACCTCCATCCCAGGGAGGGCAAGTTCACCCATGCCGCGTGCTGGTCGGTCGTGAATCGCAGACGCGGACCGGACGGCGACGTGCGCCACCCGGTCGCCGCTGTCGCTGCAAACTTCTCGAAGCCGACCGCGGATGCACCATCACTCTTGAAGCACGACGAGGCACTCACACTGTGGCACGAGTTCGGACATGTCCTCCATGCGTGTCTGACAACGGTCGACATGCAGCGATTCGCTGGCTTCGACACGGAGTGGGACTTCGTCGAGGCGCCATCCCAGATCATGGAGAACTGGATGTGGAATGCCGAGGTACTCAGGCGATTCGCCAGGCATCACGAGACCGGCGAGACCATTCCGGATTCCCTCGTCGATGGGCTTGTTGCTGCGCGTGACCAGAACATCGGCCTTCTGACGCTTCGGCAGGTCTTCCTCGGGCAGTATGACCTTGCCATGCACACCGCCGGAGCAGCGCCCGATCTCGATGAGCTGCAGGTCGAGGCCAATGCCTACACGCTGTTACCTCTCCACGAGGACACCTTCATGGCGGCTTCGTTCGGACATCTCATGGGCGGGTACGACGCTGGCTACTACGGCTATCTGTGGTCAATGGTGTACGGCGACGACATGTTCTCCGTCTTCGAGAATGAGGGCATCCTGTCACCGGCCGTCGGATCACGCTATCGGAGGGAAGTCCTCGCCATGGGAAGCTCACGGCCGGCATGGGAGCACCTCGAGGCTTTTCTCGGCAGGGAGCCAAACGCCGATGCCTTCCTGCGCAAGCTTGGGATCGGGTAGGGCTGAGACACTGCCGACCGAGTGGCTCAGACCACGGCGCGAATGGTCCCACCATCGACCTGAAGCGTTGCTCCGGTGATGTAGGACGCAGCAGGAGACACGAGGAAGGCGGCTGCGGCAGCGAACTCGTCCGGAAGGCCGTAGCGGCCGAGGGGTATCGATGCGACAGCTTCCTCCCTCAACTCCTCGACCGACTGTTCCCTGCTCGCAGCGGCGCGCTGATCGAGGGCATCGACCCGCGCTGTATGGATGCGTCCCGGTATCAGGTGGTTCACCCTGATGCCATCGGAAGCCCAGTCGTTCGCCAGAAGTTTCGCCAGTGACGCAACCCCTGACCGGAAGACGGTTGACATCGACAGGACGGACATCGGTTCCCGGACGGACGATGATGTCATGAACAGCATCGATCCTCCCCTACCGAGATTGGGCTTTGATGCTGAGGCGAACGCCATCGCCGAGCGGAGGGTGAGTTGGTAGGCGGCGTCCCAGTCCTCGCCAGAGGTGTCGTCGAATCTCGACGCGGCTGGCCCTCCGGCATTCGGGATCACGATGTCGAGACCGCCGAGACGCTCGGTCGCAGCATCGACGAACTGGCCGACGGCGGACGAATCCCGCACATCGACCATCGAGCCCCTCACCTGTGACCCTGATGCCGAAGCGATCCTGCCAGCAGTCGTTGTGACCCGCTCAAGCGATCGAGAGCAGATTTCGACGGCGCACCCCTCGTCCGCAAGGCGTTGAGCGATCGCCGCACCCAGCCCTTCGGACGCCGCAGCGACGATTGCGCGTTTCCCTGCGAGGCCGAGATCCATGGGCCAACCCTACCCAGAGGAAGGACGCCCACGGGTAAAACCGCTCCTGATCGCAGCGAGGTCGGGCTTGCCGTTCTGCAGGAGCGGGATCGCGTCCGCCGATGCCCACTGCCTTGGCACCTCGTGTCTGGCAAGCATCCGCCCGGCGTCTTCCCTGATCGCATCGAGCGACCGCTTCGACACGACGAGAGCGCAGACAGAAGCACCCCATTCGTCATCCGCGACGCAGACGACGGCGATCTCATCGACGCCGGGGAGATCGGCGATCGTCTCCTGCACATAGGGAAGGGCAACGTTCTCTCCCCCTGTCACGACGATCTCGTCTGCCCTTCCGAGGACGACGAGGGCACCGTCGGCGTCCATGACGCCGACGTCCGAGGTCACGAAGGGACCTGACCGGGGTTCCTCACCGAGGTACCCGCCGAAAACGGCTGGCCCGTCAACGACAATACGGCCTTCACCATGAAGCGATCCGGGGTCGGGTGCGATCACGACATCGAAGCCTTCCAGCGGTTCCCCGACCCATCCGTGGCGCGGTTGGGTTGCTCCAGGGCGCATCGTCGCAACCTGCGAAGCGGTTTCCGTCATCCCGTAGCTCACGGTCATGCGGATCCCGGCACGCACGGTTTCGGCCGTGAGACCTGCAGCGACAGGGCCGCCACCGACCAGAAGCGTTCCGATCGACGCAAGCCGCTCCTGATCGGATCGCATCAACCGGTGGACCATCGTTGGGACGAATGACGCAATCGTCGGGTTCGCGCGATCGATCGCCGCGCCGATCCCTCCACCGAACGGTTCGACCACGACCGAACCTCCCGCCTCGATCATTCGATAGACCACCGACAAACCCCCTATGTGGTCGAGGGGAAGACACAGCAGCCAGGTGTCAGCGGATGACGTTCCGAGTCGGGAACGAGATGCCGCTAGTGACGCCGAGAGGTTGGCTGTCGTCAGTGGCACCAGCCGCCGATCCCCCGAGGACCCGGAAGTCTGGACACAGAGGGCAGCGCCCGGAACCTTCGCAACCCGAGGATCGGGCCTCTCCCCCGCATACGGAAGCGGAACGGCGCCGATCACATGGTGAGCGAGGATCTCAATGATGCTCGCAAAGTCGAGTCGAACCGGAACGGGGACCAGGTCGTGGCTCGCCACCTCGGACCGCAGGCTCGAAGCCCGGCGATGGACCTGATCCATGAGCTGTCCGAAGGTGACGGTGCCGTCGGAGAACACAAGCGCCACTGCGTCCGGCGTAGCCTCCGCGTGGTGCTCGAGCCAACCCGCTGGAGTCCGCACGTCCATCGATCACTACAGTATCGCCGGCGACGACGCAGCGGAGGGCTGATGGGTTCCGAGAACGTTTCCGATATCTTCGATCCCTCCCAATGGGAGCCGGTTCCTGGGTTCGATCTCACCGATATCACCTACCACAGGGCGAGGAGGGTTGGCGCCGTACGCGTCGCGTTCGACCGACCAGACGTGCGGAATGCTTTCCGACCTCACACCGTCGACGAGCTGTATGCCGTCCTCGACCATGCACGGATGTCGTCAGATGTCGGCTGCGTGCTGATCACAGGGAATGGGCCGTCACCCAAAGACGGCGGTTGGGCGTTCTGCTCGGGGGGCGACCAGCGCATCCGGGGCAGGGATGGGTACCGGTACGAGGGTGCGGAGGGGATTGACCCAGGAAGGCTCGGACGGCTTCACATCCTCGAGGTACAACGCCTCATCCGGTTCATGCCGAAGATCGTGATCGCGGTGGTGCCTGGCTGGGCGGTTGGCGGAGGACACAGCCTCCACGTGGTGTGCGACCTGACCATCGCATCCGCCGAGCATGCGATCTTCAAACAGACCGACGCGGACGTGGCCAGCTTCGACGGTGGCTACGGGTCCGCCCTGCTCGCCCGCCAGGTCGGTCAGAAACGCGCACGCGAGATCTTCTTCCTCGGGCGCGACTACTCCGCACAGGAGGCATTCGACATGGGCATGGTCAACCTCGTCGTGCCACACGCAGACCTCGAGACCTCGGCACTCGAATGGGCTACGGAAATCACGGCGAAGAGCCCAACGGCACAGAAGATGCTCAAGTACGCCTTCAACCTCCCCGACGACGGCATGGTCGGTCAGCAGCTGTTCGCTGGTGAGGCGACCCGCCTTGCCTATGGGACGGAGGAAGCCAGAGAAGGGCGAGAGGCCTTCCTCGAAAAGCGCCAACAGGACTACTCACGGTTCCCGTGGCAGTACTGATCCCGTGACGACGCGTCCGCCGAATCCTTGGCTGATGGCCGCACGCCCAGCCACGCTCTCGGCAGCGGTCGGTCCGGTCCTGATCGGCACGTCAAGCGCCTGGCATGACGGCGTCTTCGCCGCACTTCCGTTCGTCGTCGTTGCCTTCTGCGCCCTGGCGATCCAGGTGGGGGTGAACTATGCAAATGACCTCGCCGATGCCCAGAAGGGGGCAGACACGGAGGCACGGATCGGCCCACAACGTGCTGTGTCGAGCGGCGTGATCTCGGCATCCGACATGCGGCGCGGGATCGCGGTTGCCTTTGGGCTGGCTGCCATCGGCGGTCTGTACCTGATCTGGTATGCAGGATGGCCCATCTTCGTGATCGGGCTCATCTCGATCATCGCGGCGCTCGGGTACACCAACGGACCCATCCCCTATGGCTACTACGGCCTCGGAGAGGTCTTCGTCTTCGTCTTCTTCGGCCTCGTGGCCACGGGTGGAACCAGGTATGTGTTCAGTCCGTCCGTGCCTGCTGCAGTCTGGAGCGGAGGCGTTGTGATGGGCCTGCTCGCGGCGGCCATCCTGGAGGCGAACAACATCAGGGACATCGACACCGACCGCATCGCAGGCAAACGCACGCTTGCGGTCGTGATCGGGCGAACGTGGGCACGACGCCTCTTTGCGGCCACCCTCACCGGAGCGTTCCTGGTGACACTGTTCACAGCGATGGTGGGCTGGCTGCCATTCATGTCGCTCCTGGCACTCATCGTGACACCCCTTGCACTGCCATTGATCCAGACGGTGAACACCGAGACCGGGGGACCGCCATTGATCGGTGTACTCAAGGGAACAGCACAACTCCAGCTGTTCGTCGGACTGTTGCTGGCGCTCGGTATCGCGTTCTGAGGTCGTGGCGCCATCACCCGGAATTGGCCAGACGGTAGGCTCGCTATTCGTGACCACCGCACCATCGACCGCTGCATTCTGCCGGGACCTCCTCTCTGGGATCGCTGACGCAGGCGTGACACACATCTTCGTCTCGCCGGGCTCCAGGAATACCCCGCTGACCATCGCTGCAATCGGTGAACCTCGCATCACCGACATCTCCATCAGGGATGAGCGGTCCGCCGGTTTCATGGCCCTCGGGCTCGCGAAGATCACCGGCCTGCCGGTTGTCCTCCTGTGCACCTCAGGATCTGCGGCGACCCACTACTTTCCTGCGATCGTCGAGGCGGATCAGGCGATGACACCGCTCATCGTCCTCACCGCAGACCGCCCGGCTGCCCTCCGGGGAACGGGTGCACCACAGACCATGGACCAGATCGATCTGTTCGGCACCCATGTGAAGCGATTCGTTGAAGCGGCCACCTCCGATGATGGACGGACCGTCGGGCACACCCTCGTCGCATCAGCGCTGTCTCGTCCCGCAGGGCCGGTGCACGCAAATGTGGCCTTCGATGAGCCACTGGTTCCGGAGCGCCTTCCCGAACCTGTCCCCTCCCAGCTGGTACATCAGGAGCCCGAACCGTACGGAGGGTCACGGGAGATCCTCGACGGCCTCCCCGACAGGACCCTCATCGTCGCCAGCGGTCGACAGCATCCCGGATTCGGCGATCTGGCTGGTCGCATCGCCCTCCATCTCGGGGCCCCCGTCCTGGCGGATCCCCAGACGCCCGTTGCAGGGGCGGCCACCGTCCTCCACGGAGACCTTCTCATCGGGGCACATGCCCAGGGCCTCGAACCGATCCTCGATCGCCTCCGACCGGATGCCGTGATTCGCCTCGGCCCTCTCCCGACCTCGAAACCCCTGTGGCAGTGGCTCGAGACGTCGGGAGTGGAACAGATCCTCATCGACAGCAGCAGACTCAAGGATCCGCTGGCGTCCGCCTCCCTGACGATCGATGCAGATCCGACGGTGTTTCTTTCATCTCAGCACCTCGGCGCGGCTTCGGATCAGTCGTTTCTCGACGAGTGGCTCGCCGTGGACCGGATCGCAGGGGTCGCTATGGACAGGGCACTGAGCGACCTCGACTGGCCGAACGAACCGGAGATTGCCAGATCGATCACTGTGGCTGCCCCCAAGGGATGCATCGTGTACCTCGCGTCTTCACGACCGATCCGCGACATCGATGCTTTCGGAGTGCACCGATCCGACCTCGCCGTGCTGGCAAATCGCGGCGTCAATGGCATCGATGGAACGATCTCGTCGGCGGTCGGTAGCTCCCTCGCTGGCAGGCCGACACTGCTCCTGATCGGCGATGTTGCTGCGCTCCACGATGCGACAGCATTGTCGGAAGCCGTGCGCCTCGGCGCACCGGTCAGAATCGTGGTCGTGAACAATGACGGAGGAGGGATCTTCTCGTTCCTTCCGCAGGCCCGCAGCGGACTCATCGATCATGATGACTACGAGCGGCACTGGGGGACGCCCCACGGTCTGAGCCTTGCAGCCATTGCCGAAGCGATGGGGATGAGCGCTGTGAAACCACAGGATCGCGTCGCGTTCCGCACTGCGGTTTCGGCGCCGATTCGATCCCCCGAACTCATCGAGATCCACACGGACCGACGCCGCGTGGTTGGGGACCATCACGTGATTCGGCGATCTGTCGCCGATGCCCTACGTCGAGGCGACGAGTTCGAGTAGCGGTCTCAGCTTGAGCCGAGTCTCGAGCAGTTCGGCGGCGGGATCCGAGTCTGCCACGATCCCAGCTCCCGCAAACAGGTGGGTGGTCGAGTCAGAGACCAGCCCGCATCGCAACGCTATCGCGACCGCACCATCGCCTGTTGGGGCCATCCATCCGATACCCCCGGTGTACCAGCCCCGATCGAGGTGCTCGTGCTCGCGGATGTAGTCGACGGCACGCACGGTCGGAACCCCGGCAACGGCAGGTGTCGGGTGAAGGGCCGCAACAGTATCCAACACCGATGTTCCGACAGGTACGGTCCCGGTGATCAGGGTCGAGAGGTGCTGCACGGTTGCCATCCGCTTCAGTGCCGGGATATCGGGGATGGTGAGGTCGTCGACGATCCCGCTGAGGCGTTCGCGCATGTCATCGACGACGAGTTGATGCTCATTGCGGTCCTTTGACGAGGTGAGGAGCGCGATCCCGATGGCATCATCCTCGTCCTCGCCTTCCCCCCTCCTGGCAGACCCCGCGAGGGGATTGGAACGGAACTGGCCACCGCGAACCTCGGCGAGGAGTTCGGGACTTGCTCCCATGAACACGCTGGGTCCTGACTTCCATGCGAAGTTGTAGCAGTCGGGGTAGGCCGTGACGAGCTGGCGGAACACCCTGAGGATGGCCACCGCTTCAGAACTCTCGACTTTCACCGACCTCGCAAGGACGACTTTGTCGAGGTCCCCGGCACCGATCGTCGTGACCGCATCGGCCACGAGGTGCGCCCAGTCACCGACTGGTGGTCGGGACTCGATCTGGTGGTCTCCGAAATCGACGACTGGCACCCAGTCCGGCCTCCGCATTCCGGCGAGGAGGCCGAGGGTTCGATCCGCGTCCTCACCTTCAGGGATGACCACCGTGAGTGTCGAACGGCCATCGATGCGATGAATCCCGATGCGGGGTACGAAAGCCTCTGCCGGGGCGAAATTCGTCCACAGTCCATTCGGGGTTTGCTCGTCGAGGAACGAGTAGCCGAGAAAGACCGTCAGGGAGGGATCAGGAAGGCCTTCGATCGCCTCGCTGAGGTCGCTGAAGCGATCGGGTCCCGATGACGTCGCGTGCCACGCCGTGCCAAGTCCGACGAGTCGGTCGCCGTCTGGCATGGAATACGCAACTGCGCGATCGACAAGCGGAGCGCCGGTTCGTGCAAAGTCGAATGGGTCGAAGTCGATCCCGATGCGTGCTACCCGAAGCCCGTCGGAATGCGCCAGCTGGGCAGCGAGGGATCCAACCTCTTCGGCAGATACGAGCGGCATCCACGGATGGTACCGGCAGGCTCACTGATCCCGGAGGGCTCCTCCGATGATCGTGGCAATCGACTCTGGTGCTTCCATCGGCGCGAGATGCCCGACGCCGGGGACGATCACGAGGTCCGCATGGCGGAATCGGTCTCGGAGGAGACCGACGA
Organism: Acidimicrobiia bacterium; assembly: GCA_032127155.1. Taxonomy (GTDB): domain Bacteria; phylum Actinomycetota; class Acidimicrobiia; order Spongiisociales; family UBA5794; genus SZUA-442. The sequence continues at coordinate 11,728 of JAQAZV010000107.1, forward strand.
AGGGCTCGGTAGGGGAATCCGAATATTCCCCGACCACAAGGATCACAGCAGCATCAATGTCCGACAGTCCATCCCACGTATCGTGATTTGCGCCCTCCCTGTAGAAGTCTGCCTCCACCTGTGGATTGCACCTGAGGGAGCGTCCACCGCGATCGTCGGTGAACGCGTGGTCGATGTACAGGTCGAGCACCTCCGGTTCCCATGTGGCGAATGGTCCGTCCGCAAACCGCTGTCTGGCGGTCGTGCGGTCGGGGAAGTTCGCCCGTCTCCTCTCCGCGCCAGTAGCAAGCGGGATATCGCGACGGCCGAACGGCGGCGGGAAGATGATCGGTTCGATCAGTACGAGTCCGTCGAAGGTGCCCGGCCGAAGGATCTCTGCACGGGCGATCGCCGCACCGCCACTCGAATGACCTACGCCGAGGCGTGCCCGACCGTCGCCGATGACCGCGAGGACATCGCGGCCGAGGAGGTCCCACTCGTAGGGCGGCTCACCCTGGCCACTGGCGCCGTGGCCGCGTTGGTCCATCGCCAACCATGCAAGCGAAGCGTGCTCACGAAGCAGGGGCCGTGCAACGGGCCTCCACAGCTCCTTGCAGAACCCCGTCGCATGGACGAGGAAGAGATCCAGATCGGGGTCGGAGGACGATCCTTCGAGGGCGATCTCAACGCCATGGAAGCCGCTACGCGTCGACGTCAGCATCTGTCGAGGTGTCGTCGATTCGCCAGTCGAGGCGGTTGTCGACGCTGACAACTCCGTCGAGCCTGCGTGCCAGCTCCTCGACGAGGCGCGCTTCGGTTCGAGTCCCGATCGTGCCGACGAACATGACGACACCGTTGGTGACGTGCACATCGACGGTCTCGGGATCCACGAACAGCACACGCCTGATGAGGTCCTCCCTGATCTCATCCTCGATGAGATCATCCGGCCTCGTGAAGGCGGCGACGATATCGAAGCGTGACAGGATCCCGACCATGCGGTCATCCTCGACGACGAGAACACGCTTGACACTGTGTTCATGCATGAACCTGGCAGCATCCATGAGTTCCAGATCGGGTGAGACAGAGAGCACCGAATGTGACATCACATCAGCAACAATCGGGTGCTCGATACCGGTCTCTGCCCGCTCGAGCTCCATGGCGAGGAAGTCGCCTTCGGTGATGATCCCAAGGACGTGATCATCTGGATCAACGACCGGCAGGCCCGATACGCGATACCGGAACATCATGCGAGCTGCGTCCCTGATGGACGTTGTCGGCCCCACGGCGACGACATCGGTGGTCATCAGATCGCGAACGTGCATGGTTCCCTCCTCACAGCGCAGACGGCAGGTCGGTACGAGAAGGATTCCAACTCCGCGTCACCGGCCGCACCTTGATGCGCGCATCCACGATACGCACGCCGTTCCCCGGCGTGCCGACTTTCACCGGATTCAGGTCCATCTCGAAGATCTCGGGAACGTCATCGATCATCTGCGAAACCCGCAGCAGGGTGTCAACGACCGCGTCGATATCGCCGGGAGCGCCGCCTCGATAACCCTCGAGCAGGCGCGCCGACTTGACGTCCCGAATCATGCTCCGAGCGTCTGCATCCGTGAGCGGGGCGATCCGAAAGGCAACGTCGCCGATGAGCTCGACGAATACGCCACCGAGGCCGAACACGATCAGGGGACCGAAGTTGCCATCCTCCACCATGCCGATCAGCACCTCGTGCCCGCCCTCGACGAACTCCTGGATCAGAACTCCCTGCGGATCTGGCACTGCTGCGGTCACCTGCTCGAAAGCCTTGGTGACGGCTGATGCTCCCACGATGTTGAGAGCAACACCGCCAACATCCGACTTGTGGACCGCAGAAGGTGAGATCACCTTGAGTACCACCGGCGACCCGAGATCATCGGCGAAGGCGATGGCCTCGGCGGGCGTCGCCACGACGGCGGTCCTTGGAATGCGAAGGCCGTAGGCGACGAGAACGGAATCGACGGCCTCTGGAGAGAGCCAATCACCCGCCTCGCCCATGTGGGACACGGCATCATCGATCACAGCCCGTGCCTTCCCCGGATCGACGTCATCGAAGACGACGCGCTGTCCTGCGGGTTCGTCGAGCCACTCGGAGTAGTCCACGGCCTTGCGCAACGCATTGGCCGCTCGCTCAGGGAACGGGAACACAGGGAACTTCACCTGCTTGCTCTCGAGCTCGGTCGGTGCTCCACCGCTGTGCATGTAGACGCTGAGGAAGGTCTTGTCGTGCGGAGATTCCTCGACGGCCTCCTTGATGGCGGTCGCCGTCTCCGGCACACCGATGTTGGATGCAGGGATGTAGAGGGCAATCACCGCGTCGACCTCGTCGGTCTCCATCAGCAACTCGATCGTCCTCTTGAATTCGGCAGGACCCGCAGCCGCAATCATGTCTACAGGGTTCGTGACCGATGCGTCAGAGCTGAGGTATTCCCGCATCGTCGACTGGAGCTCATCCGAGAAGGTTGGGATTTCGAGGCCGCGGCTCTCGAGCGCATCCACGGCGAGGATGCCAGGACCACCCGCATTGGTGACAAGGCCAACGCGCCGTCCCTTCGGAACAGGTTGGTTGGCGAGAAGTGCCGTCACGTCGAAAAGTTCCTCGAGAGTGTCGACCCTGACGACACCTGCCTGATCGAACAAGGCATCAACGGCGACATCAAGGCTGGCCAATGAACCTGTGTGCGAGGACGCTGCGCGAGCGCCTGCAGCGGTGCGTCCGGACTTCACTGCGACGATCGGCTTCCGCCTCCCTATGCGTCGAGCGATCCTGCCGAATCGCCTCGGATTGCCGAAGGACTCCAGGTACAGGAGGATGACATCGGTATTCGGATCATCCTCCCAGAACAGGAGCAAATCGTTGCCGGACACATCCGCCTTGTTACCGACGGAGACGAACGTCGAGATTCCGATGCCAAGCTCCCTGGCGTAGTCGAGGATCGCAAGTCCGAGGGCACCGGATTGCGAGGACATGGCGACGTTTCCCTGACGTGCAGGTAGCGGTCCGAACTGACCATCGAGACTCACGGCGGGATCGGTATTGAGCAGACCCATGCAGTTGGGTCCGATCATGCGCATGCCGGACTCCCTCACGACCTTCAGCAGGTCGGCCTCGGCCCTGGATCCCTCGGCGCCGGTCTCGGAGAACCCTGCCGAGATCACGCAGAGCCCCTTGACACCCTTCTCCGCGCACTCACGCGCGACGTCGATCACCAGCGGGCCCGGCACGACGACGAAGGCGAGGTCGATAGGAACCGGGATGTCCAGGATCGATGGATACGTGGGAATGGATCGAATGAACGGAGACTTGGGATTGACGGGATAGACGGGACCCCGATAGTCGGAGTTGATGATGTTGTTGAAGAGGCGCCCCCCGATAGAGGCCTTGTTGCGGCTCGCTCCGATGACAGCCACCGACTGTGGATAGAAGAACGGCATGATGCTCGCTGCGGTGGATCGACGTTCCGCCTCCCCTTCTGCCTCGAGAACTGCCTCGGATTCCAGCGTCGGGAAGGTGACGGTGTAGACGCCTTCGTCCATCTCACGGGCGAGGGTGAACCCGGCATTGCGGAAGACGCGCATCATCGCATGGTTGTCCGCTAGCACGTACGCCCTGAACCCCGTGATTCCGTGGGCACGGGCAAAGGTGGTCAAACGGAAGACGAGCAGGGTGCCCACGCCGCGTCCCTGGAGGCCATCAGCCACCGTGAATGCGACCTCGGCAAGTGTCGGCTCATCCTCGATGACGTTGTATCTGCCGACGCCTGCGATCCGACCGTCGAGGAGGGCCACAAAGGCCATGTTCTTGCGATAGTCGAGCTGGGTGAATTCCCTCAGCTCGTCGGAAGTCAGTTCCCGCTTGACGCGGAAGAATCGAAAGTAGCTGCTCTCGGTCGACATTGCCTTGACGAAGTCCTGGAGAGCATCAGCATCCGCAGGGACAATCGGTCGAATGCGAACCGTTCCCCCGTCCTTGAGGATCGAGTCCTGTTCCCACTCCACGGGGTAACCCGGAGGTGGGTCCTCAACACTGGCTGGCACGATCACGGTCGTCATGGGTCCTTCTCTTCTCGACCCCATGATTGTCCCACGAACGCGCCATGACCGTGTCGGGGGCTCGCTGCGCGCACAGGAGTTGGTTTTGGCACGGACGAGTGGCCCTCCCCCCGCTGGGAGGAGGAGGGCCACGGATCCAGCGTGGGTCAGCAGCAGGCGGCGTCGTTCGTGCAGCAGTCGTCGCCCAGCGGGCAACAGACAGTGTCCTTTGTGGAGTCCATGGTCACCTCCCTTCGATCGTTGGCCATTCGGACCGTGCCTACACGGCCACCGACGAGGCCGTGGTGTCGGAACAGCAGTCACTTCCGTCGAACGAGTCGTGGTTCCCAGGGGGGCTTTCGACGTCGGCGATCACCCGGTAGTACTCCCATCGCTCTCCATCCGGGGCCGTGACCCACACCTTGTGCTGGAGCGCATGGCAGCAGGTGACCTCTGCCTCCTTCTCGGTTGCGAGCCCGCCGATGTCAAACCGCGTCGCCGCTGCGTCGACCGCCTCACTGTCGGCCACCTCGACGCCGAGATGGTTGATCGTCCCCCCGTCGGAACCCTCGATGAGGACCAGCTTGAGCGGCGGTTCCTCGATCGCGAAGTTCGCGTAGCCGGAGCGCACCTTGTGAGGGGGTACACCGAAGAGGGTCGAGTAGAACCCGATCGAGGCTTCGAGATCGCCGACGTTCAGAGCCAACTGAACCCTGCCTGTGGTCGGAGCTGTCATGCCACTTCCTTTCATATAGACGGTCATCTATGCGTATCCTATAGACACACATCTATACGTCAAGTAGGCTGTGCCCATGGACTGCTGTGAACCACTCTGCTGTGAACCACTTGCCGCCGACAGCGCGAGCGAGATGGCCGCGATGCTGAAGGCACTGGCTGATCCGACTCGCCTTCGACTCTTCAGCCTCGTTGCGTCATCGGGCGAACAGTGTGCCTGCGACCTCACCGAGCCTCTCGGTGTCTCCCAACCGACCGTCAGCCATCATCTCAAGGTGCTCACCGATGTCGACCTCGTCTCGCGAGAACAGCGCGGGAAGTGGGTCTACTACCGAGCGAATCAGGAACGCCTCGGTCAGCTGAGCTCTTTCCTGCAGCCTGTCGCTGCCCGCTGACGCAGATTCAAGCCGTGATCGATGATCTGCCGCGACGGGGACGTCCGAACACCACGGTGACCTCCGCACCGCCCTCGTGGGACGTCCCGAGGCGGACCCCTCCCCCGGTGCGCTCAGCCGTTCGAACAACGATGTCGAGTCCGAGACCTGTCGACCCTGCGCCGGAACGACCCCTGCGAGCCACTCCCAGGTCGGCGAAACCCTGCCCGTCGTCTGCCACGATGAGGACCGGGCGGCCGTCATTCTGATCGCGTACCGTGATGCGGTAGCCGCACCCGATCGGGGTGTGGGCGAATACATTCTCGATGAGAACGTCCACCATCGCTCCGAGGTCGGAACGTGGGAGGGCCACCGGGTGGCGACCCTCCTCGACCCGAATCGAGGTCGGCCGCCCCTGTTCATCGGCAAGCACCTGCCAGAAACTTGCGCGATGTCCCACGACCTCACCGAGATCGACGGCCTCGTCCACGCCTGCCCGCACAGACCGAGACCGAGCAGATTGGATCAGCTCATCGATGGCACTCTCCAGCTGGTCGATGTCCTCCTTCAGCATTTCGCTCTCGCCGGGATCGGCGAGCGAGTCTGCCTGGAGCCGCAACGCGGTGAGTGGCGTACGAAGGCGATGGGAGAGATCTGCGATTGATTCGCGTTCTGCAGCAAGGAGGATGTCCAGCCTCCCAGCGAGGGTGTTGAACGCTTCGCCGACCTCGGCGATCTCCTCCGGTCCGCCGGGAACGACCCTGGTGTCGAGCTCGCCCTGGCCCCACCGGTGCGCGGCGTCCGAAAGCTCCGTGACGGGTCGCACCACCGATCGACCCAATCGGTCAGCGGCAAACACGGCGATGGCAATGATCGAAATCCCGAGACCGAGCAGCATCACCCATGCCTGCGCCACACCTTTGGACAGTTCGGATTCCGATACGAATGCCCGCACGACGATCGTTCCTACGGCATTCGGGGCATCGGGTAGCAACACAGGGACGAGGATCTCCGCGCCGCCCTCGGTGATCGCGGTGAAGGCAGCTCCGCGGCGGGCCTGACCGATGTTGGCGGACAGAACCACCGGCTCACCAACGACGCTCCCATCGAAGAAGATGACGCTGAGGCCGGCCGGCTGACCAAATCCGTTCACAATGTTCTCGGCGAGGCCGGCATCAGAAGAACCCGTGCCAGCAGCTGCTCCTGCCACGGCAATCGCTGCGGCAACCGATTGGGCATCACGTTCTGCGGCGGAGAGCGCGCGCGTCAACGCCTGGTTGCGAATCAACATGGCCACAGGGACCAGGAAGGCAACGACCACGAGCGAGGCGACCGCAAGGCTCAGCAGCGCAAGGCGTTTCCTCATGAGGGATCGACGAGCTTGACCCCAACGCCGTAGACGGTTTCGAGGTATCGGCTTTCAGCGGCGGACTCCCCCAGCTTCTTGCGCAGCCACGAGATGTGCACGTCGACAGTCTTCTCGGACCCTCCGTAGGGCTGGCGCCACACTTCTGCCATCAGCTGGCGTTTCGAGATGACCGTCCCCTCGTGCTCCGCGAGGTAGAACAGCAGGTCGAACTCCTTGGGGCTCAGCCGGAGCGACGTCGTGCCGAGGGTCGCCAAGCGGGCGTTCGGATCGAGCTTCAACTCCCCCACGGTCACGGTTGGGCGGGAAGCGTCATTCGACGCACGCCGCAACACCGCACGTACGCGCGCTTCGAGCTGCTCGACGCTGAAGGGCTTCACGAGGTAGTCGTCGGCTCCAGCGTCAAGTGTCCTGATGACGTCTCGATCCTCGCTCCTCGCTGTTGCCACCACAACGGGAACATCCGTCACGGCCCGGATCATCTTCAGGAGTTCTGCACCGTCGAGGTCGGGAAGCCCCATGTCGAGTACCACGACATCGGGCGAGGAACCGACGATCCGCTGAAGGCCATCGAGGGCGGTGCCTGCACCCTCGACCTCATACCCCTTTTCTGCGAGGACCCGCGCCATCAGCTCCCTGATTCGCTGGTCGTCCTCGATGATCACGACGGATGCCATCGGGGAAGCCTTGCAGGTGGCACAAGCCTTAGCAACTCCTTAACATGCTGTTGGAAACGCCACAACCCCGGGGCCTCGATGATGTTCGTATTGCGGCAGAGACTCCTCCTGGTCGCCGGCTGGATCACAGCAGCCGTCGTGGCAGGATTGGTGGCCTCTGGAGCAGTCGCCGTTGCAGGTGGTCAGGTCCTCGACCGGCCACTCAGACCGATGACTGCGGCAGAGGTCGCTGCGCTCCCTGTCGTTGAGGTGGGTGCGCCCGATGATCTCGAGCCCCATGCCTCCGGCGGTTTCGTTTCGACCACCGGCGGACCCACCCAGGGGAGCGACGACGCCGCCGGGGGCCAGGATGACTCCGCTGGCACCGGGGGGAGTTCCGCAACACCTGGTTTGTCGTCGTCCGATGATCCCACCGTGGGACTCTCCGAAGACCTTTCACGCATCATTTCGGTGGATGGCGGCCGGGCATCCTTCTCGACGAGCGATGGCACGCTTCTCCTCCTTTGGGCGACCCCGAAGGCTGGCTATGTCGCAGGCACGAGGAGCGAGGCTGCCGACCGCATCGTTGTGGCGTTCTCGTCGAGCCGAGGGGTTTGGGTGATCGATGCCACCCTTTCGGACGGTGGCATCGGCATCGTCACCCGTCCCGAACCCCTCGCCTGACGATCAGGTCGAGGCCTCAGGCTTGAACGAGAGCGTCTTGTCGTAGCTATCGACGAACTCGAGGACGTGAGCGGCTGGCAGCGGTCGTGCGACGAGATACCCCTGCACGTTGTTGCATCCCAGAGCCCTCATGACCGAGAGTTCCTCAGGCGACTCGACCCCTTCGGCAATCACTTCGAGGCCGAACGTCTTGGCAATACCGATGATCGCCTGTGCGATCGTCTGCGCTTCCTTGCGACGATGGGCTTCCCGAACGAACGACTCATCGATCTTGAGCGCGCGCACCGGAAGGCTCTGAAGGTGCCGAAGTGACGTGTATCCGGTACCGAAATCGTCGATCGACACCTTGACACCCATGTCGGCGAGCCGTTCGATCGCTCGCGAGCATCGCTCCGTCTCCTGGGTGATCATCCGCTCGGTCACCTCGATCTCGAGGTGCCTGGGGTCCAGCTGTGCAGCGGACAGCGCCACGGCGATGGTCTCGACCAGGTTGGCATCCCTGAACAGTCGCTCCGAAGCGTTGACCGCGACCCGCATCGGCCGCATGCCGTCATCGAGCCACCGGCGCATATCCGAACAGGCCTCGTCGAGCAGCCAGGATGTCATGGGAACGATGAGATCGGACTCCTCCGCGAGCGGGATGAACGCCCCTGGCATCAAACGCCCCCGTTCGGGATGATCCCACCGCATGAACGCCTCGAGGCCGATGACGACTCCCCTGGCGACGTCGACCTTCGGCTGGTACTCGACCGTGAGCTGATCGCCGTCCTCGATCGCGGCACGGAGGTCGTCGAGCAGGTCGAGGCGATCCGCCGTGCGGTCCCTCAGCGAACGGGTGAAGTACTGATAGGTGTTGCGCCCGGCTGACTTCGACTGGTACATCGCGGTGTCGGCGCCCTTGACCAACTCCTCATACGAGTCGCCGTCCACCGGATAGACCGCGATTCCGATGGACGCTGTCACAACCAGTTCGCGCGCACCGATCCGGAAGGGCGTACCGATCGCTCGCAGGATCTTCGTGGCAACCTGACCGGCGTCCTCGACGCGCTTGCCGCCCTCCAGGATCACCGTGAACTCGTCACCTCCGAGGCGTGCAACAGTGTCCGCTTCCCTGAGGCAGGCAACGAGGCGTGCCGCGACCTGACGCAGGAGCTCGTCGCCCACGGCGTGACCGAACCGGTCGTTGACACCTTTGAATCCGTCGATGTCGAGGAACATCACGGTCACCAAACCGCCCTCCCTCCTGGCACGGGCAAGCGCAGAGTCGAGACGGTCCTGGAACAGCGCCCGGTTGATGAGGCCAGTGAGCTGATCGTATTGGGCCATGTAGCCCAGCCGACGGTCATGCCGCTTCCGCAGCAGGTACACAGCACCAAACACCGAGGCGCAGGCGACGACGAGGCCGGCAAAGATGGCGTAGAGCATCATGTGAAGTCCCGATTGGCGGTCATCACACCTTTCATCGGCAATCGGGGGCCAGGAATGAAGGACTTGCGAGCGACCGCAAAACGAATGGTCGTTACGATGGATCGAGCACGCACACGAGACCGGAGGCATCCGTGGAGTTCTGGGAAATCTTCCTGCTGTTGTTGATCTGGATACCCCTGCTCATCCTGTGGATCTTCGCCTTGACCGACCTCGCAAGACGAAATGACATCCCAGGACTCGCCAAGGGCCTGTGGGCGGTCGCCATCGTGCTCCTCCCCGTCTTCGGAATGATCATCTACTTCATCACCAGGCCACACGATGATGAGGTCGCGAACTTCTCGAATGGGCCAGCGGCGACCGGGGCGACCGAGCCGGGGGCCATCGTTCCCACGACGATCGCGCAACTCGAGAAGCTCGCGGACCTCAGGGATGCCGGGGCGATCACCGAAGAGGACTTCACCTCCATGAAGGCGAAACTCCTCAGCTGATCATGTTCCGCATCTCAGACGAACTCGACATCGCCACGGCAATCGCCATTCTCATCCCCCTTGTCCTGATCGTCGCTGCCGCACTGATCGACTGTGCGAGGCGACGCGACCTCAGCGTCGCGGCAAAAGTCCTGTGGACGGCCCTGATCGTGTTCACCCTCTACATCGGGACGGCCATCTACTACATCGCCAGGCCACCCCGAGCCCCGGAAGGAAAGCGGTATGGGGACTCGGTGGCGAGATCGTCCGCCTTGGTGGACAACCTCACTGACCTGAGAGCGGAGCACCTCGCTGGCCACGTCAGCGATGACACGTACCTAGCGAAGAAGCGAGCCATGCTCGGACTCGACTCAGGTTCAACCTGAGTGCGTCGGGGTACGCTCGCCCGATGCAGATCGCCATTCCGCTCTTCGATAAGGTCACGGCGCTGGACGCCGTCGGCCCGTACGAGGTCCTCCAGCGCCTTCCTGGGACGTCGGTGGTCTTCGTAGGTTCACGCCTCGGCATCGTCAGATCCGACAACGGCTTCCTCGGCCTGTCCGTCGACGCCACCTTCGACAACGTGATGTCGCCTGACGTCATCGTCTTTCCCGGTGGCATCGGCACGAGGACCGTCATGAGGGACGACGGCGTCCTCGATTGGGTTCGAAACGTCCATGAGACG
>JAQAZV010000108.1:0-2634 GCA_032127155.1 Acidimicrobiia bacterium
ATCGGCTGGCGATCGTTCGATCGTGTGCCGACGCAGCCATCGTCTTCGTTTCCATGCGAATTCGCAGGGATGACATGCTCGATGCTCTCGGCGGCGACCTCGATCGGTTGCTGGAACAGCTGCCGATGACGGCTGCCGTGCTCGCCGGAGAGTCGGTCGACCTCCTTGCGGGTCCGGAGTCCGGTCGCCACCAGACGCTCACGGAGGCGGAGGAAAACCTGGCAGAGGTGCAGGCACGGCTCAAGACCCTCGAACAGCGCCTCACGGACGCAACGGAGGAGGTCGATGCCGCGAGCCGCCGGATGGGGGCCGACGAACCGGCTACGGAGGCGGAGATCGATGAACTCACTCGGTGGAGAGCGACGGTGCTGCGTCGCACCCTCAAGGCCCGTGTCCGTGTCGAGTCGGCCAAGGCGGAGTTGGATGCGCTGAAGAACCCGCAGGGGTAGGGCCGCTGTCCCGGGTCGAGACGTACACCGTCGGTCGCCACTCCCGGAAGTTAATGAAGGAGTCGCGCGCGGCGCTTGCGATCTTCTGATGGTGACGCAACTCTTCCTCTGCGATCGCAAGAGGAGCGATCCACTCGCGGGGGATCTCCTCGGCTCGGCGCCAATCCGATTCGAAGGTCACCGACACTGGGATTTCGTGCCAGATGCGGAAGAACCTCTCGGTGTGGTTCGCCGCAACGCACTTGAAGAGCCTTCCGTTCGGGACATGTACGAGACGCCCGGTCGACTGGTCGGCGTCGACCCAGTTGTTGATCTCCAGCAGGGTGAACCGGAAGGCGCGGATGTCGATGACGTCGCCTGCTGTTCCATCGATCTCGATCCGATTTCGGGACCCGACGCGTCTCCGTCCGTGCAGCACGATGGGGCGCCCGTACTTCCCGTCGCCGAAGTGCATCGCGCCGGTCTTGTTCGGGTGAAGATGAGCGTCCGGGTCGCCGAGCGAATCCGGCGGCTCATCGACGAACGCCTCGTTGCCATTCAGCAGCGCCGACGCACCATCTCGGATCGCCGCCTCGCCCGTCGGTGTCAGCGTCGACGACGGTGAGGGGCGTTCCGCCGCTCCGGCGGCGTTGTTCGACGGCTACATGGCGAAGGTCGCCGAGGGCAGCGCGGAGACTGTCCCTGATCTGGGCGTTGCGGCGGTCTACTCCCAGGCGTTCCGCGGACTCGCCGTCGACGCCGGAAGTGGCAGGTTCATCGGGCTCGGTGTGAACGGTGGCTATGGGGAACTCGCTGAGCCGCGAGATGTACTGATCGAGCTGGCGGCTGCTGCCCTGGGGCGTCTCTGAGCACTCCGTTGTCGGGCCCTCGGCGCGGCCCTCATTTCAGGCTCCCGCCGATCATCAGGTACGGCGCAAGAAGGACATCCTGACAACTGCAAGATCCGGAACACCCGTGTTCGGGTGTCTGCGGGCAGGTAGCGAGGCTTGAGGGTTCTGGACGGTCTGTGACCATGAGTCTGAAGCCATTCTGAAGCCCAACGACTTGACACAGCCTGATGCTGGGTAGCACTCGTTGACAGGCCTACTCATCCATGAGGATGTTCGCCATCGCCAGGCACTGTCGTTCAGCGGTACTGGAAGCCCACGCGTCGGGCTCATAGCCCGAAGGTCAAGGGTTCAAATCCCACCCCCGCTACGAACAAAGGCACTGGTCAGGGCGGTTTCTGACCAGGGCCTTGTTGCGCCGGGGACGAAACTTCCAACGGATCTTCCAACGGTTGACGAATCGGCGCTGGAATAGACGCTTCAGATCGCTCCTCGTGATGAGTGATATGTGCGCTTGCGAACGGACTGGACTGCTCGATGCCAGGCGGTCGGTGCCAACGGGGCAGACGGTAACGTTTGGCTCTTCGATCTTCTCGTCAGGTTCCGGCGGTGTCCGGAAGGTTGCCGCCAGGTAGGTCGAAGAGCGGGACACAGCCACATTGCTGCCGGGGATGTCGTACCGCACGTCCACTCCTTTCTACACTCCGCCCCATGACTGCAGTTCTCGGCGCCCTCCTCGTCTTTGTGATGCGTGTCACCGACGTCTCACTCGGGACGATCCGCATTGTGATGCTGGTGCGGGGCAGAAAATGGATCGCCGGTGCCCTCGGCTTCTGCGAATCGTTGGTGTGGGTTCTGGCGGCCGGATTGGTGCTGACCAATATGGACAGTCCACTACGCATCATCGCGTTCGCTGGCGGTTTCGCCACCGGCACCGTCCTTGGGGGAACCATCGAGGGATGGATCGCTATGGGACAAAGCGTGCTCCGGGTCATTACACCCTTGGATTCGCCGGAAGTGGCACCCGCTTTGAGACAAGCGGGTTTTGGTGTCACCGTTGTCAATGCTGAGGGCAAGAACGGGGAGGTCCGGCTGGCTTTCACCGTTGTGCCGCGTCGACGCGGCGCCGAGATTCTCTCGATCGTGCACACCGTCAACCCGGATGCTTTCGTCACGCTCGAAGATGTCTCGACGCCGGAACTGAAGTCGATGAGGGGCTCGCGGGTCCGCAAGTAGCCCCTGGAAGACTTGACGTCAGATCGGCGCCTTTGTCGGGTCGCGTCCGATATCGCCGACGGTCGGCCGCACCAGCAGATCACCAGGGAACTCGGCCTGCCCGAGCCGACCATCAAGACCTA
>JAQAZV010000109.1:0-9238 GCA_032127155.1 Acidimicrobiia bacterium
GACCCCGACCGTATGTCCCCGGTTGTCACACCGAGCCGTCAGCGAGGACCTCCGCGATGGCGGTTCGTGCCTGTGCCACGAACGCCGGGTTCGTGTCGGCGTAGTACGGAATGGCGGCGACGGCCATGAACAGCGCCCAACCCTTCGCCCTCATCCAATCGGAAGGGTCGGCTTCCAGGGCAGACCGGAATGTGTCTCGGCTGGGTGCGTCGAAGAGCCACCAGGCAGCGAGGTAGTCCGCGCTGGGGTCGCCGACGGTGCATCCCTCCCAATCGATGACTGCGGTGAGGTCGCCGTCCCGAGCGATCAGGTTGTCACCCCTGAGATCGCTGTGAAGCCAGGTCGGAGGTCCTCCCCGTTCCCCGAGCGCCAAGCATCGGTCCCAGACACGCAGCACGGATGTGCGGTCGATGTCATCGGGAAGGTCAGCGGCCCAGCGCTGCATGCCAGGGTCGACCTTGGCCAGACCGAATGCTCGGTAGCTGCCATCCCTTGGCGCTCCATCGATCGGGATACGTCTGAGCGCCAACACGAACGCAGCGAGGGCAATCGCGGCTTCGTCCAGGTTGGGAAGGCTCGCCGAGTCGCCGGTGGTTCCCTCGATCCAATCGAGGATCGACCAATGCGATGGGTAGTCCTCCATCGGTTCACCCAGGGCGAGAAACCGGGGAACCTGCAGCGGGAGTCTGTCTGCGAACCGTGGCAGGCACATGGCTTCTCGTCGAGGGCCGTCTGCGAAGTCCTTCGTACGAGGGAGGCGCACAACCTTGTCCTCCCCGAGTCGAAACATCAGATTCACCGTTCCTGCCGTTCGTAGCTGGGTCAGCGGAAGATCCGCCCAGTGTGGGAACTGCTGGGTCAGCAGCGACCGAACGAGGTCAGGATCGATCGAGAACTCGTCTCTGTGGAGAGGCACGGTCCGAGCGTAATGGGAACCAATTGCCCCCGAGGTTCGGCGGCACGCATCCTCTTGGGTGTCCTCCTCCGTGCGACCCTGGGGAAGCGTTCGCCGGAATCGTGTCACAGGCGGTTGAGATGGTGTCTCCATGCTCAGGAACGTGCCCAACACGGACTTCTTCATCAACGATCCGCATACCTCGCACGACGCCCCTCATGCGTGGTGCCCGGGGATCCCCGACGATCTCGACGAAATCCCTCCGGGTCCGTTGCTTGCGGACGAGCTCGCGTGCATCGATGTCACCACCGTCTGTGGGTACGACAGGATCGTTGTCCTGCGAGCCCACCAGCGATTGGTCAACCACTTCCAGGCCAAGATCTACGAGGACATGGTGGCGGTCTGCAACGTTCTGGCCAGTCCCGAGGCCATGGAGGGCTTCGAATCGAGTGCGGCCGAGATCCGGGCGGCACTCCACCTCACCCGCCACTCGGCGGATTCTGAGCTCGTATTCGCCCTCAATCTCGACGATCGACTCTCATCGGTCGCGGCGTCGATGGAGAACGGGCAGCTTGATGGGCGCAGGGCCAAGGTCATCGACCGACACACATCCGACCTCCCCGACCACACCGCTCGGCGAATCGTCGACAGGGTCATAGACGAGGCACCCCATCTGACCACGGGTGAACTCGGAGCCCTTCTCGCGAAACTCAGGATCGAAGCGGATCCCGACGAGGCGGAACGGCGGTATGCCCACGCCGTCGAGGAACGAAGGGTGTACCTCGAGCCAACCCAAGCAGGGACCGCACACCTCCACGCCTTCGATCTGCCGCCCGACCGCGCCGCCCGGATCATGCAGCGCCTCACGACCAACGCCAAGGGTCTGCGCGGCAAAGGCGAAGTACGGTCCATCGACCAGCTCCGCGCCGATACCTTCCTCGACGTCCTCGATCCCGATCCGGTCACCGCCTCAGAGGATGGACCTCGCCAGCGATCCCGTCGTGGTGGTGTGGTGGACATCCATGTGGACCTCGACACCCTGGCGGGCCTCGCACATCATCCCGGAGAACTGAACGGATACGGGCCGGTGATTGCCGACATAGCGAGACAGGTCGCGGACCAACACACGGCTGCAACCTGGCGCTATACCGCGACGGATCCGGCAACCGGTGAGGTGATCGCGATCGGAACCACCCTCCGACGACCAACCGAGGCGATGAAGCGAGCGGTCCAGATTCGCCAGCGCACCTGCGCCTTCCCTGGTTGCCGCATGCCAGCGACACAATGCGACCTCGACCACATCGACGCATGGGCCGACGGTGGTCCGACGGATGTTTCGAACCTCGCTCCCCTGTGTCGGCACGATCACGTCATCAAACACGCGGCGCGCTGGATGTACGCAATCCTTCCCGACGGAACGCCCCGGTGGACCTCAGGGCTCGGCCACACCTACACGAAACGACCACCTCGTGGTCCTGGCCAGTGGGGGCATCCCGATGATCCGGACCCGTAGCGAATGTGCGCGAGCCCAATGTGTGCGAGCCTGAGGTTCGGGATCCACTGCGGTCTCCGGACACCCGCACCCGTCCTCCATCACGATCCACCTGCCTCATCACTCGAACAGACCAGGCGGGAGATCGACGACGATCCGGCGCTCGGTGATGTCGACCTCAGGGACCAGTGGATCCACGAACGGGATCTCACCCGCCACTCCCCCATCAGTCATCACAACGAGGCGGTCCTGGGCGGCCCCTGTCACAACGTCGGTGACCGTTCCGATTCTCTGCCCATCTCGATCCGAGACCTCGCAGCCGACGAGGTCTTCCGCCCACCACTCACCGTCGTCGAGCGCCCTGCGATCACTCGCGGGGACGACGAACTGCGTTCCGATGAGGTCCTCGGCATCGTTGCGTGTATCGATGCCCTCGAGGTGGAGGATGTGGTCACCCGAGTGCGGCGTCGACGCGGTGACCCGAAAGACCCGTGCTGCTGGGTCTCCCGTGGTCAGGGAGGTGACACCTGCGAACCGGTCAGCCGCATCCGATACGAGGCCACGAACGAGTACATCCCCACGGATACCGTGCGCCTTGCGCACGTACCCGATGGGGATGTGATCACCCTGGTCGGTCACGTCAATCGAGCGTGTCAATCCTGTGGGGTCAATCCAGGAAGTCCACGTCGACGGAAAGACCTTCCTCGTCACCAGCTGCGCCGGCGACACTGCGGATGGCTCGTGCCACCCTGCCGCGCTTGCCGATGACCCTGCCCATGTCGCTCTTGGCCGTACGGACCTCGGCGACAACGGCATCGTTGCCATCGGACACGACGTTCACCTCGACGGAGGAGGGATCGTCGACGATCTCGCTGACGACGTATGTGACGACCTTCTCGACGATTTCGCCCTGGCTCACGATGCGTCCTCACTCTCGACAGCGGCTTCTTCTTCAACGACGACTACTTCTTCGATCGACGCTTCGACGCCATCGGCGGTCTCAACGACCTTTTCGACGACGGTGTCCTCGACGACCTCGGTCTCACCGCCATCGGCTGTGACCGCTTCCTCGACCGCGACGCTCTCCTCCAGGACGACCGCCTCGGCCTTGGCCTTCGGCTCTGCAACCTTCGGCTTTGCCGCCTTCGCCTTTACGGGCTCCTCGGCGCCAACCGTGTGGATCTCGCCCCTTGCGATCTTGAATTGCGTCCAGGCACCTGAGATCTCGAGCAGCTTCTGGGCGCGCTCCGTCGGTTGTGCACCGGTGGTGAGCCAGTAGAGGGCACGCTCGTTGTTGATATCGATCACCGAAGGATTCGGCTTCGGGTCGTAGAACCCGAGCTGCTCGATATATGCACCGTCGCGGGCCTTCCGAGAGTCCGTCACGACGACGCGATACGTCGGCTGCTTCTTCTTGCCAAGCCGCGTCAGGCGGATCTTGACTGCCATGCTCACCTCTTCTTGCTTTGGTGTGGCATGCCAGGGAGTTGGAGTCCGGGGATGGGACTCCGTCCGCCTGCCATTGCCTTCATCATCTTCTGTGCTTGCGAGAACTGCTTGAGGACACCGTTGACATCCTGCGGCCGCGTTCCCGACCCGGCTGCGATTCGGCGCTTCCGGCTGCCACTGATCGACCTCGGATTCTTGCGCTCCCCAGGTGTCATTGACCTGATGATCGCCTCCACGCGGGCGAGCTGGCGCTCATCCACCTGAACATCTCGCAGGGCCGAACCTGCGCCGGGGAGCATACCAACCAGCTGCTGCAAAGGCCCCATCTTCTTGAGTTGCTGGAACTGTTCGAGGAAGTCCTCGAGGTCGAACGACGCATCCATCATCTTCTTCGCCGTTCGTTCAGCCTCCTCCTGATCGAACGTCTGCTCGGCCTTTTCGATCAGCGAGAGCACGTCCCCCATACCGAGGATCCGCGACGCCATCCGTTCGGGATAGAAGGTGTCGAGGTCACCGAGCGTCTCACCGGTACCGACGAACTTGATCGGGACCCCCGTCACTTCCCTGGCCGAGATTGCGGCACCACCGCGCGCATCTCCGTCGATCTTCGTCATGACGAGGCCCGTCAGATCGGTGTATTCCTCGAAACCGAGCGCAACATTCACCGCTTCCTGACCGGTCATCGCATCCACGACCAGGAGCGTCTCGTGCGGTGACGACACCTTGCGAACGTCCGCCAGCTCCTTCATGAGATCCCGATCGATCTGGAGTCGGCCCGCGGTGTCGATGATCACGACATTCGCCGTCTCAGCCCTGGCTGCCTTGAGGCCCGCCTTCACCACCCTGGCGGCTTTGCTCGATCTCTCTGCGTAGACGGGGACATCGATCCTCTTGCCCAAGGTCTCGAGCTGGTCGATGGCGGCAGGGCGCTGGAGGTCTGCAGCGATGAGCATCGGGCGGCGGCCCTTGCCCTTCAGGTGGAGGGCAAGCTTGGCCGCCGTCGTCGTCTTACCAGAACCCTGGAGGCCGACCATCATGATCACAAGCGGAGGAGCAGCAGGTCGAACCAGGGGTGCCTCCTGATCCCCGAGCGTGACGATGAGCTCCTCATGCACGATCTTGATGACCTGCTGGCCCGGCGTAAGGCTCTTCGTCACCTCGACCCCCAGGGCGCGTTCACGAACGCGCCCGAGCAACGACTTGACGACGGAGAGGTTGACGTCTGCCTCCAGGAGTGCGAGGCGCACCTCCCGCAACGCGGCGTCGACGTCCTCCTCGGAGAGGCGTCCCTTGCTCCGCAGGCGGTCGAAGACGCCACCGAGGCGACCAGACAGGGAATCGAACATCCCATGAGTGTATGGGGGCAGCGGGAGCTTCGCCCTGGCATCCAGTGCTGGGGCCATCCCTGGGAGGCGCACTGCGATTAGCCTCGGGGCATGAACCTCACCGTCATCGACCATCCCTTGACCAGGCACTACCTCACGGTCCTCAGGGACAAGCACACAGAACCGCAGCAATTCAGAGCGGCTGCGCGCGGCCTCACATACACGCTCGTTCTCGAAGCAACCAAGCGCCTCCCGCTCACAGAACACGACATCGAGACTCCGCTCGAGGTCACGATGGGCTACACCGTGGAGAACGTCGTGGCGGTGCCGGTGCTGAGGGCAGGGCTTGGGATGCTCGATGCCGTCCTCGACATGATCCCAGGCGTGAAAATCGGTTTCGCGGGCGTTGCACGGGACGAGGAAACGGCCCTTCCCCAGGAGTACTACTCGAAACTCCCCGACCTCTCCGATGCGTCAGTTCTGATCTGCGAACCGATGCTTGCCACCGGTGGCTCGTTGTCGTGGGCCGTGGACAAGGTGAAGTCGTCAGGAGCCCGCACGATCACGGCCCTGTGTGTCGTGACGGCGCCCGACGGCGTCACCAGGATGTACCGCGATCATCCTGACGTTCGAATCGTCGCCGCATCCCACGATCGGGAGCTGAATGAGAACTTCTACATCGTGCCTGGACTCGGAGACATGGGCGATCGACTCTTCGGCACACTGTGAACGGATCAACGCGATGACCAGGATGGATCAGGACTTCGAAACCGCAGTGACCGACATCGTGCGTGCCATCCCGAAGGGACACGTGGCGTCGTACGGCGAAGTCGCCCTCGACGCAGGGTTTCCCGGCGCCGGCCGTGCAGTCGGGAACCTCCTCAGGCGGACGGGAGGCCTCCCCTGGTGGCGTGTCGTCACGGCAGACGGCCGGCTCGTACCAGGGAACGAGGCAGAGCAGGCAGAACTCCTCCGTTCGGAAGGTGTGACCGTTTCGAATGGACGAGTAGGGAGGACAAAGCGGATATGACGTACTCGATGGTTGAGTTGATCGGCCAGAAACGCGACGGAGGCACCCTGTCGGCGGACCAGTTGGCCTGGATCATCGCCGAGTACACGGGACACAGGATCGCTGACTATCAGATGTCCGCATTCCTCATGGCGATTCTCTTCAACGGTTTCGACATGACCGAACTCGCGGCCTGGACCAATGCCATGCTGCATTCGGGTGAAGTCCTCGACCTCTCCGCGGTAACGAAACCGAAGGTCGACAAGCATTCGACGGGGGGTGTTGGTGACAAAGTCTCGATACCGCTTGCCCCGATCGTCGCTGCGTGCGGTGTCGCTGTGCCGATGATATCGGGACGAAGCCTCGCGCACACCGGAGGCACACTCGACAAACTCGAGTCGATCCCGGGTTTCACGACGGACATCGCTCCGTGGGCCTTCCCCGAGCAGCTCAACGATATCGGGGTCGTCATGGCCGGCCAGACGGAAACCCTGGTGCCCGCCGACCGACACCTGTACGCGTTGCGTGACGCAACGGGAACCGTGCCCTCCCTGCCACTGATCGCATCGTCCATCATGTCGAAGAAGGTCGCCGAAGACATCGACGCGCTCCTCCTCGACGTGAAGGTCGGCTCTGGAGCCTTCATGAAGAACCGTCAGGACGCTGCAATGCTGGCGCAGACCATGGTCGAAATCGGTCGATCCTCGGACACGCCGGTGACGGTGGTCCTGACGGACATGTCCCAACCGCTCGGTCGCGAGGTCGGAAACGCCAACGAGATCATCGAGTCCATCAGCGTGCTGCGGGGCGAGGGACCCGAGGACGTCACCGAATTGACGCTCACGTTCGCGTCCGAGATGATCACCCTCGCGGGGATCGCCGACTCCGAGACCGCACGTGGCCTGGCGGAGCAGGCAGTATCGTCCGGTGCTGCCCTCGATGTGTTGGCGCGCCTCATCGAACGGCAGGGGGGAGATCCTCGGGTCATCGAGAACACTGCGCAGCTGCCGTCGGCCCGGAACGAGTACGTCATCACAGCACCGCGGGACGGTTGGATCACACGATGCGACGCCCTCGATATCGGATTTGCCTCCGTACGTCTCGGGGCAGGGCGATCGAGAAAGAAGGACGTCATCGATCCATCGGTAGGATTCTCCATCGAAGCCAAGGTCGGCGACTCGGTCTCCGTCGGGGACCCGCTGGCGCGGATCGCCTGGAACGACCAATCTGCCCTCGACAGCGCGCTCAGCGTGCTGGGCAATGCGTGGCGCATTGCCGACGAACCGACGCCGAAGCCCGATCTCATCATGGGAGTGATCACGTGAGCTACCACACCATCATGGCCGCAGCAGCAGTCATTGCTGCACGCACCGAGCGCGAGCGCCACCACGGCGCCGTCGTCCTCGGATCAGGTCTCAGCGAATATGCACGGTCACTCCCCAACGCCATCGAATTGAAGTACGAAAGCATCCCGGGGTTTCCCGTGCCCCAGGTCACAGGACACGGTGGTTCCCTCTTCTCGGTGGGATTCGGGGACAAGGCGCTCCTCGTGTTCGCTGGTCGTGTCCATGCCTACGAGGGATGGTCGATGGATGACGTCGTCTTCGGCGTCAGGGCGGCGGTCGCAACCGGCGCCAGGAACGTCCTTCTGACGAACGCGGCCGGCGGCGTCAACGAGACCTACGAACCCGGCGATCTCGTGATCATCTCCGACCACCTGAACCTCGCTGGCAAGAACCCCCTCACAGGCCCAAACGACGATCGTCTCGGTCCGCGGTTCCCCGACATGTCGGAGGTGTACTCCTCCGACCTTCGTTGGCAACTGGGTTCCGTCTTCCGCAAACGCGGGCTCACACCAAAGGAAGGCGTGTACGCCTGGTTCAGCGGGCCGACCTACGAGACACCTGCCGAGGTACAGATGGCCAAACGCCTCGGTGCTGACCTCGTCGGCATGTCGACTGTTCCCGAGGCCATTGCCCTGCGTCACATGGGAGCCCAGATCGCAGGGGTCTCGCTCGTCACGAACCTCGCCGCAGGCATCTCAACCCGTCCACTGTCCCACGTCGAGGTCACGGAGACGGCAACGATGAATCGCCAAGTGTTCGCCGGCATCGTGGATGACTTCCTTCCTGCCCTCATCTCCGACTGATCCATTTTTGAGCAAGCGCTCAAAGTCCGTACACTGTCGGACCTGACCATCAAAGGAGTGGAAACGCCATGAACATCGCGGTCTGCATCAAGCAGATCCCCGACCCGGCGACGCCTTACGCCCTCGACAGCGAGAACCATTGGGTCATCAGACCGCAGGACCAGGTTCTCGATGACACGGATCGGTACGGCGTCGAGGTCGCTCTGCAACTCGCCGAGGCATCCCAGGGGACCGTCACCCTCTTCTCCATGTCCCCCTCGGGATCCCTCCAGGGCATTCGCCAGGCGCTCGCGATGGGGGCCGACAAGGCGTTCATCGTGGATGATCCGTCACTCAAGGGCTCTGATGCTCTGACCACTGCCAAGATTCTGAGTGCGGCGATCAACCGCGAGGGCTTCGACCTCGTGATTGCTGGGACGGAGTCCACCGATGGCTACAGCGGCATCGTGCCGCAGATGATGTCGGAGCTCTTGGACGTTCCCTGCCTCTCGTTCGCAAGGAAGGTCGATGTAGCCGACGGCGCCATCACCATCGAACGGCAGACTGCCGCGGGCTACGAGGTGGTCGAGGCCCAGCTCCCCGCCCTCCTGACTGTGACCGCTGGTGTCGTCGAACCCCGCTACCCCACCTTCAAGGGAATCATGCAGGCCAAGTCGAAGCCCATCGACACGGCCACCGCAGCAGATCTCGGTGTCACTCCTGAGACTCGGCAGACCATCGTGGCCGTTGAGCCGGTGCCCGCCCGCGAAGGTGGCGAGATCATCGAGGACGACGGCGAAGCATTCGAACGGATCGTCGCCCTGCTCGAACAGGTGAAGGTGATCTGATGACAGCCTGGATCTTTGCAGAAGAACGCGATGGAGCACTCTCCCAGGGAGCGCTCGAACTTGCCTCGAAGGCACGCACCTTCGGCGAGGTG
>JAQAZV010000110.1:0-9897 GCA_032127155.1 Acidimicrobiia bacterium
CGACGACGCCGGCGTTCTCCCCCGGGCCGACGACCACCCATGGCTGGTCGGAGGTGAACCTGCCGAGATGCGCTCGCGACGACTTGTACGAGCAGTGCTCTGACCACATCACCGAGTACATCGCGAGCTCTGCAGCCATCGGTTCGCGCCCGAGGAGTTCGATGACCCGTTGATACTCGTCATCGGTCATGCCGAGCTGGATGTGGGGTGCCCTGGTGTCGGTCATGCGATCTCGCTCGGTGGTCTGATGGTCATCGGATCGGGGTCATGAAGAGCTCGTCACGCTGGTACAGCCTCGACGGATGCCACGAAGCCCTCGAGGAGGATGAGGCCGTCTGAGGAACCCAGGATGTCCTCTGAAGCCCGTTCGGGGTGGGGCATCAGGCCTGCCACGTTGCGGCGCGGGTTGGTGATACCAGCGATCGAGTTCGTCGAACCGTTCGGGTTCGTCCGTGAGGACACCCGTCCCGATGCATCCGTGTACCTCAGGATCACATCACCCTCGGCCTCGATGCGTTCGATGTCGTCTGCGACGAAGTTTCCCTCGTACGAGTTCAGCGGAATGGCGAGCACCTGGCCGACAGCGGCTGTCCTCGTGAGGATGCTGTCTGTCGATTCGACCCTCACGTGAATGGGGCGGCAGATGAACTTGAGGTCACGGTTTGCCACGAGCGCCCCCGGAAGCAGTCCGGCTTCGCACAGGATCTGGAAGCCGTTGCAGATGCCGAGAACGGGACGGCCGTCGTCTGCGAGTCGCTCGACCTCTGCCATGACCGGCGAGAAGCGTGCAATGGCACCGGTTCGCAGATAGTCGCCGTGGGCAAATCCGCCTGGGAGAACCACCCCGTCAGCCCCCGACAGGTCGGTTTCGGTGTGCCATACGAGATCGGCATCAGCACCTATCCCGTTCAGAGCATGGACGATGTCGTGCTCGCAGTTCGTGCCGGGGAAGACCGCAACCGCGATCCTCACGCCACATCCTCGATGGTGAAGTGCTCCATGACCGGGTTCGCCAGGAGTTTCGCGCACATCTGCTCGACGATCGACACACCGCTCGCCGGGTCGGGCGCATCGACCTCGACGGTGATGATCCTGCCGAACGACACGGTGCCGATGTCCGAGAACCCAAGGTCGAGCAGCGCCTTACGCGTGGTGGCCCCTTCAGGGTCCGACAGGCCAGCTTTCCGTGTGATCGTGACGCGATACGTCCGGGTCATACGCCCCCCATGTCGGAGAGGTAGGAGGAGAAGGGACGACCGGTAAGGAGTTCGTACGCAGCCATGTAGCGGTCTGCGGTCGCGTCGATCACCTCCTGGGGCATCGCCGGTGCCGGAGGTGTCTTGTCCCAACCGTCCTGTTCCTCGAGCCAGTCGCGGACGGGCTGCTTGTCGAAGGAAGGCATCGTCGCACCGGGCCCCCACGCATCGGCTGGCCAGTAGCGGGAGCTGTCCGGCGTGAGGACTTCATCGATCAGGATCACGTCTCCGTCGACCATCCCAAACTCGAATTTCGTGTCGGCGAGGATGATGCCCCGAGCCGCCGCGTAGTCCGCTCCAGCCGAGTAGATGGCAAGGGATCGCTCCTTGAGTTGCTCGTACAGGTCGCTCCCGACGAAGGCTCGCGCCTCGGCCTCTGTCAGGTTCTCGTCGTGACCGCTTTCAGCTTTGGTTGCGGGTGTGAAGATCGGTTCTGGCAACCTGCTCGCCATCTCGAGCCCTCCAGGGAGGTGTTCCGTGGTTGGCCCACCGCCTTGCGAGTACTCGCTCCACGACGAGCCGTAGAGGTAACCCCTGATCACGCACTCCATCGGGATGACCTCTGCAGCTTGGACCAGCATGGAGCGACCGGCGAAGTCCTGCTGCTGGCGAGGCGAGAGGAAGTCCATCGTTCGGGTATCGGCCGAGATGAGGTGGTGCGGGGTGTCGAGGATGTCGAACCAGTGAAGGGATACCCCGGTGAGGACCTGGCCCTTGTGGGGGATCTCCTCGCCGAGGACGACATCGAAGGCCGAGATCCGGTCCGATGCGACGATCAGGAGTCGGTCGTCATCGATCCGGAAGATTTCACGAACCTTCCCCGACCCAAGGTGTTCCAGTGCTGCCACGGGGGCGATCCTAGCTGTCGGCTGTTGTTGCGAATCAGCTCTGCTTCTGAACGGACGCCTGGTCGGTAGGGTCGCGCCATGGATATCAGGAAGCTCGGTTCTGACGATGTGAACGCGCTGCTCGAGGCAGGGGATCTCTTCGACGAGACACCGTCCGTCGAGCATGCCAACACGTTCCTCGGTTCGGCTGGCAATCACTGCCTCATTGCGTATGTCGACGGTATGCCGGCAGGCTTTGTGACGGGGATCGAGATCTCTCATCCCGACAAGTCGACCGAGATGCTGTTGTACGAGCTCGGTGTCGACCCACGGTGGCGCCTCACCGGCATCGGGAAAGCCCTCGTCGCCGCGCTGGGAGCCGAGGCGAAAGAGGCTGGACTTCGCGGTATGTGGGTGTTGACAGAACCCGACAACCATCCTGCAAGGGCTACCTATGAGGCCGCAGCCGCTGAGGAGACGGAGGACGCCGTGGTCTATGAGTGGAGGTTCGATCATGCGTGACGAAACCGCTCCGCGGATACCGGTGGTGGCGAAGCCCGTTGAAGATCGCGGTGTCGAGCATCCATGGGGCGTTGCACCGACTCCCTATGAGGCATTGGGCGGGGAGGATGTCATCCGCTCGATCGTCGACAGGTTCTACGACATCATCGATGCCGATGCCCCCGTACTGAGGGGGATGTTGCCGAAGGACGACTCCGTCTCCAGGGACAAGCTCTCTGCGTATCTCGTCGAGTGGACAGGCGGCCCCGCCGTGTATACGCCGACCCGTGGCCATCCACGGATGCGCATGCGTCACCTCCCTTTTGCCATTGGCGAAGCCGAGGTGACGACATGGCTGGCCTGCATGGCGCGCGCCCTCGACGACAACAACATCAGCGGCCAGGTACGAGCCTTCCTGGACAACCGATTGACCAACCTCGCCCACCACATGCGGAACCAGTGACTCACGACGCCGTGTTCTTGCGTAACTGAGTTCCGCCCAGGATGGAACTCAGTTACGCAAGAACACGGAGGGTTCGCCGGATGAGCTCGATGGTGTAGTCGGGGCGGCGGGTGATGTCGTACCAGGTGAACCGCAAAGTCGTCCAGCCCAGACCTTGCGTGATGTTCTGCTTGTCCCTATCGGATTGAAAGGAGTCCTCACCCTCGTGGAAGGATCGTCCATCGAGCTCGATCAGCAGTCGACGGTTGGGGTACGCAAAATCAACCCTGCAGACGAAGGATCCGGAGCGATCGCGGATGATGAACTGGCTCACGGGAAGGGGGACCGAGCGGTCCATGATCAGTCGGAGGAACCGGTCCTCCAGGACGCTTTCGGTGTTCACCCCCGGTCGGTGATGATCGAGAAGGGGTCGAATCACTCCCACGCCTCGTCGCCCGCGCCGAGCGACCCTGCGAATGAATGCATCGACGTCCAAGACATCGAACAGACCCAGGCGTATCCCGCGACTCAGCGCCGACTCAACGAGCCACCGGCTGGTGGCACCCAGGTCCACGATGGTGCGAACTGGCGAGGTCACCGGGACCCCATCCTTCAGCACCCGGTCCTTCGGGATGAAGTCCAGCGACTCGTGCACCACGGCGGTTGATCGATGCTCGCGCCGCCATCGGCGCACAACGACGTGAGGGGTATCCGGTTGTGTTGGGATCAGGCCCCATAGGTGAGCCGCCGAATCATGCGATGCAGCAGCCAGCGGGTCGACGCTCAGTACCTCTGCGACCAGTCCTTGTCGTGGGAGATCCGGTGTGCCGGCGAACGCATAGACACCCTGGCGGCGGCGCTGCAGGTCGCCGGACTCGACGCGCCTGGCGATCGTTGCCCTCGGGATGCCTGCCTCGAGCAAGCCATGGAAGGTGATCAGCCCTGACTGGCGTTCAGCGATCCGGGCCGCGCGACGTTCTGCTTCGGTGAGCACACCAACACCCTGCGCCATTCGGTGCCACGTGGGAACCCTCTTGTGTTCTTGCGTAAATGAGTTCCGCCCAGAATGGAACTCAGTTACGCAAGAACAGAGGTGTCGAGGCGGGAGAAGACGATGTCTGTGTTCCGGAAGAATCGGTCGGTGCTGAAACAGGCGGCCAACTCTTCAGGGGACAGCGTGCACTCGGGGTCTGCCGCGAGGTGCCCCTCCAACGTGCCTCCTTCGTCCCACGCCGCCATGGCGTTCCGCTGAACAACGCGATACGCCTCGTCTCGGGAGAGGCCACCGTCCACCAGGGCGAGAAGCACGGCTTGGCTGTAGACAAGGCCGCGGGTCGATTCGAGGTTTGCGGCCATGCGGTCCGTGTCCACCACGAGGTTGTCGACCAACTTCGTCATCCGCCGAAGGGCGTAGTGGAGGAGGGTTGTCGCATCAGGAAGGGCAACGCGTTCGACGGACGAGTGGGAGATGTCCCGTTCGTGCCATAGAGCGACATTCTCGAGGCCGGCTGACGCGTACCCTCTCAGGAGTCTGGCCACACCCGTCAGATTCTCCGACGCGATCGGGTTGCGTTTGTGCGGCATCGCGGACGAGCCCTTTTGCCCTGCACTGAACGACTCTCGGGCCTCGCCGACCTCGGACCGCTGCAGGTGCCTGATCTCGGTGGCGAACCGTTCGATCGTGGCTCCAACGAGGGCAACAACGGAGAGGAAGTGCGCGTGGCGGTCCCTGGCGACGACTTGGGTCGACGCAGGCTCGATGTTCAGACCGAGCCGGTCGCACACGAAGGACTCGACGAACGGTGGCGTGTGGGCATAGGTGCCCACCGCACCAGAGATCTTGCCCACAGCGACATCGGCCACGGCATCAGAGAGCCGTTCGTGATCCCGCTGGAGTTCGAACGCCCAATTGGCGAGCTTGAGGCCGAACGAGGTCGGCTCCGCCCAGATGCCGTGGGTGCGACCGATCATGGGGGTGTCGCGAAACTCGAATGCTCTGCGCTTGACGACATCGAAGAGGTCCGCGATTGCTGCGAGCAGAAGATTTCCGGCCTCGCCGAGGAGCACCCCGGTCGAGGTGTCGAGGACATCGGATGAGGTGAGACCGAAATGAATCCATTCGCCACCGACCTCGACCGAATCCGCGAGGAGGTCGACGAAGGCTGCGACATCGTGATTGGTGACAGCCTCGCGCTCCTTCCATGCCTCGGGATCGACCTGTGGGCTCCGTCCTGCTGCCTCTGCTGCCTCGACGGGAGCAACGCCCAGTTCTGCCCACGCCTCGACGACCAAGACCTCGACTTCACGCCAGACGGCGAGCTTGCGCTCCTCCGACCACACGAGGTTCATCTCGGGCGTCGAGTAACGCTTGATCATGTATTCCAGGACTCCCGGTACGAAGCAAGTCTGGTGACGAGATCCGGATTCGTGAGTGAGAGGATCGATGCCGCGAGGTAGCCGGCGTTCGCCGCCCCGTCGATGGCCACAGTCGCGACAGGGATGCCTGTCGGCATTTGAACGGTCGAGTAGAGCGCGTCGACTCCTCCCAGCCCACCCGCTGCGATGGGGACGCCGATCACGGGGAGTGTCGACTGGGCGGCCGCAGCACCAGCGAGGTGTGCAGCCTTTCCTGCCCCGCACACGATGACCCCGAAGCCCTTGTCCCGTGCTGTTGCCATGAACCCAGACACCCGTTCGGGATTGCGGTGCGCCGACATCACATGGACCTCGTGTTCGATGCCGAAGTCGTCGAGGACGTCGGCACAGGGCTGCATCTTCGGCAGGTCCTTCTCCGAACCCATCAGAATGGCGACCTTCATCGTGCTCCTTTCACACGGCTGCGATGTCCGTACGTATGTGCTTACCCCTGAATTGGATGAGGTTGGCAGCGGCGTAGGCGTCGGCTCTCGCCTCTGCCAGGGAGTCGCCGAGTCCAACCACGTTGAGAACCCTTCCGCCGCTCGTGACAAGGCGACCACCTACGACATCGGTCCCTGCATGGAAGACCAGCGCCTCGGTCACATGGTCGAGGCCGATGATCGCCAACCCGGTCTCTGGTGCTTCGGGATAGCCTGGCGCAGCCAGCACGACATCGACCGCGTGCTTCTCGGACCAGACGATCTCGGCTCCTACGAGGGATCCGTGCGCCGCGGCGTGGAGCAGTTCGAGGAGGTCCGTTTCCATGCGCGGCATCAACACCTGCGTCTCGGGGTCACCGAGCCTGCAATTGAATTCGAGAACCTTCGGCCCTTCCTCGGTGAGCATCAGGCCCACATAGAGGAAGCCTGTGTAGTCGATGCCATCCTCGGCAAGAGCGTTGAGTGTCGGCTCGACGACATGGGTCTGTGTCCAGCCGATAAGGGAATCGTCCACACCGACGGGGCTGTAACAGCCCATTCCTCCCGTATTCGGCCCCTCATCGCCGTCGTTGAGGCGCTTGTAGTCCCTCGCCGGTTGGAGGGGAATGGCCGTACCGGATGAACAGACGAAGAAGATCGACACCTCGTCGCCAGCCAGGTGTTCCTCGATGACCACCGAGGCGCCAGCGTTGCCGAACCGACCACCAAGGCACCCATCGACCCACGCGATCGCTTCCGGGAGGCTGTCCGTGACGAGCACACCTTTGCCGGCGGCCAGACCGTCCGCCTTCACGACGTAGGGTGTGTGGCTCGCCTCGAGGTGTTCGATGGCCGATGCTCGATCGGTGAACACTCCGTG
The DNA here is from genome assembly GCA_032127155.1 of Acidimicrobiia bacterium. GTDB lineage: Bacteria > Actinomycetota > Acidimicrobiia > Spongiisociales > UBA5794 > SZUA-442. The sequence goes on from JAQAZV010000110.1 coordinate 6,744, forward strand.
GGACGCTGTCGGTACCCCGGCGCGAACCATCACGTCCTTGGCGAAGGCCTTCGACGACTCAAGGCTGGCACCTGCGGCCGTCGGCCCGAACACAGGAATTCCTGCTTGGCCCAAGGCATCAGCAACCCCGGCGGCGAGCGGAGCCTCCGGGCCGATGACAACGAGGTCGATGGCTTCGGCCTCGGCGAAGGTCGTGACGGAGACCGGGTCAGTGGGATCGATGCCTGGGACCGTCTCGCTGATCGCTGCCAGACCGGGGTTCCCAGGACACGAGAAGAGTCGATCGATCAGTGGACTCTGTGCGAGCTTCCAACCGATGGCATGTTCGCGACCGCCGCTCCCGAGGAGGAGGACGCGCATGTCAGCGGCGGTCCAGGGTCGCGGCACGTGAAGGGCCTACCGACACGGTCGTGATCGGTACGCCGGCGAGCTCCTCGATCCGCTCCACATAGCTTCTCGCCCGTTCCGGCAGGGCGCCGAATGTCGTGGCAGTGCTGATGTCGTCGCCCCAACCTTCGTGCTCTTCGTAGTGCGGTGCGCAGTTGTACAGCACGCGCTGCTGCCGTGGAAACTCGGTGTAGCGCTCCCCGAGCGACGTGTAGGACGTCGCGATCTTGATCGTGTCGAAATGGGAGAGAACATCGAGCTTGGTGAGGGCGATCTCTGTGAGGCCGTTGATGCGAACCGCGTATCGAAGGGCAACAGCGTCGAGCCAACCGCACCTTCTCCTGCGCCCCGTCACGACGCCGTACTCGCCGCCGATCTCGATGAGGCGGTCTCCGGTCTCGTCGTGGAGCTCCGTCGGGAACGGCCCGGTACCGACCCTCGAGATGTACGCCTTGACCACGCCGATCACGTTGTCGATCTGTTTGGGTCCGATGCCCGACCCAACCGCAGCTCCTCCAGCGGTTGGGTTCGACGAGGTCACGAAGGGATAGGTGCCGTGATCGATGTCGAGCAGGGTTCCCTGGGCACCCTCGAACAAGACGTTGTCGCCGCGATCGATCGCTTCCCACACGGCCAAAGAGGTGTCGGTGACGTGGTCGGCAAGAAGGTCCGCGTACACCATGTACTCGTCGTAGATCGTGTCAACATCGAGGGGCAGCTGGTTGTACACCTTCATGAGCTGCTTGTTCTTGTCCTTCAGGGCAACTTCGAGCTTCTTGCGGAAGATCCTCGGATCGAACAGGTCCTGCACCCGGATCCCGAACCGCGAGTATTTGTCCATGTAGGCGGGTCCGATGCCACGCTTCGTCGTCCCGATCATGGCGTCGCCGAGGAAACGCTCTATGACCGCATCGAGCTTGCGGTGGTAGGGCATGATGAGGTGGGCGTTGCCGGACACCAGCAGCTTCGAAGGATCAATGCCCCGGCCCCTCAGAGTTGCCATCTCCTCGAGCATCACCTTTGGGTCGATGACGCATCCGTTGCCGATTACCGGCGTGACATTCGGATACAGGACACCCGACGGGATCAAGCTGAGGGCGAATTTCTCGTCACCAACGACGATTGTGTGGCCCGCGTTGTTGCCGCCCTGGTAGCGAACCACCATGTCGGCCTTCTCGGCGAGGAGATCGGTGATCTTGCCCTTGCCCTCGTCGCCCCACTGGGCGCCGAGGATTACCGAGGCGGGCATGCGTGGTCCTCCGGGTTGGGTGTGAGACGCGATTGTAGGACGCTCGTCGTTTGGGCCGTTGTGCCTCTTCGGCGTCGCACTTCGGGCTCCCCGAGGGCCTTGCGGTTGCTGGCTTTGCGCCAGATCGCTTGGCAGCGGCCCTTGTGCATGCCTACGGTGATGCCTCCCCGGGCACACGTGCCGGGGCCGGACGGTCGAAGATCGTCCCCAACTACGAAGCAAATGGAGGAGGGGTGACAGCATGCTGAAGAGACTTGCTGTGCTCTTTGCCGTTCTTGCATTGGTCGCCGCAGCATGCGGCGGGTCGAGCGAGAGCGAAGAGACAACAACCACTGTTGCTGATGGCACAGAGGGAACAGATACCGGTCAGGAAACAACCGGAGAGACGACGCTGGCGACCGTATTGGCGCGTGGCGAACTGATCTGCGGCGTTTCCGGCTCAGCCGTTGGGTTCTCAGAGACCCAGCCTGACGGATCTGCAACGGGCTTTGACGCCGAGTATTGCCAGGCAGTAGCCGCGGCCGTCCTTGGAGATTCAACGAAGGTGCAGTACCGCGCGTTGACAGCCGCTGAGCGTTTCGAAGCGCTCAAGAGCGGTGAAGTCGACGTGCTGATCAGGAACACGACGTGGACGCAGAGCCGCGACGTCACCCTTGGCATCGACTTCAACCCGACGACGTACTACGACGGTCAGCAGATGATGGGTGACCCCGCCATTCTGACGAGCCTGACGGACAGCAGTGGGTTCGAGGCCATCGACGGCGCAACCGTGTGCACCAATGCCGGTACGACAACAGAGAAGAACATCACTGAGGGTGCTGCAGTCGCAGGTGTGACGATCAACCTCCAGACAGTGGAGACCTTCCCTGAGGCGATGGAGAAGTTCAAGGCTGGCACCTGTGACATCGTCACAACTGATGGTTCCGGTCTGTACGGAAACCGGGCCGCCGAGGTTGCTGCGGGCACGGCTGGTGCCGACGCCTGGATCATCTTCCCCGTGGCACCGATTTCGAAGGAGCCACTCGGTCCGGCGGTTCGCCAGAACGACTCGCAGTGGAAGGACATCATCGATTGGACGGTCTATGCGACCTTCATCGCCGATGAGAACGGCGTCACCGCCGCGAACATCGACGAGATGATGGAAAACACCCCTGAGTTGGTTCGACTCTTCGGCGGCGAAGAGGAGTACCAGACGGCGATGGGCCTCGATGCGAAGGCGTTCTACAACGTCATCTCGCAGGTTGGTTCCTACGGTGAGATCTTCGAGCGTACGCTCACGATCCCGCTTGGTCTCCAGCGCGAGGGCTCGTACAACATGCAGTGGTACGACGGTGGCCTGATCTACGCACCACCGGCACGCTGAGACAAGGCACACAAACGAACCAGAAGGGCCGCCCTCCGGGGCGGCCCTTCTGATGTTTGTGAGTTGTGAGTTGTGAGTTGTGAGTTGTGAGTTGTGAGTTGTGAGTTGTGAGTTGTGAGTTGTGAGTTGTGAGTTGTGAGTTGTGAGTTGTGAGT
>JAQAZV010000111.1:0-3570 GCA_032127155.1 Acidimicrobiia bacterium
GTCGAGTGATGTGGCCGTGACCGTGACCTTCTCGTCAGGGCTGCCTCGTCTGGTGCCATCGATCTCGTTCACTGCGAACAGGAATCGGCTGTCACCGATCGCAGGATCGGACGACGCCCGCAGGCCGACGAGCTCTGGTTCTGCTGGCGCGGATGAGCATGCAGCGACACCCACGACGAGAGCCACCAGGGGGACGATCATGCGCTTCATCGGCACAACGGTACGCCAGCGGGCGAGCAACCGGTTCAGCTTCGAGACTCCCAGCGGGTGCGAGAATCGTTGGTCATGGAGATCTCCGTCCTGGTTCTTGCGTTCGTCATCACCGCGATGGCCGCTGCAGTGCAAGGAACGGTTGGTGTCGGATTCGCCATGATCACCGTGCCGATTCTCTCGCTCCTCGACCCTCGTCTCTCCCCTGTGCCCCAGATCCTCATCGTCCTCCCGCTGACCGTGGCCATGGCCTGGAAGGAGCGCACGTCGATGGATCTCTCCGGTGTCGGATGGATCCTTGCCGGCAGGTTGCCGGGGGCAGCCATCGGTGTCGCCCTTCTCGCTGTGGCCACGCGCCGAACCCTCGACGTCTTCATCGGCGTTGTCGTGCTCGCCGCTGTGGCCATCATCGGATCGGGATTCCACGTGCGGAGGAATCGGACCACCGAGTTCACAGCAGGAGTGGCTGCGGGAACCACGGGTCTCGTCGCTTCGATCGGAGGTCCGCCCGTTGCCCTCATCTACAGCTCCGAGGAGGCGGCGGTCATTCGACCCACGCTTGCAGCGATCTTCACCTTCGGCGTTGCCATCACGGTCAGCGTTCGATTCGCAACGGGAAACGTGAGCTCGTCCGATCTGCGCATCGCTCTGGTCCTGCTGCCCGCCATGGCCATCGGCTGGTTCGCATCTCTGGCCTTGAAGGACCGGGTGCCGACCCGAGTGGTGAGGGCCTCGATTCTGACGATTTCCGCTCTCGCCGCCGCTGCACTCCTCGGGCGCGCGATGGTCGGCTAGCTCGACGATCCGGCGTCGAACGAGTCCCAGATCTCGCGGAGGGCATCGCCGAGTTGACCCAGCGCCCAGACGAGGATCACCAGCATCACCAACAGCACCAGGAGGGTGAGCAAACCGCGGATCCATCCGGACCAGTCCTTGGTGAGGTCTCCAAACGCCGCGACGACGTCGCCGAAGAACCCACGTTCGCTCCGACTCGGAGCGTCGTCGACAGGCGGATGGACCAAGGGAATCGCCGCGATGGCGTCCAGGTCGTCCTTGGCCGTCGGCGCGACGACGTCGTCGCCACCTTCGGGCTCGGGAGGCGCCTGCGGTCGGAGATCTCGCAGCTCATCAGGGTCGAGATCCAGAACTGAGGCCAATTCGTCGACAACGCCGATGGCAGGAGGGACCTCACCCCGCTCCCAACGCCTCACGGACGATGATGATCGACCGACGGCCGCTGCCAGCTGTCCGAGTGACATTCCCTTGCGCAGTCGCGCTTCTCGGATCGCCCTGCCCATCGCGGTCGGGTCCGGCGCGTTTGGATCTTGCATCGAATGCAGGTTATCGGCCATCGTCAAAAGGGCGGTGTCGAGCGGCGTATAACATTGGAAGGGAACCGAAAGGACGAACGATGCCAGGACAGATCTCGACGCTCGTCGATCTCTACACGCAAAGTGTGGACGCCTACTCCGGAAACCCCTTCATCGGCCAGCGCGCCGGAGACGGTGACTGGCGGTGGACGACGTACGAGGAGTTCACCGATTCCGTGACTGACGCGCGAGGCGGCCTCGCCCACCTCGGCATCGGCAAAGGGGACCGCGTCGCCATCATCTCCGACAACCGAGTCGAATGGGCAGTCGGAGCGTATGCCACATACACGCTTGGCGCCGCCTGGGTGCCCATGTACGAGGCCCAGACCCAGAAGGACTGGAAGTACATCCTCGGCGACTGCGGGGCAAAGGTCGTGTTCGCGGCGACAGACGGAATCCGCGCCCAGGTGGAGGAGGTCCAAGGTGATCTGCCGAACCTGGTGAAGGTGATCGTCATTGACGATCCAGCCGCCGGTGACGCAATCGACTACACAGAGCTTCTCGCACTGGGAGCCGAACACCCGGCGCCCATCGTCGAGGTCGGTCCTGAGGACATGGCTGGCCTCATCTACACCTCGGGTACAACCGGAAACCCGAAGGGCGTGATGCTCTCCCATGGGAACTTCGCGAGCAATGTTGCATCAACGGCCGTGGTCTTCCCGCTCGAGGAAGACGACCGGTCGGCCTCGTTCCTGCCGTGGGCACACTCGTTCGGCCAGACCGTCGAACTCCACTCACTGTTCTACTGGGGGGCATCGATCGGCCTCACGAGCGCCAGAACCCTCACGAGAGACATGCCAGAGGTCAAACCAACAATTCTCGTGAGTGTCCCGACGGTCTTCAACAAGGTGTACGACGGGCTTCAGAAGCTGATGGACGCCGAAGGCGGGATGAAGAAGAAGCTGTTCGACTCTGCCATCGCGAATGCCCGCAAGCGCGAACAGATGCGGAAGCGCGGAACACGAAGTCGGTGGGTCGACCTCCAGAACGACCTCTTCGACAAGCTCGTGTTTCAGAAGGTACGTGATGCATTCGGCGGGCGCCTCAAGTATGCGTTCTCGGGCGGTGCCGCCATCTCGACCGAGGTTGCCGAATTCATCTCAGCAGTCGGTGTGACGGTCTACGAGGGCTACGGCCTCACGGAGACCAGCCCGATCGTCACCGCGAACACCCGACAAGCGCGTCGGATCGGATCTGTCGGCAAACCGATTCCCGAAGTCACGGTCGAGATCGACACGGACATCACCGGGGACAAGGAAGTCGGCGAGATCATCGTCCACGGTCCGAACGTGATGATGGGCTACTACAACCTCCCTGCGGAGAACGAAGCCGTCTTCACGAGCAACCATGGGTTCCGCACGGGCGACCTCGGCTATATCGACGGCGACGGATTCCTCTTCATCCGTGGCCGTATCAAGGAGCAGTACAAGCTCGAGAACGGCAAATACGTGGTCCCCTCGCCGATCGAGGAACAACTCCAACTGTCCGGGTTCATCAGCCAGGTCATGGTCTACGGGGAGCAGCGTCCGTTCAACGTCGCTGTCGTGGTGCCCGACTTCGAGTACCTCAAGAAGTGGGCAGAGGAGAAGGGCCTCGATGACTCGGATCTCGCCGCCCTCCTCACCGATGCGCAGGTGCGGGAGCTGTACAAGACCGAGATCAACCGTGCGCAGGCCTCGATCAAGCGCTACGAGCGGGTCAGGGACTTCGTCCTCGAGGACGAAGAATTCACACCCGAGAACGGCATGTTGACGCCATCGCTCAAGATCAAGCGGCGCGCGGTGATGGCAAAGCTCGGCGGCGACCTCGACGCCTTGTACGCATCCGGCGACCCCCTCCTCGGCAGGGACGAGTAGCACCACACGAGCTCATTCTTGCGTAACTGAGTTCCGCCCTGGGTGGAACTCAGTTACGCAAGAACGGATGTGTTGGCGGAGGCGGACGGGAATCGAACCCGCCAGGGAGCTTGCACCCCCTCGTCGGTTTTGAA
>JAQAZV010000112.1:0-3149 GCA_032127155.1 Acidimicrobiia bacterium
GATCACTTCCCTGGATGCGTCTGGAAACGAGAGTATGAACAACCCGGCGAGGATCAAGGCGAGCCCGCGCACGCTGGCCGGGTTCACCCATCGGTCGCGGAGACGAGCCAAAAGGTCGATCACCCACCAAATCTACCGCACGGACCATCGGTGCGGATCCTCGCCATGCCGAGCGCGGTGCGTAGGCTGCCACGATGCGGTCCACACCGATGATTTCTCTCGACACCGTGACGAAGACGTACCCTGGTGATTCCCTCCCCGCTGTCGACCGGCTGACGCTCGATATCGCAGAGGGTGAGATCGTCGTCCTCGTAGGCCCATCCGGCTGTGGGAAGACCACGACGCTCAAGATGATCAATCGACTCATCGAACCAACGTCTGGCACCATCGTTGTCGCAGGGCGAAACGTCCTCGATGTCCCAGCGCCTACCTTGCGTCGCGGCATCGGATACGTCATCCAGCAGGTTGGGCTTCTCCCCCATCGCACGATCGCCGAGAACATCGCCACGGTGCCAACCCTCCTTGATTGGGACAGACGGCGTATTGACGAGCGAGTTGATGAGCTCTTCGATGTCGTCGACCTGGATCCAGCGATGCGCGACCGCTATCCGTCCGAGCTGTCCGGTGGTCAACGCCAACGAGTCGGGGTCGCACGCGCGCTCGCCGTTGACCCTCCGGTCATGCTGATGGATGAACCATTCGGCGCCGTCGACCCGATCGTCCGAGCACGCCTCCAGGACCAATTCCTCGACATCCAACGACGCATTGGGAAGACCATCGTCATGGTGACCCACGACATCGATGAAGCGATCAAGCTCGGTGACCGCATCGCGCTCTTGAACGTTGGCGGGACCCTCGAGCAATTCGATACCCCGATGAACATCCTCCGAGAACCCGCGAATGAGTTTGTCGTGGACTTTCTCGGGAACGATCGAGGACTGAAGCGACTCTCGTTGATCTCGATCAGCGAGGCAACCCTCGAACAGGGCCCCGTGATCGCTCCATCATCATCCGTTGAGGAAGCCCGAAGGGTGATGGCCCGCTACGACGTCGATTGGATAGGCGTCGGAGAAGCGGGTCGACTCGACGGATGGGTACCAGGCTCAGTCCTCGAAGGCAGGACCAACCTCGAGGGCCTCGAACTGCTTCGCTTTCGCTCATGGCTCCGGCTTGATTCCTCGCTCCTCGACGCGCTCGACACGGTCGTCAGCTCACACACCAGTGTCGCCGCTGTCTTCGACGGCGACCGCTATCTCGGCATGCTCACTGCCGACACGATCGGCAAGGAGATCATCACGTGATGGCGGCATTGATCTCCCTCGAGCTTGCATTCATCGATTGGGGTTGGATCGGGGGACACCTCGACGACATGTGGCGGGCAACCATCGAGCACATCGTGTTGACCTCGATCGCCCTCATCATCGGCTTGATCCTTGCGTCGCTCCTCTCCCTCGTTGCGTTGCGGTGGCGACGTACCTATGGACCGATCACGTGGGTCACCGGGATCCTCTACACGATCCCTTCGCTGGCGCTCTTCACCTTCTTGGTTCCCATCTTCGGCCTGAGTCTCACCACCGCCGAGGTCGCCCTCGTGTCCTACACGCTGCTCATCCTCGTCCGCAACGTCGTCGCTGGTATCGATGGGGTCCCCGCTGACGTGATCGAAGCGTCTCGAGGTATGGGCATGACCGAACGACAGACCTTCCTGTCTGTTCGGGTACCGATTGCGCTTCCCGTCATCATCGCGGGCCTGCGTATCGCGGCCGTGACGACGATCGGCCTTGTCACCGTGACGGTCCTGATCGGGCAAGGTGGATACGGAGTCTTCATCCTTCGCGGAATCCGCAGACAGTTCGCGACCGAGATCCTCGTGGGGACACTGCTGTCGGTGATCCTCGCGGTCCTGGTCGACGCTGCCCTCGCCGGTTTCGAACGGTGGGCAACCCCTTGGGCAAGGAGGAGTGCGACACCATGATCAGCTTCCTCAACGAGGTCATCGCCTACTTCGGGGACGGAGCGAATTGGACCGGCCAGAGAGGTCTGCTGTCACGCATCATGGAACACGTCACGATTTCGCTCATCGGCGTTGCCATCGCCGCCCTCGTGGTCATACCTCTCGCCCTGTACCTGGGCCATGTCCGACGAGGGGGATTCCTTGCCGTCTCTGCGGTGAACCTCGGAAGGGCGATACCGTCGTTCGGCATCGTGGGCGTGATGTTCCCGATCACCCTTGCCTTCGCTGTGACCGCGTCGCCGCTTGGTTTCTGGGCGACGCTCTTCGCACTGTGCCTGCTCGCGATGCCTCCCATGTTCGTCAATACCTACACGGCGGTACTCGAGGTGGATGCTGCGACCGTCGAGGCGGCGCGCGGTATGGGCATGAGCGAATGGGACGTGATGAGGGATGTGGAGATCCCGCTCGGCTTCCCACTCATCATGGCGGGGATTCGCACAGCTGCGGTGGCCGTGGTTGCGACCGCCACGCTCGGCGCCGTGGTGGGCTTCGGTGGACTTGGAAGGTACATCATCGATGGTTTCGCGCAGGGAAACGACGTCCTCATCTTCGTGGGCGGCCTGCTCGTCGCAGGGTTTGCGATTGCGGCGGAAGTAGTCCTCGGATGGGTCGAACGGCGAGCGGACCCGATGCGCCCGGCGGACCCCTCGCGTCGTTCGGGCCAATCGGCTTCGCCCGGACGGGAATCGGTCGCCCCGTCGTAGTCGGTCGCCTGAGGGGACGCTATGTTGCCGGGACACCGACTGCGCACATCGTCTGTCGGCGTGACAACCTTGGAAGGAGCAAACCCATGCGGATGAACCGCAAAGGCGCCATTGGGGCGATCGTGCTTGCTCTCGCTGTCGTGGCGAGTGCGTGCGGGTCGGGTGATGACGCAACCACGGACGGACCCGCGGTAACCATTGGATCCCAGGACTTCGGCGAGAGTGCCATCCTCGCCGAGATCTACAAGGGTGCCCTCGAGTCTGAGGGCTTCGATGTCAGCGTCCAGTCCCTCGGGGGATTCCGAGATCTCGAGCTTGGTGCGTTTGCATCCGGGGACATCAATCTCGCTCCCGAATACGCAGCTTCGATGCTGGAGTTCCTCAACGGAAACGCGGGGCAGGCAACGGGTGACAAGACCACGACCACGGAT
>JAQAZV010000113.1:0-3329 GCA_032127155.1 Acidimicrobiia bacterium
GGTCTCCCGGTCGGTGAGCCGGTCGAGGACCGTTGGCTTGTCGCTCGTGCGAGCAGCGATGAGCGCTTCGACGACCTTCGGGTCGATGACCGAACCACCCTTGTGCACCCTCCGGATTGCCGCGGCGAGTTCATCAGGATCGCCGACGCGTTCCTTCAGCAGGTAGGCCCTTCCGTTCGAGCCCTGTTCGAAGAGGCGCATCGCATAGTCGGGTTCGACGAACTGACTCAACACGACGACGCCCATGTCCGGGTAGTCCCCCCTGAAAGCATTGGCGGCCCTGATGCCTTCGTCAGTCTGGGTCGGGGGCATGCGGATGTCGGTGAGCACGACATCCGGAGTATGGGAGGCGACGGCGTCAAAGAGCTCGTCGACGTCGGTGCAGGTAGCGACGAGCTCGAGATCCTCATGCAGAGCCAACACCGATGTGATGCCCTCGCGCATCAGCACGCTGTCCTCGGCAACCACCACCCGCAGTTTCATGGGCGGCACACTACCGCGACGATCCCCACGGATCGATCACGTTCCATCCGATACCCGAGAAGTGGGGTATCCAAAGGGCACCGTCGATCGTCATTGACATGACAGACCAGCCGGGACGCTGCAAAGGAGCAGACCATGAAGAAGTTCATCAACGAAGCGCCGTGGGATCGGATCGTGCGTGTGATCGTCGGCATCGCCATGCTGTACATCGGGTTCGCTGGCGTGGTCGATGGCGCACTGGGGATCGGCATAGGGATTGTCGGCCTCATCCTGTTCGTCACGGGCCTCGTCGGCTGGTGCCCGCTCTATGCGATGTTCCGTGTGAAGACGAGCACCGACGAAAGCGTCACCACCTCCTGACACGTCCTGACATACGGCGTTCAGCACGGGTGGCTGGTGAGTCCCGCCGGACACCCCCGAGCGCGCCCCGGATAGGATCCGCCTCGATGTCGCAAACCGACCGCTTACCGATCACGCTCGCCCCCACCGTCGTCGAATTCCGCACGCCCCGGTGTCCTGCGTGTGCCGCCATGGAACCGCATCTCCGAGACGTGGCCGACCAGCACGCAGCGAGCGTCGACTTCATCCAGGTCGATGCGTCATCGGACCCCCAGACCGCCGCCGACCTCGGCGTGAGGGGAACGCCGACGCTCGTTGGCTTCCGCGATGGTGTGGAGGTATTCCGTTCCGTTGGGCGGCTGTCGTCCTCGGAGCTCGATGACGTGTTCACCACCATCGCGGAAGGAACGGCGCCGCCCCGCATCGGCATGCGCGACGTGGTCATCCGCGGAGTTGGTGGCCTCGGTGTCGCTGCTGTCGGGGCCGTCGCTGGCCCCGTGTGGCCGCTCGTTGCCATTGGTGCCGTCGTGACCGCATGGGGAGGCTTCACGTGGCTTCGGATCAGGTAGGGGCAGCGCACTTCACCGATGAACTCGCCGACCATGGCGCCGGTCTCTACCGCTTCGCCCTCTCGATCACGAGGGACCCTGTCCTCGCTGCTGACCTCGTACAGGACACCTTCGTTCGGGCCATCGAGCGAGCCGACCAATACCGTGGCGAAGCACCACTCGGTGCCTGGCTGCGGAGGATCCTGCACAACCTCGCCATCGATCGAGTGAGGAGAGCCTCGCACGAACTCATCGTGGAAGAGGTCGAGGATGCGTGGATGTCCAATGAGTACACGGTTGACCCTGAGGCGACGGCGATGCGAGCCCAGACCAGGGATGAGCTCCTCGACGCCCTCCTCCGCATCCCCTTCATCTATCGCTCCGCCGTCACGCTCCACGATGTCGAGGGCTGGACGGTGCGTGAAATCGCCGAAGTTCACGACGTCGGCATTCCCGCAGCCAAGCAACGCCTCCGCAGGGGCCGCATGGCCCTCGTCACTGCCCTGGCCGAAGGCCACGAACGTCGCCGACATCTCGAAGGAGTACCCATGCGATGTTGGGACGCCCGCATCCACGTGTCGGACTACCTCAACGGAACCCTCGACACGGAGACCGCAACGCTCGTCGAGACGCACCTCGGGGTATGCCCCACGTGTCCTCCGCTCTATGCGGCCCTCGTCGATGCCAGCGATCGACTCTCCGCGCTTCGTGACGACGATGCCGTGGTGCCCCCGCACCTCGAAGCAGCGATCAAGGCCCGTCTCTCAGGCACCTCGCCCCTCCCGGCTGTCATGGATCGGCCAGCCACGATCGAGTAGGGTCGTCGCCATGTTCAAGTCAAACGGCTTCCTGTGGGCCATCCAGATCCTCTTCGGTATCTACTTCATCGCCATCGGCGTCATGCACTTCATCGTGCCTGAAGGTCTTCCTGCGCCCATGGAGTGGATGTACGAACTCAACGACACGCTCCACATCGTGTCGGGAACGGCGGAGATCCTCGGCGGTCTCGGTCTCATCCTTCCCGGCTTGACGAAGATCATGCCTGAGCTGACGATCTACGCGGCCCTCGGGTTGGCGATGGTGATGGTGGGCGCCTTCATCTACCACCTCACTCGTGGGGAGATCCAGAACATCGTGACCAACGTGGTGGTCGCCGCCGTGATGGGGTACCTCGCATACGCCCGCTGGAAGCTGACACCGCTCGAAGGTCGCTGACCGCAGCCTTCGTGCGGATCGATGAAGGCAAAGACCGCAGCACACCCTGACCGCGTTCGATCGCCGCTGAAGAATCAACGAATCTGCTGTCGAAATCGGTGGCGCCCATCCGACGTATCCACGAAGGTATCCCACGACGAGGAGGAGCAGGATGCCCAAGTATGCAGCACTCATCTATTCGCCAGCCGAAACCGAAGGCACTGGTACGCCTGAGGACTGGCAACGCATCATGACCGAGTACAACGAGTTCGGCGAAGCCGCGTCTGCCGCCGGGGTTGTTGCGGGTGGTGAGGCACTCCAGGACACGGACACTGCCGTCACCGTGCACCTCGCGCACAAGGGTGCGGACATCGTCACGGCTGACGGTCCGTTCGCAGAAACCAAGGAAGTCCTCGGGGGGTTCTACCTGCTGGAATGCGCCGACATGGACGAGGCGGTGAAATGGGCCGCCCAGATCCCAGGCGCCTGGCATGGCAAGGTGGAGGTCAGGCCCTTGATCGACTTCTCGGAGGGCTGAACCCTCCGGGTTCGTGACGCTTCGCGTTGGCCGCTGACGGTCGCCTCGTCGCGGCGAACGACCAGAATCGGACCATGGTGAATCTCCTCAAGCGGCCCGCGGTGCTCGGGTCCGCCGGCCTCGTTCTGGCAAGTGCATGGGTGTTGTTCACGAACCTGAACACGGTGCTCAACTCGCACCCGTCGTATCTCATCCTCTATGTGGGATCGCTGGTCATCGGAGCGGCT
>JAQAZV010000114.1:0-8596 GCA_032127155.1 Acidimicrobiia bacterium
CGTCATTGGTGGCGTGTATCCATTCCTCGACCTGATTGCGCTCACGGTGGCGATGCTCGTGTTGCTCAGGAGGTCTGCATACCGGTTTGATTCGAGGTTGGCCCTGTTCACCCTCGGCATCATGGCCCAGGTCATCGGTGACGTGATCTTCCTCGCTGCTGGCCACTCGGGCTCATTCGAGAATGCTGAGCCGCTGTATGTGGTGAACTTCCTCGCCATCGCGGCGTTCTACGGCTCGGCGCTCATGCTCGATGCCCGAGTTCAGGGGCGTGAGTACGCAGACAGGAATCCGCCGTTGTGGACAGTGATCGCACCGTATGTTCCTGCCGTCGGCATGCTGGTGATGTTTGTTGGCGAGACCTACATCGTTGGCGACGGACAGGCAGAGAGTGTGCTTCTGGCTGCCACGATCCTGGTGGGGTTGCTCGTGATTGCACGCCAGGCTGTTGCGATCGTTGAGAATCGCGCCCACATCGAGCAACAGAGGGATGCGCTCGTATCGACGATCTCTCACGAATTGCGGACGCCTCTCACCGGCATCGTTGGCTACGTCTCCCTCCTCGAGGAGGCTGACGGGTCCCTTGACGCCGCCGAGGAGCGGAGGATGGTGACGATCGTCAGGCAGCAGGCCGACGACATGTCGCGGATCGTGGCCGATCTCATCATGCTGGCACGTGGAGCAGGTAACAACCTGCAGCTCGACGTGATGCAGGTACCGATGGTCGACCTCGTCGAGCGGTCGGTCTATGTGTCGGGGCTTCAACCCGGCTCCGTCGACATCGAGTGCAGTCCGAACCTCGCAGCCTTCGTTGATCCTGGCCGGATGCAGCAGGTGCTCATCAACCTCCTGACGAACGCAGCGCGTTACGGAGGGCCACATCGACTCGTGCGAGTCGCGGCCACCGGATCGGACCTGGTCATCGAAGTGCACGACGACGGCGAGGGCATCCCGCGTCGATACGAAGTCCGTGTCTGGGATCGGTTCGAACGCGGACCGAACCGGTTGAATGCTTCCGTCCCCGGTTCCGGCATCGGCCTTTCGATCGTGCTCGCGATCGCAGACGCCCACGGAGGAACGGCCAACTACCGACGCTCCGAGAGGCTCGGTGGCGCCTGTTTCGAGGTGTACTTGCCGGGTCGTGCCTCCATCACAGCTGACACTCGCCAGCTCGCCGAACTCAGTGCGTCGAGGTCGATCAGACCCGTCGTCTGATCGATTGGCTGGTGTGTGATCTGTCAGTGAGGGGCCTCGCGCCGGGGAGTCGTGTCCGCTAGATCAAGCTTGCGATCATCGATGCTGCGCGAGACGGGGACCCCGCACGGTGCGTGATCCCCGTCTCTGCGCTGGGCGGCAGCGGCTAGTCAACGATGTTGAGTGAGCCGCCGAAGCCGCCTTCCGGCAAGACCTCGACTCCTGTGATCGCTTCGACGAACTTCACCGTCGCATGCGGTGTCCCGGCGGGAGCCAACACATCGTTGTTGATGAGTGTCGCTCCGCTGTCCGTTACGTCGGTGCTCCCGAATGCCGGAAGAGCGACCGCCAGGAGGAGAAGGATCAAGCCAAGAATGAGCATGGTTCGCATCCCTCTCACCTCCTTTCCCTTTGGAGCATCCCAACCCGTCCTCGGCAGATGATCATCGCTGGATCATCGATCGCTCATCGCGCGATCGGGAGGCTGTGGGTCGTGTGCCGAATCTCGTCGGCGAGATCAGCGAGACCACGGCCGGGTGTCACGCCGAATTCGATCCACAGGCGGCGGCTGGCCTCACCGTAGACCTTGAGCGCATCCCCACCTCGATCCGATCGTATGAGCGCGGTCATCAGTTGTTGAACGAACTTCTCCCTGGATGGGTGCACGAGGGCCAGGTACTCGAGCTCGGGGACCAATTCGTGGTGTTTCTCGAGCAGGAGCTGAACGTCGATGCGGTCCTCGATCAGTCCAAGACGCAACTCGCAGAGCCTGCGAATCTCAGGTTGGGCGAACTCGCTGTATGCGAACTCTGCGTACGGTGGTCCGTTGAAGAGTTGTTCCGCTGCTACGAGGTACCTCTCGGCAGGTATGAGTGCCCCGGTGGTGAACATCTGGCGGCCCCGAAGGGTCAGCTGCGTTGCAGCAGCAACGTCGAACTCGCCTTCTTCGAGCCACATCATGTAGCCGGGTCGCTTGGTGACGAGCTTGCGCCACGGTTCCCCGTGCCGGTGATCGGGTTCGATGGCCCGTCGGAGAGTGGAAACGGCCACGTGGAGTCCGTGAATAGCCGAGGTGGGCGGCTCACCCTCCGACAGGTCGTCGATGATCTGCTCTGCCGGTACCACCTCACCGAGGTGCATCAACAGGTATGCAAGGACGCTTCGAGCCTGTGGCTTTCCGATGTCCTGTTCGGAACCGTTCACGGTCACCGACAGGTACCCGAGTGCCCTCACCGCCACCATTGAGGATGATCCCGCTGAGGTGCCTTTGCCTTGACCGAAGGTCAGGTCTGCTGCACCCGGTGTGATGGTCAATGTGGCCTCCGCATCGCTTATGCGGGTTTGCGCCCGTGGCGATCCTCCAGGTAGTGGTCGAGTGCACGATCCCAGTCGTCGAACCGTTCGTGAAACTCGATGACCTCAGCAGACTGCTCGTGCTCGATGACGTGTTCAATGGCGACAGCGAGATCGTGCAATCGAGTGAGCATGTGATGGTCGTGGTGTGCTCCGACCGTCTCCGCTTGGGCAGAGTCGTGGTCGACACCCTCTTCTCGCGACGATTCCGGGGATGCACCGTGTGATGGATCTGGCATCGTCCCTCCCGTTTGCCTCTTGGACGTGCCCCGTTGCGAGGCACGTACTCGCGCGCCTCTACCTAGTACATGTCCGGCAACGTCCCCATCTCTCACAGGTCTCGTACAGCGTCCGGGCGACCACCAGAAGCGACTGCAAGAAATCGGGAGCAGGAACGGTGGACTCGGACATGGAGAAGGGGCAGGATTGAACTCAGGGTTGGAACAGTGACATCTGCACCGAGCGCCGAGCAACGCTTCCGATTGCTGTATGAGCAGCAGCAGCCTTCAATCCTCGCCTACTTCCTGCGCCGGCTTCCGACGGATGAGGCCATTGAGGCTGCGTCCGACGTCTTTGTTACCGCTTGGCGCAGGATCGAGACCGTTCCCGGCGATGAGGACGGACGCCGGTGGCTCTTCGGGGTCGCGAAGAACGTCCTACGCAACCACACCCGTTCGACGAGACGTTGGAGTCGCCTGATCGCGAGGGTGGGATCGACGGGTACCGATCATCAACCAGATCCCGAGTCCATCGTGATGCGAGATGCCACGGACCGCGAGGTAATCGAGGCGCTTGGCATGCTCAAGCCTGCGGATCGTGAACTGCTCCTCCTTCGTCTGTGGGATGAGGCGTCGTTCACCGAGATCGCTGCCCTCGAACACTGCTCACGGCACGCGGCCGAGCAACGCTACGCACGAGCTCTGCGGAGGTTGCGCAGCGAATTCACCAAGACCGGACATGAAGGGATGGATAGCGGTCGAACGGGGATTCGGGACAGAGAGACCCGTCAGGAGGAGCAGACCCGTGGCGTATGACGAGGCAGTCGAGTTGGAGGGTCGAGTTCGAGGGGCCAATCCCTTCCCGATCCTCGATGCGGTAGCACGGGGCGATGCCTCTTCCCGCTTGACAGCCATCGTGAATCAGAGAACCGGCCTCGATCTGGAGCCCGCTCTCGATCGATCCGGTCGTCCAACCTCTTGGTCGTCGGCAGCACCGTTGAACACCATGCGTGTCCCATCGAGGGCGCGACGTTGGGTCACCAACGGATCGACCTTGGCTGGGATCAGGCCGGCGTGGTCGGCCGCGGTCGCCACGTTCATGGCAGTGATGCTTGTGGGCGCTGCACTTCTCCTGTTGTCGCCCTTCAGAGCAGCTCAAGTGCCTGCTTCCGACCCTCCACGCACCGCCCCGTCAGACCCAACAACCACCCAACCTCAGGAAACGACGATTACGCAACCTCAGCAAGGGACGACCACGACCGGTCGCTCCAGGCCTTTGTCGTTGGAGATCTCGTGGCAACGCGTGCCGGAGCAGGTTGCGCTGGAGGATGGGTGGATCGCTGCGGCAACGGCGGGCGAGTCCGGTTATGTAGCCGTGGGGGGCACCGTTGGATGTTCCGATCCCGTGTCACCGAACTGCCTGCTGGACGCAGCGGTATGGGTGTCGGACGACGGAGTCACCTGGGAGCGGGTCGAGTCCGACTCGTTCCGTGGCGAAGCTGTCCGCGTGACGTCTCACGGCACACCGCTGGACGGCGATCAGTACATGAGCGATGTGGCATGGCTGCCAGCGGGATATGTCGCCGTGGGCAATGCCCCGGTGATCGATCCAGATCGACCTTCCGGCTATCTGGAGCGGCCCGGAATCTGGGTGTCCGCCGACGGCCGACAGTGGGACCTGCTCCCGCACGACGAGGAACTCTTCTCCGGGGTCGAGGGGATCTCGAGACTCCTCACGTTCGACGGCCGTTTCGCCGCATTCGGGGGATCCTCTGCGTGGCTCTCCGAGAACGGGATCAACTGGGAACGCGTCGAGATCGACACGGATGGGGGTGTCGGCGACGTGACCGTCTGGAACGGCATGTTGGTTGCCGTCGGAGGAACCTACGACGGTCACGCTGCAGCGTGGACATCGCATGATGGCAAGGAGTGGACGCGGGTCTCCAGCCCAGCGTTGACCGAAGCGGGCAATCTCCAGGGGGTGGGCGGCAACGCGGACGGACTCGTGGCCATCGGAACGAGCATCCCGGCAGCGAGAGTCGCTGCATGGCGGTCGGTGAATGGAACCGACTGGTCGGTCATGCCCGACTGGCTCGGTTCCGAGCAGGCGTGGCAATTCACCTCGAGGACCGCCGTATCGATCGACCGGGGCACCGGCGGGATCGACGACGACCTCATTCTCCTCAACGGTGGATACAAGCTGTGGGGAACTGCCGATGCAGGTGAGACGTGGTACCCGGCAGGTGAGTTCGACGGGGGGGATGTTGGAGGTCCTTGCCAGCAGCGCGCCTGCCGTGTTCAACACCGTGAACGAAGTCCTCGTGGCGGGGGACAAACTGCTCGCCTTCGGGAAGGTGGTGGCCTGGTCCGGGACGGAGCCGATCGGCGGACTGTGCTACGTGGATCCGGGAGATGGCAGCCGCGGCTCCTGTCGCGCTGACGCGACGATCTGGGTCGGCTTCTGGGATCGCGGCTGAGATACGAGTGATCGGGCCCATCTCCTGGACAAGAACCCGGGCGAGGGGCCAGTGAAGGAGGAGACATGACAAAGCGATCCGGTTTCTTGTTGACGATGATCACACTCCTGCTGCTGACCGCCGTAGGACCGGCAGCCGGTGGACCGACTATCGACTGCGGCGCAAGACCAAACCACGTGCACTGTCAGGATCCCGGGCCGCTGCCCGATCACCCCGACGGTGGCACGTGCGAAGTCTCGGGCGACGCGTGGATTGCGGCAACCGACGAGTTCACTGTGGAGTTCACCGACAAGCTCATGTGTGTCGACTGGACGACGACGAAGGAAGCGGATTGGCGGATCACCGTCTGGCCGAACGGCACTCGGGAGTCCGTCTCGGCGACGGTCCGCGACAGTCATCCGGGAGACTGGTGCTGGCGATCCGAGAACACGTGGGAGGCAATCGGCACGCCCCAAGGCCGAGCCCTCACCACCGTGATGGATTCGATACCGGTCTCCGCCATCGACGCTTGCGGTACCGAATACACCGATGTTGCCGGTCCATCCGAAGACCCCACCCCCTTCGCTTTGACGATCGGCTACAAGTGGAGGTCGAGCGGCGTCGTCGTAACGGTGCAGGAGGTCATGCCCTAGCAAGGGTGAAAGACGTCAGGCGATTACCGAAAAGCGTCGACGAAGCGGACCGCGATCGGCGATTTCGCTGAAGGCGCGAACGGACTCGGGGCACGGTGATCACACTGGAGGAGGTTGCTCGATCGAGTGCTGTGACGTATCCAGCTATCTGCCGATCCACACGGCTGATACTTCGTTCAGGTACTCACCTGCGGTTCCGAATGCGATCACGGTGTCGTTGTAGCGAAGAACCTTCGTGACGGCCGGGCGGTACCCGTCGAAGACGGGATCATCCTGGTCGTGCCGCACCCATGTCGTCCCTCCGCCAGCTGAGGTCCACAGCGATAGTGTCGTCCCTCCGCCAGCTGCGACGGCACCTCCTCCGAACCCGGCGATCGAAGAGCCCGGTAGAGGTACCGCGCTCAGTTGCGCGTTCTGCTCGTTTGACAGTGACCAATGGACACCATCCGTAGAGCGCCATATCCCGTCCCAGCCGAACGCGATGAGGCCATTGCCGAGTGGATCGATGGCCACCGAAGAAATGACGTACTCGCCATCGAACTGGCCGAGATCGGTCCGAGTCCAGTCCTTGCCATCGGTCGACACCCACACCGCGCCGTGCTCTTGTTGCTCGGCCCGGATACCCGTTCCTCCGCCGGAATCTTTGACCTGTACCCAGCCGACCCCCACGAAGCCTGGACCTCCCTCTACCACGTCGAAGATGAGACCGCCCTTGAGGTCGGTGTCGTCAACGATCTGCCAGATTCTCCCGTCCGGTGAGAACCAGACCCCCGCATCGAGGTCGTTCTGTCCGACCGCCACCCAACCCGATTCGCCAGCCGTCAGGCTGAGGATCGATTCGAGACCCTCACCTCCGAGATCCGGCGCCTCGATACGTGACCACTCCAGACCGTCCGGGGACACCCATATAGCGGCGTCGTTGCCCATGGACCCCGCCGCTACGAACAGATCTCGCGCATACGCGACGGAGTACATGCCTACAAACCACCAGGGTGGAGGTCCGTCAGCGAACGTCTCGGAGAACGATGGATCGTCGATACGCTGCCAGGTCGACCCGTCGTCACTGAACCACACGACGCCAGCCGTTGGATCTGAGCGATCTGAGCCCCCGACGGCTACGACCCGTTCGCCATTGGTTGCAGCGTCGCTGATCCATGCATCCATGAACATCGGGTCATCAGGGACGCGCTCCCACGTGATCGGCAGCCCGGCAACGGGTGGGACCGTGGTGGTGGTTGGTGCCACCGTTGTCGAGGGTGTCACGACGGTTGTGGGTGTCACGACCGTTGTTGGGACGACGGCGGGAGCCTCGAGATCGGCACGAAGCCAATGTCCGAGGAGGGCCGGAACAGCAAACACAGCGAAGACCGCAAAGCCGGCGGCTACGGCAACGATGATTGGCTTCCGACGCAGAGCACCGATCCCACCGGCACCCACGGCGACCGCCGGACCGTCTTCAGGTGCGACAAACTTGTCCCAGCGCTTCGCCGACGTCCTCCGACGCGTGTGGCCCGTCCACGCCCCGGACTCGATCTGGAGCGTCTGCTCGATACGGAATACGATCTTCGCTTCCATGGCCGGCGGGATGGGATCGCTGCTCGGGAAGGGATTCCCTTCCGCAACAGAGCCGCGCACCGCGTCCAGGTCGATCATGGCGAACCCCCCTCCCCATTGCGTCCTGACGCCTTCCAGTCTCGGGGGAGCTCGGACTTGAGGCGTCTCATCGCCCGGTGCATGCGCTGGTCAACGGCATGCGCGCTGCAGCCGAGCACGACGCCGATCTCTGCATGGGAGAGCTCTTCCCACTGAGCGAGTTGGAGAACCTCGCGATCGCCAGGTCGGAGTCGCGCCATGGCATCGAGCACGGTTTGTACGTGATCCTCGGGAACCACTGTTGCCTCCACGCTCGCTACGGATGTGCTCGTCGTTGCCGCGACCTTGGAGCTCAATGCTCTCCAGCGCCGTTGCCCTCGTCGTTGATTCGACAGCACCCGTCGGGCGACTCCGTACAGCCACGGAAGGATCGAGTCTCCTTCTGGCAGGTCGTCCAGGCGTCGCCAAGCGACAAGGAAGGTGTCGGCTGTTGCGTCCAGGGCTGACTCCTCATCGGTTCGCCGTCTCATGTACCGGAACACCTGCGGGTAGTAGTCGCGGTAGACATTGCAGAACTCCGCAGCCTGCGCATCAGCCTCGATGGATTCGGAACCCAGCATGGCAACTCCAACCCTATTCGGCCTATGTCCAGCATGACCTTCGAACTCACAGGTGAACGTCAGCGGACGCTCGATGAGAGCCTCCGTCCCATTCGTGTGAGTCGGGAAGGGGATCCGGACAAGTAGTAGATGAGGGTTGGATGGGCGCCCGCAGCGCGCCTGGGATCAAGAGCTGCCCGCCCCAGCAACCAGACCGAACGAAACTCGATCGAGGGAGAGGAGATCGGCCATGCGACGGCTTGCCATCGTCATGCTGACTCTCGCTACCGCACTCGTGATAGCGGTACCGGCGTCAGCGAAAAGGGACAATCCAGGACGATCCGACCCAGAACCACTGGCAGGTATGACTTGTGTCTCACCGTGGTGGGACGGCGACATCAAGGACAAAGACGATGATGGATGGTCCGACGACTTCGTGATCATCCTCGACGCGGACCACCAAGATGCGTGCATCGACATCGTGACGGACACGCCAGGGACATGGAACATCACCGTCGAGGTCACCGGCGGA
>JAQAZV010000115.1:0-6099 GCA_032127155.1 Acidimicrobiia bacterium
TCACAGCGATTTCCGACGATGCCCCGATGTCGTCGAGGTAGCCGTCGAGTCGGAATCCCGGCATCAGGCTCGATACCTGTCCGATGGGGTACTTGTTCGTGATCAGATCGATATCTCGCATCTGCACGCTCGTGTAGGACATCTCCGCGAGGGAGGTTTCGAGCTTGAGCACGACGTCGGATGCGGACTCTGCGTCAGCAGACGAGAGCCCAAGGAGGGAGAACATCTTCGCCACATGATCCGCGTATGCGTTCAGGAGTGCTTGGGATGCCTCGTCATCCCTCAGGTAGTAGTCCCGGTCCGGGAGTCCGAGTCCTGCTTGGCCGATATAGAGCAAGTGCGCCTGCGCATCCTCGAAGTCTGGAAGAACCCCGATATCGAAGAATGCATGGAGTCCGATCCGGTGAAGGTCAGCGAGAAGAGGTCGGAGGGCCTCAACCGACCTGAGTGACCTGATCCGCTCCAGCCATGGTTCTATCGGCGCGGTACCGAGTTCCTCGATCCGGTCGGTGTTCATCCCGGATCGAAAGTAGATGCCAGCCTTGCCCTCGGTCGAATCTGCGGGTGCATCCACATCCCCAGCAGCGGCCTCGAGGAGTTCCTTGAGGATGAACTGGTTGCGCTCGTGGACCTCCTGCGCAGCACCCCACGCACCGTATTCCGGCGGGACCGGGTTGGCGTCCAGCCACCCCCCGTTGACGAACCGGTAGAAGTCATCCTTCGGGGAGATCGTCGGATCGGTGTCCGCTGCGTCGAAGACGGGGTCGTCCGCGGCAACGATGGTGCGTTGGCTGTCGGTCATGGGCCTCCTTCAGTCGACGCAACGATACGGGATCCAGCGATCGACGATCGCGAGTGATCGTCGATCGCGTCGGCAAGCGTGATCGCAGCCAGGTTTGGCAGCTACTCGGATGAGGTCGTGACCGACTCACGATCAGCTGAAACTCCGCCTCCAAGCCATTCGAGTACGCCGATGATCGCCACGACCAATCCGGTGGCGACGAGCACCATCCACCCCGAGAGGGTCGGAACAGCCATCAGGACAAGGACGGCGATGATCACCGTCAGCCACTCCAAGAGGCGCAGGTGGCGGGCAATGAATACGGGCACCTCGCTCGGGGTCTCGTCGTCATCCCGTGAGCTGTCGCGACGCCCGGTGAAGGCTTGCCTGACCGAGGCCGCTCCCTCGGATGGGCCGACGAGCCACGCGGCGGTTGCAGCGAAGATGCCGATGAGGAGCAGGGCCCAGGTCTGGGCGCTGAGTTGGTTGAAGATGATCGACCAGGCGCTCTCTGCGCCCTCCTTGTACGTCGGATCGGTGATGGTCTCGATCGTGTTCGATCGCAGGAGTCTTCCTTCGACGAACATCAGGAAGGCACCCACGATCGTCGCCCCACCGAGCCAGAGGGTCACCCGTCGCCTGTCGGTTGCGACGAGCACGGCGCCGAGGAGGAGCACGACGACAGCTGCCATGGCCAGCCATCGAACCGCATAGATGAGGTTTGCGATCCACTGGACGAGTCCCTGGTTGCGGGTCTCGTAGATACCGATCGTTGTGTCGAAGTTGTCGAGATCGACCTTGTCGAGGACATCGATGCCATTGGCCATCAATCTGGTATTCAGTTGCTCGATGATCGGGCTGAGGTCGAGGGAGATCACGCCGTCTTCGCTGACGAGGACGCCGCTCTCGGTACCATTGACCACGACGAGTGCGGCCTTGTGTGCAGCCCTGAGGGTCGTGTTCCACACTGTGTCGAAGCCGTCGGTCGAGATCACCTCGGTGGCTGCCCTGGCCATCACCGTCTCGATGGCGACGGTCATCGGGGCAGCGAGGAACGTCAGGTTGTCCGGCAATCGTCCCTCGACTCGAGTTTCAATGTCGTTGTTATCGACGATCGATGCAGCGAGGGCCTGACCGAGTGCCGCAGCGACGGCGGGATCTTGGGGCAGGGGTCCAAAGGTATCGACGAATCGATCTTCATTGATTGCCGTCGAAGCAAGCCACACGGCATTGTTCGCGAGCGGAAGGGCGATCGCGAACAGGACAACCAGGACCCCGGCAACGATCATCCGCCAGTGCGAAGCGTTGCCGGTGGGTTCGGTGCCAGAAGGAGTGGTGGTGTTCTTGTCGTCTGTCATGGCCGTCCGTCCTGATCGGGGGGAGCCGTGAAGTGCTCACGTCGTCGTGGTGTGTAGAGCTTCACGCTAGCAACGGGTGGCGCCTCCGGAGCTGGCGTACCATGGTCGTTAGGGACACTGTGTCCCTGGTCTTGGAGGGTCGCAGGGTGAGACATCAGCTGTACATCGATCGGGAGACCGGGGAGCCCTACCTCACGGTTTCACTTCGTGGGGAGGAACTCCTCCGGGATCCCTTCCTGAACAAGGGCGATGCGTTTCCCAGGGAGGAGCGATTCGGCCTCGGCCTTCGTGGTCTCCTCCCAGACCACGTGTCGACGCTCGCCGACCAGCTCAACCGCGTGCGAGTTCAATACGACCTCAAGAACACGGATATGGGGAAGAACGTCTATCTCAACGGCCTGATGGACCGCAACGAGACGTTGTTCTATCGGTTCATCGCCGACAATCTCGCCGAGACCGTCCCGATCGTGTACACACCGACCGTGGCTCAGGTGTGTTCGCGATGGTCACGCATCTACCGCCGACAACACGGCTTGTACATCACGCCGCGGGATCGCGGCAACATCGCCTCGATCCTCCATGCTCGAACCGTGATGGAGCCCCCGGTGATTGTCGTTACCGACAATGAACGGATCCTCGGGATCGGAGACCAGGGCGCTGGAGGCATGGGCATCCCTATCGGCAAGCTCGCCCTGTATACAGCTGCTGCTGGCATCCATCCGGAACGGTGCCTGCCCGTCTCCCTCGACGTTGGAACGAGCAACACCGAGCTCCTCGCCGATCCTTTGTATCTGGGATATCGAGAACCGAGGCTGCGTGGGGACGAGTACAACTCGTTGGTCGACGAGTTCGTCGATGCAGTCAGGGAGGTGTACCCCGGTGCGCTGCTCCAGTGGGAGGACTTTGCGAACTCGACGAGCTTCCGACATCTCCGCACCCACCGCGATCGCATCACGTCCTTCAACGACGACATCCAGGGAACTGCTGCCATGGTCGTTGCCGGTCTCATCACGGCGATTCGCCACCTCGGCGGCAGCTATGCAGATCATCGGATCGTGATCGCCGGCGCAGGGTCCGCGGGTCACGGGATCGCCGAACAGATCCGCCATGCGATGGTCGACGACGGAAGCGACCCTCGAGAAGCCGATGCACGGATCTTCGTGCTGGACAGCAAAGGACTCGTCGTCGATGGGCCAGAGGTCAGCGGGATGAAGGCTGACCTGGTGACCGACCCTGCCGTCGTTGCCACGTGGGACGCGGTCTCGAATCCCCCGACCCTCCTCGACGTTGTTCGCAATGTTCGGCCGACTGTCCTGATCGGTGTCACAGGTCAAGCAGGCATCTTCTCGCAGGAGGTCATCACGGAGATGGCGGCCCATATCGACCGCCCGATCATCCTTCCCCTTTCGAATCCGACGAGTCACACCGAGGTCGTACCCGCAGATGCACTCACGTGGTCAGATGGCCGAGCCATCGTCGCAACGGGCAGCCCCTTCGCACCGGTCGAATGGAAGGGATCGCTGCACCTCATCGGCCAGGCCAACAACGCGTTCATTTTCCCAGGGATGGGTCTCGGCGTGATCGCGGTGGGCGCCAGGGCCGTGACGGACGGGATGTTCCTTGCTGCTGCCACGGCCCTGTCTGAACGCACGAGGGATGACCTGGTCGCATCCGGCCAGATCTATCCCGATATCGAAGAGGCAAGGACGGTCGCTGTTGCGGTTGCCAACGCCGTCGCAGCCTGCGCCATCGACGAGGGCGTCGCAGCGCCGGTCGAGGACCTCGAGGCTCGAATCGCCGGTGAGATGTGGCAACCGGACTATCTGCCGATCCGTCCTTCCTAACGAATCTGGCAGGTACGCAAGCTCAAGCGAGATTGTCGATCCACTCGACGATCGTCCGAGCCGGGCGTTCCCAGCCAGCGTCGAGCATCATGTCATGGCCGATGTCGTCGAAGATGATTGCCGCCGATCGATAGTCCTCGGCCGTTCGTTCGATCTCGTACGGTGAGAAGAGGGCGTCTTCGGCTGCACCTACGACCAAGACGGGGTCCAGCACCTTCCGCGGATCAGGTCGGTCGAGAATCATTTCAAGGAACGCCAGGTATGACTCGTCTTGAACACGGGATGTGTATCGATCAACGTCTGCACGCTGAAGCCGAGTTCCGAAGAGGAGCAGTGCTGCCCGCTTCGGGTCGTCGACGATGGGGCCGAGGGACCAGGTCGCGTTCGCCCTTACGAATGCACCCGGATACTTCAGGGCGACCCGGAGCGTGGCGAGGATTGCGCCGTGGGAAGGGACGGTAGCCATCAGCACACCGGCCCGTGCCCGGTACGTGGCGAGGTAGTGCTGGACGACGTAGCCGCCCATGGAGTGACCGATCAGGACAGGCTCGCCCCGCATCTCGATCGCGACTCGGCGTACGTCGGCGACGTAATGGGCGATGCGGGTCGTTCTGAGTTGGCCAGGCGAGTTGCCATGACCCCGAAGGTCGATGGCATACGAGGTGTGACCCTCGTCCGCCAGGAATCCTGTGAAGTGTTCCGTCCAGCACCAGGCACCGTGCCATGCCCCGTGGACGAGGATGATCGGTGGGGTATCCCGCTCGATGGAAGGTCGGGTGACGATGACGTCCAGGGCCATCGCGGCACTGTACCCGACGTGATTGGCCGTCCATGGAGCTCGGGGTCCTTCGGACGTGGCCGTACACTCGGCGCTCGTTGATGCATTCGTTCCCCAAGACCTCCGTGGCTTCCCTCTCCATCTCGGTCTTCGTGGCATTCGGGGTATCGCTCTACGCCGTGTCCGTGTTGATCACGGAACAGGGAGCGGGTGGGCAATTCTCCATCGGGCTGCTGTCTGCAGCATTCGGTGGAGCCGCGGTCATCGGGGGTCTGCTCGCGCCGCGTGTCGGGCGCCACGCCGACGATCATTCGGTCCGTGGTATCGCCGTGGCTGGCGCCGTCCTTGGAGGTATCGGCATGTTCGTCTTCGCCTCCGCGAACTCATCCATCCAGGTGATTGCGGCGTTCTGGCTGTTCCTCGGCCCTGCGACCGCGATGACGCTCTACGAGCCTGCCTTCGTCGCTGTGTCGCAATGGGTCCACGGAGATCACCGGAATCGTGCCATCGGCATGCTGGTCGTGATCGGCGGATTCGCAGGGCCGGTGTTTCTCCCTCTCACGGGCCTCCTGCTCGACCGCTACGAGTGGCGAACGACTGCCGTCATACTCGGCTGCCTGTATCTCGCCACCGGTGTGCTAGCGCTGATCGCGTATCCGAACCTGAAACCGATCGACGATCGGGGACAGGCGGTTCCCCATGTGTCATGGATGCGATTCGCCTCAGACCGTCGACTGCTCTTCATCACGGTTTCGTTCGTGCTCACCTTCGCTGCCATGCAGTCGACGTTGCTACATCGGGTTGCCCTGTTCGAGGAACACGGGTACGCCGTGACCGGGGTCGCCTTCCTCGCGGGGTTGTCCGGCCTCATGACGTTCCCAGGGCGCTACCTCATGCCGCGGGTCTCCGATCGGATTCCCCCGACCCGAGCGGTCACGTTCGCCTGCGTGGGTCTCGTCGGCGTGATGGTCCTTGCGATCATCGGGGTCCCGTGGATCGTGATGGTTGCCTTCTTCGTGATCTTCGGTCTGTTCTTCGGGATCCTGATCCCGACGCGGCCTGTGATCATGAACGCCTGGTACTCGGGAGCGGACTTTGGCGCGGTCATGGGGAAGCAATGGGCGATCGCCGCTGTGGTCGGCGGCGTGACACCGTGGCTTGTCGGGGTTGGTCGTGAGGTATTCGGCTCCTACACGGTGCCGTTCCTCGTCCTCACGGTGGCCATTGCCGTGGCTGCTGTGTTCAACGTCGCCGCCGAACGGCAATCAGCAATGGTTTGAGGATCCCATGTGGCTGGGAGTCGGCCGGCAGGATCTCGGCCCTCTCGATGGGTCAGAT
>JAQAZV010000116.1:0-2744 GCA_032127155.1 Acidimicrobiia bacterium
GCTTTCGCAGCATCGGACTGGCCTGGGCCGGGCACGGCAAACGGAACGACCAGCCCATCGTCTGGTGTGGCAAGGCCCGCCGCAATCGCCATGAGGGCGTTGAGATCTGAGCCGTGCGGTCGAATATCGACCAGCACGCTCTGGCCGATCGGGGTCGAAGGGGCCAGCGGATGCGGGACCTTGCGTATGAAGTACCGCGTGCCGAACGAGGTGATGAGCGCCGTTGCGACAATGGCGAGGACCGCTGCATTCACAACCTGTTGGTCGAACATACCGAGGCTCAAGCCGACCTGGGCGATCGCAAGGGTCGACGCAGCCTGACCAAAGCTCAGCGATGACATGAGACCGACCTCTGGGGCCGACAGTTTGAAGATCCGCGCCGTGATCACGGCGGCCGAGGTCTTGCCGACGACAACGAACAAGGTGAAGACCAGGCCGAGGAGAACCGTCTCGACGTCGAACAGGACACTCGGATCGATGTTCAACCCGATCGACACCAGGAACGCAGGGATGAAGATCGCACTCCCTACGAAGTCCAGCCGCTCCATCAACTGTCCCTTTTCGGGCACGAGCGTGTTCATACCGAGGCCAGCGAGGAATGCTCCGATGAGACCCTCGATGCCTCCGAGCAGGGCAACGGTGGCTCCCGCAGCCATACCGGCGAGGACGAACACAAATCGCTGCATCCGGGTGTGCCCGACATTGACGAAGAACCATCGGGTCACCTTCGGGAGCAACCACATCGTGAAGGCGACCAACAGTGGGATCGCAATCCACACCGGAAGGGTCGGATTCTCGACGCTGGCTTCGACGCCCTCTTGGGTCGTCTCCACGTCGATCACGGCGGTCGACGTGACGAGCGCAAGCACCGTCAACGAGAGGAGATCCGCCACGACACCGGCTGAGACAGCGGCGCTTACTGCGCGGTTGTTCTGCAGACCGGCGGCCTTGACGTCCGGGTAGGCGACCAGGGTATTCGACGCCCACATGGCTCCGATGAGTGCCGCGCCAAGGACCCCGATGTCGAACGCGGACATGGACACCGCCATGCTGAGGCCAAACGGGATCGCGAAGCCCAGGAGCCCATAGACAACCGCATTGTTCCGGTTCGCGAGGAACGCCCTGACACTGAATCCGAGCCCGGCCAGGAACATGAGGTACAGGATTCCGATCGCACCGAGCTCAGCGACGAGACCCGAGTTCCGGAGCCAGCCGAGTACGAATGGGCCAGCGATCACACCGCCAGCGATGAGGCCGATGATCCCAGGAATGCGGAATCGCTCGGCCACGATCGGTCCGAAGACGATGACGAGCAGGAGGACGAGAAGTGTTGCCTCCACGGTCCCGATCAACATTGCCAGCCACTCCTATGGATGGGATGCATCCTCGCACATCGGGGTTGGCGACGGCGCCGTTTCGGTTGGGTGACGCCCCGAAGGGATTCGTCGGGTTGCCGAAGAAGCGTAAAGCGGTCGATACTGCGATCCCGATCGGAATCGAGAGACACCCATGTACACGATCGAACACTGGATCGACAACGAATCGACACCGTCCACGTCGGGGCGCGTCTCATCCGTCTACGACCCTGCCACGGGTGCGACCACAGCCGAGGTAGCCCTCGCGTCCATCGCTGAGGTCGATGCGGCCGTGGCGTCCGGAAATGCAGCCTTCGCTGCGTGGCGTGACACACCCATCGTGAAACGTCAGCGGATCATGTTCGCCTACCGCGAGATCCTGACGCGCCGCGGCGAAGAGATCATCGAAGCCATCAGCTCCCAGCACGGCAAGACCCTCGATGATGCGGCGGGTGAACTCCAGCGTGGCATCGAGGTCGTTGAGTTCGCATGCGGTATCCCCCAGCTGATGAAAGGTGAGTTCTCCGAGCAGGTCTCGACCGGTGTCGACACCTACAGCATTCGCCAGCCCCTCGGGGTCGTCGCAGGTATCACCCCGTTCAACTTCCCTGCGATGGTCCCGATGTGGATGTTTCCGATGGCCATCGCCTGCGGGAACACCTTCGTGCTCAAGCCATCGGAGAAGGACCCCGGTGCCTCGATGCTGGCCGCGGAGATGTTCGCCGAAGCGGGCCTCCCGCCGGGTGTCCTCAACGTCGTCAACGGCGACAAGGTCGCCGTCGACCGCATCCTTGAACACCCAGATGTGGCAGCCGTCTCCTTCGTCGGTTCGACGCCGATTGCCAGATACGTCCACGAGCAGGGATCACGGTATGGCAAGCGCACGCAGGCGCTTGGCGGAGCGAAGAACCACATGGTGGTCCTTCCTGACGCTGACATGGATCTCGCAGCCGACTCCGCCGTCAATGCCGGCTACGGCTCCGCAGGCGAACGCTGCATGGCGATTTCCGTGATTGTCACCGTTGGCGATGCCGCCGACAGGCTCATCCCGAGAATCGTCGAGCGTGCCAGGAAACTCACGGTGGGACCAGGTAATCGCACCGGATCCGAGATGGGGCCACTGGTGACCGGTGAGCATCGGGATCGTGTCTCCGGATACATCGATACCGGCGAGAGCGAGGGCGCGACGCTCGTACTCGACGGGAGGGGCTTGACGGTGGATGGTTACGAGGATGGCTTCTTCCTCGGCGCCACCCTGTTCGACGATGTCCGGCCCGAGATGGTCGTGTACCGGGACGAGATCTTCGGACCGGTGCTGTCTGTCGTGCGCGTCGACCACTACGAGGAGGCGATCCGGCTCGTCAACGAGAATCAGTGGGGCAACGGCAC
>JAQAZV010000117.1:0-5106 GCA_032127155.1 Acidimicrobiia bacterium
GACCACCATTGGTCGGGACGCTCGTGGAGACGGCCGAGGATCTCTCGTCGCACACAGCCTCCACCACCACAGGCCGAGAGGTTCGACTCTCACCGACACGGCGAGCCATCGCCGATCGATTGAGTCGATCCTGGTCAGAGATCCCCCATGTGACGACCTACGACTCGTTCGACGCGTCGCGGATCCTCCAGGCCAGACGCGACCTGTCCGTCCGTCTCGGCCGCAAGGTCCCCATCGAGGCGCTGATGATCAAGGCCATCGTTCCGGCCCTCCGCGCTCACCCCGAATTCAACGCAACCCTTCGCGATGACATCCTGACCCTCCACGATCTACTCGACATCGGCATCGCTGTCGATGGCGGCGATGGGCTTCTCGTCGCGGTGGCCCGTTCAGTCGACGAGCTATCGATTGATGACCTCGCGACCGAGATCGACCGGCTCGTCGGTGCGGCGAGGTCCCGGTCCCTCTCGAGGCAGGATGCAACGGGTGCGACCTTCACCCTGTCGAACATCGGCGCCGTCGGGGGCGGTTTCGGGACGCCCCTCATTCCGCTCGGTACCACCGCCATCCTCAGCATCGGGAGGGCCAGCGACGCGGCGGTCGCCAGGGACGGAGCCGTGGCCATCGCCCCTATGGCCCCACTGTCCCTGTCGTACGACCACCGTGTCATCGATGGCGCCCTCGGACGGCAGTTCATGGCGATGGTCACGGAGAATCTGACTGATCCCATCCATGTCCCGAAATGAGGGTTCGGGCTCGTCCTGGCAGTGAGGCGGATTGAGGTGCAGGGGATCCACGAGGGCGAACGAACGCCACGAGTGTCCCAGCACCCACCCTGCGTATGCGAATGAGTCGGGCGACCCATGGTCGCAACGGGTCGTAGCCCATATCATCGCAGCATGATGGATCGAGTTGTAGCCGCAGTGGTGGGTATGCAGACCCGATGGGACGCCTTCGTGGAATCGGAGCGTGGCGCATCGATGGTCGAGTACGCCATCATGGTCGCGATGATCGCAATCGTCGCGGTCGTCGCTGTGACGTACTTCGGAAGCCAGCTGTCCAACGAGTACGACTCGATCGCTGACAGCGTCCAGAACTACGGCAGGCCATAGGCCGTCGCACCGAGGGATCACGACGAAAGGGTTCTCGCGCGTCCCTGAGGTCCCTCGTGGTGGGTGCAAAGCATGGTCTCCCGATCGCTGCAACCAGGAGAACGGTGGCACACGACCCCGTTGCGGTCAGGTTGCCGACTCGGGGTCGTCGGAATCTGCGTCGTCCAGGTCGGTGAGGGCATCCCTTGCCGACGCGGCATCCTCGGTGCGTACCAACACCCTGGCCCCTGCGCCGAGTCCGGTCATCGAGGGAAACGCACCACCAGCATCGTCTGATGCAAGGAATGCCTCGATCCCAACGGATGCGAGATGCGCAATGGCGATCTCGGCATCAAACGTCGTGGTGTAAGCGGCGATCTCGACGATGTCAGGCATCAGAACCGCATCGTACACCCCCAAGCGACAAAGGCGGTCGACCAGCGCTCGGGGTAGCGTTCGATGACGGAAGCCATGTCCACACACACGCTCTACGAAATCATCGGGTACGTCGGATCCGCACTCATCGTCGTGTCGCTCGCCATGAGCAACATCATCCGACTCCGCGTGGTCAATCTCGTCGGAGCACTCGTATTCATGACCTATGGCGTGCTCATCGGATCACTTCCGGTGACGGCGACCAATCTCATCATTTCCGGCATCGACGTGTGGTACCTGCGTAAGGAGCTCACGACCCTCGAGGAGCTGACCGTGGTCACCGTACGGGGCGGAGATCCCTTCTTCGGGGCCTTCATCGAGCGATACGCTCATGACATCGTCAGCTACCTCGACCCGGACCATGCAACCGAGGATCTGCACGATGTCGGGGACGTCAGGCTCGTCATGTTGCGCGATGTGGTCCCTGCAGGGGTCTTCATCGGTTCCGATGCCGGTGGCGGAACCCTCGAGATCATCCTGGACTATGTCGCTCCTGCCTACCGGGACCTCAAACACGGTGAGTCTCTCTATCACGACGATGCGGAACGATTCAGGGACCTCGGGTACACGCGGTTGACCGTGCCCCACGTCGACCATCGACGGCACGCATCGTATGCGTACTTCGCCAAGATGGGCTTCACCGACGACGGTGGAACGGCCATGACCAGAAGCCTGCCGCATGGATGAGCACGAGTCGGACCGTTTGCTCTCGCCCATGCATCCCAACGACGTACCGGACGGCTATCCACGCGACCTCGAGCGGTGGGTGGATCTGCCTGGGGGAGAACCCGTCTACATCAGGCCGATCCTGCCCGGTGACGTTGCCCGCCTCGAGTACGCATTCGCCCATGCAGACGTCGAAACCGTGCGCAGCCGGTTCTTCACGGCCGCCCCGCCCACCGATCGCGCCCATCTGCTGTACCTGACCACGGTCGACTACCGGATGCGTCTCGCCCTCATCGCCATGGATGAGACGGGCACGTCCATCGGTATCGGACGCTACGAGGGTGGGGCGGAAATCGTCGGCGAGGGCGCTGCCGAGGTCGCCATCGTCGTGGCGCCGACCTGGCGCAGGAAGGGGGTCGGGGCGGCGCTTCTCCTTGCGCTGGAGGCACCTGCGCTGGCACACGGCATTTCGACGTTCTCCGCCCTCTACCTGCCATCGAACACAGGCGTCGAACGTCTTCTCCTGTCGATCGGTTACACGGGTCGAACGGCCGCAGACGGCATCGCCACCCTGATCAAGCCGCTCGGTGGGGGGTAGCATCATCGGAATGCGAGTCGGCGACCTCCTGACGGAATTGGACGGGCGTTTCCCGTTCGACGGTGCGGGTGCATGGGATCCCGTCGGCCTCCAGATCGGCGGCGTCGATCGCCCTGCATCACGTGTTGGTGTGTGTCACGAGATAACCGACGAGGTGACCGCACGAGCTCTGGGCGCTGGCATCACGGTGCTCGTGACGTACCACCCCCTCCTCTTTGCGCCAACGACGTCCCTCGTCGAGGGCCCAGGATCCTCGGGAAGGGCGCTGAAGCTCGCCGAGGCCGGCGTATCTGTCATCGTGGTGCACACCGCCCTCGATGCTGCGGTGCCGGGAACAGGCGATGCCCTCGCTGATGCGCTGGGTCTTCCCCGAGCCATCCGTCTTCCCGACTCTGAGGACCCGGAGGCGGCGATGATCGGCCGCGTCTCCACGCTCGATGAGCCCATGGAGCCAGACGCCCTTGCCCACCTCGTTGCCACCAGGCTCGGGTGCACGGTGAGAGCCACGGCGCCCGCAGGCCCCGTGTACTCCGTTGCCCTCATCCCAGGGTCAGGAGGTGGGTTCATCGCAGCGGCGGCAGCCGCAGCCGACGCGGTGATCACCGGTGATGTGAGCCACCACAGGGCCAGGGAGGGATCCGAGCTCGGCCTGTTCGTGATCGATGCGGGCCATGCATCCAGCGAACGGCCAGGTGTCATGGCGCTGTACTCTGCGATACTCGACGTCGAGCCAGATGCCGCGTTCATCGAAGGCGATCCAACTCCGTGGAAGGGGTGACGTGGAACAACTCAAGAGCCTTGCCGATCTCCTCGACCTGCATGACATCGACCTGCAGATCGACAAACTCCTCGACGACCGCAATTCTCTTCCCGAACTCGAGGGCTACAAGGCGATCCACGGCACCGTCGACCGGCTCACCTCTGAGCTCGCACAGGCGAAATCCTCCCTGAAGCAAACCGAACTCGCCCTCGACAAGAGCAATGGCGAGCTCGAGATTCTCGTCGAAAAGGCAGCGGCGGAACAGAATCGCCTCTACGCGGGTGGGTTGTCAGCGCGCGACGCCGACTACATGCGGCGAGAGGTCGACATGCTGTATGCCAAGGTGAAGGGACTCGAAGACGAGGTCATCGTCCTCATGGAGCAGCGCGAAATCGACCAACAACGCGTGGAGACCCTCACAGGGGACCTTGCCGAGGCGACCGAGCAGAAGAATGCCCTCGCTGGTGTGATCCAGGAACAATGGAGGCTCATCGACAAGGAGATCGGTGTCAAGGAGGCACGGAAGGCAAGCGCCATCCAACTCGTGGACGACGACCTCCTCGAGGTCTACGACGATCTCAGGGCTCGGCGCTCAGGGCGGATCGTGGGCAGGCTCACCGATGGCATCTGCGGTGCCTGCCACCTTCGGCTCTCGGCTGCAGAAGTGGTGCGGGTGTCGAGGGAGGATCCTCCGAGGTGCATCCACTGCCGTGCGATCCTCGTCGTCTGACGAATGTTCCTGTGGCACATCGGGGCCACGACGGCCTTCATTCGATACGCGTTCCGAGATCCTGCCATGGACCTGCGCTTCCTTGCCCTCGGGGCAATCGTCCCTGACCTGATCGACCTGCCGATCGGAATAGCGTTCTGGTCGAGCTTCCAGACTCCGAGGCTTGCTGGCCACTCTCTTGGATTCGGTGCCATCTGTATGGCCCTGGTCCTCATCCTGACCAGGCGAGGGACCAGAAGGAAGGCCTGGATGCTCTTCGCTGTCGGCATCCTCCTGCACCTCTTCCTCGACGCCATGTGGCGCGGACCCGAGACGCTGTGGTGGCCCTTTCTCGGAAGGTCCTTCGCTGCGACTCCCTTCGCGACCTACGGCGAGTACGTGCGCGATCTCGCGTCAGATCCCGTGATGTGGGCCGGCGAGTTGGCAGGATTCGTGTACCTGATGCTGCTCGCACGCAATTCGACCCTCGGCGACAAGGAGCTTCGGCGATCGCTCTACAGGAGTGGCAGGGTGTCAGCCCCCATCGGAAGGACCTGATGCTGGTCGTAGCTTCCAGGCCCGATACCCCATGCGAGCGGCGAGAGCCAGGAGGACGATCGCGAAGATCCGCTGGAGCATTGCCTCATCGATCGAGTACGCGACCTGGGACCCGATGAGGGCACCGATGATGCCCGTACCCCCCGTGAACAGGGCAACCTTCCAGACGACTCTGCCGGCCCGTGTGTGGCCGATCGTGGCGATGATCGCCGTTGGCACGATCACGGCAAGGGAGGTCCCCTGGGCGTCGAGTTGGGCGAAACCGAACACGCCGACGAGGACGGGGACG
>JAQAZV010000118.1:0-3635 GCA_032127155.1 Acidimicrobiia bacterium
TGGGTGGTGATCACGTTCGCCGCAACCGAACGCGAGACAACGGCTGTCCGCTTCGTCCACACCGGATTCCTCGAGGGGTCCGACTGGGACGACTACATGGCGTACTTCCATGAAGCCTGGGACTACGTCCTCGCCCTCCAACGCGACCACCACGCATGACACGAACTCGCGACGAGCTACCGTCTCGGCGACGCACGAAAGGACCCTCATGTACCTGATCCGCAGGATCTACACCATCAAGCCAGGGGAAGCCAGACGCGCTGCGACGCTCATCGACGCCATCGGCAAGGCCTACCTCGAAGCAGGAACCAGAGGCGAGAGCACGGTCTACTTCAACAGCGGCACGACACCTGGTGCCAAGAACACCGTGGTCATGGAATGGAAGGACGCAGAGCTCCGCACCCCGTATCGCGACGATCGCGTGAAGGTCGGTGGCCTCGAGGAGGTTTCCGCCCAATTGCGCGAGATCGCCATCGAGAGCGAAATCGAGTTCTGGGAACTGATGACGGACGAGAAGAAGTTGTGAGTAGAGAGTTGTGAGTAATGAGTGCAGAGTCTGGGGGCTTGGCACCCGTGGCTCACAACTCAAAACTCAAAACTCAAAACTCAATACTCAGAACTCATCACTCAGAACTCAACCCTGCCTGGACCTCGATCTCGAGCTTGACCTTCTTCGAGACGAGGACGCCGCCACCCTCGAGTGCCACATTCCACGTCAGCCCCCAGTCCTCCCGTTCGACCTCCGTCGATGCCGAGAAGGCAGCCTTGGCGTTTCCCCACGGGTCGGTGGTGATCCCGAGGAAGGTGAAGTCCATCGACACCGGGCGGGTGACATCCTTGATCGTCAGATCGCCGACGAGCTTCCACGACGAGCCTGCAGGCTCCACTGACGTTGAGGCGAACCGGATCTCGGGGTAGGTCTCGACGTCGAAGAAGTCGGGAGACACGAGGTGCGCATCCCTGTCGGCGGTCCCGCTCGAAACCGAGGCGGTGGCGATCGCGATGAGGACGGTTGAGTCCTCAGGCCGCTCGGCGACCTCGATCGTGCCTGAGATGTCGGCGAAACCGCCCCTCACCTTGGACACCATCAGATGTCGCGCGACGAACTCGGCCTGCGTGTGGGTGGGATCGATGGACCACATCCCGACTGCTGGGACATTCTTTCCATCGACTGTTCGAACGAGGCTGGTCATTTCCGTTGTCATGGTTCCTCCTGGGTTCCGTGGATGCAACAGTTGCTATGTGCAATCAATATAGTAGTTGCAGTATTCAACTAGTTATCCATATCCTCTGACCATGCCCATTCGCATCAAGACCAACGAGACGACCGATGCCTGGCGAGCAATGCTCCTCGCCCATCGCCGCGTCACCCATGAGCTCGACCGAGACCTCAGGACCCGGACCGACCTCAATCTGGGTTGGTACGAGGTCCTTCTGGTACTGGCGGGGTCCGATGATGAGCGACTGAGGATGAACGAGCTCGCCGACAAGATGATCCTGTCGAGAAGTGCGACCACGCGGCTGGTTGACCGCCTCGAGCGCGACGGTCTCGTCGATCGGTTCGTCTGTGACTCCGATCGGCGCGGGATGGAGGTCATGCTGACCGACGAGGGTCGCGCGAAATTCCTCGAGGCTGGTCGTATCCACTTCTCCGGCATCCAGGATCGGTTCGGTGGGCATCTCACGGACGAGGAATTGGCGACCATCACGCTGGCCCTCGGAAGGGTCGCCGAGGCCAATGCTCATCCAGGGACCGATCACCCATGCCCCTCGTGACCTGAAACCCTTTCGTATTCGGGTCTCGCCCGTACACTGCACGTCCGAGCGCCAGGAGGGGAATGCCCCGCTACACCATTGCCGTGGTCTCGGCCGCCGTCGTGGTGGTCGGACTCTTCATCACCTCCGGCTATGCCCACGACGAAGTTCTCTCATCGGACAACGTCAGTAGGAGTGTGACGATCGAGGGCATGGATGTGTCGCGGCTGCCGAGGGCAACAGCGATCGACGTGGTCGCCACCTATGAGGCAACCCTCTCGGAACAGCCTGTCACGCTCATCATCGACGGCAAACCTGTTGACCTC
This sequence comes from Acidimicrobiia bacterium, assembly GCA_032127155.1. Lineage (GTDB taxonomy): Bacteria > Actinomycetota > Acidimicrobiia > Spongiisociales > UBA5794 > SZUA-442. The sequence goes on from JAQAZV010000118.1 coordinate 2,082, forward strand.
GATCCAGCGACCGTCAAGCTGGCCATCGACGAGGAGTCCGTTGTCGCCGAGGCCATGACGGTGCAACGAAAGTCGGGCTTCTTCGCAAACTTCGCCGCCTGGGTTTCCTCGTTCACGTCATCGGTCGACGTTCCAGCCCCGGTGACCTTCGACGAGCAGGCGCTAGCCGATCATCTCGATCAATTGTCTCGCACCGCCATCGGGAAACCTGCCTACGAAGGGGCTGTCCGCATTGAGAATGGTGTTGCCGTCCCTGAGTACCCGAGGGCAGGCCTGATCATCGATGTCGACGCGGCAATTCCCCTCATCGCTGACGCCTTGGTCTCTCCAACGAGGGCACCTGTCGTCGTACCCCTTGCCCCTCTCGATCCACAGGTGACGGTCGCCGATGTCGACGTCGCCGTCGTGAAGGCAAACACCATGATCGGAGACCCGATCGTCCTCACGCGTCCCGGCGATCTCCAGGGCATGACCTTCACGCCGTCAGGACTCGCAGCGGCGTTGCGGTCCGAGGTGGTGGTCAACTCACCGGCTACGGTCGAGGTCTCGCTTGATACCGACGTGTTGTTGGCGATCGCTGCATCCGAGGCTGATCGATTCGAGATCCCACCGGTCGAAGCGAGCTTCACCTTCGACGACGAAACGAAGGTCATCTCGGTCGTGCCCTCCGAGGAGGGACAGCGTGTCGACCTCGATGCGATTCCTGACGTCGTCAGGCGTGCGTCTCTGTCGACGGATCGGGGCAGGCTCCCGATGGTGAGCGGCGATCTCCCGACCCTCACGACGGAGATGGCAGAGGCAATGGGCCCGTTCGGCGAGGTCTCCTCATTCACCACCTATCACCCGTGCTGCCAGTCGAGGGTCACGAACATCCAACTCCTCGCAGATGAGGTGAGGGGGGCCATCGTGATGCCAGGCGAAGTGTTCTCGATCAACGATCGCGCGGGACAGCGCACCACAGCGGAGGGGTACGTTCGAGCGGGAGCCATCATCAATGGCAGGGTGGAGTGCTGCGACAGTCCGATCAATATCGGTGGTGGGACGAGCCAGTTTGCGACGACCCTCTACAACGCGGTGTTCTTCGGCTGCTACGAGGACGTGTTCCACCAGCCCCACAGCCTCTACTTCTCCCGATACCCCTTCGTGCGTGAGGCAACCCTCGGGTTCCCTGCACCGGACGTGAAGTTCCGCAATGACTCCGAGTCCGTCGTGGTGGTCGACACCTCTTATACGAGTTCGTCGATCACCGTCACGATGTACGGCAACAACGGAGGGCGTATCTGCGAATCCGAGCGGGACGGCAACACCATCACCCGTGTGATGACGTGGCCAGACGGCAAGGTCACGACCCAGCAGTGGAGCTGGAACTACAAGCAGCCCCGCGAGGACCCACCGCCCACGACGACCACGACCAAGCCCCCGGCAACGACCACCACAACCGCGCCACCGACAACAACAACGACCGCGCCGTCGACCACCACCACAACCGCGCCACCGACAACAACAACGATCGCGCCGTCGACCACCACCACAACCGCGCCACCGACAACAACA
>JAQAZV010000119.1:0-7443 GCA_032127155.1 Acidimicrobiia bacterium
CGTGGCAGCGACGGGTCATGCGGCCATCGCAGATGACACCGGCCTCGAAGTCGATTCCCTCTTCGGTGCGCCTGGGGTTCATACCGCTCGGTATGCAGGGGAACATGCCACCTACGACGACAACGTCGACAAGTTGCTCGATGTCCTCGGCGACCGAACCGATCGCGCGGCGCGATTCAGGACCGCGATAGCCCTTGTCACGCCAGACGGTTCGGACCTGGTCGTCGAAGGCGTGCTCGAAGGCGTGATCACGAAGACACGTCGAGGTTCGGCGGGTTTCGGATACGACCCGATATTCGAAGTGAATGGTCGAACATTGGCCGAAGTCGGCCTTGACGAGAAGAACACCATGAGCCATAGAGCGCTGGCACTGAGGGCCCTCGTGGACTCCTTGACCGAACCTGACAGCGGTTAGTGCTCGCTCAGCGGGGAGCCGACATGCGTCGATTGTTCATGGTCGCAGTGACGGTTGGGAGCGACCTGGATTCGAGCGACCGTTGAGTGCACCGACCACATGTCGCGGGGTGGCGCGAATGTTCTGTCCACCTCAGGCGTTGATGTCTGTGCGGGTGAAGGGACTCGAACCCCCACATCCTTTCGGATACCAGGACCTAAACCTGGCGCGTCTTCCAATTCCGCCACACCCGCGTGTGTGGTGACGATTGTGCCACGAAACGGGAAAGCCCCCGCGATGGGGGGCCTTCGTGGGTCGCCCGGGACTTGAACCCGGAACCTGCGGATTAAGAGTCCGTTGCTCTGCCAAATTGAGCTAGCGACCCGGCGAGGATGCTAGCAATGAGGGTCCCGTAACACCCCGAGGTTCTGGGCCACGAGGTCGATCCAAACCATCACCGTATTCCAGTTGTCAGCAGCCTTTCGCGTCCGAACTCTGCAGACCCCATGAGGAAGTTGGTTCTTCCTATGGCCCGTTCCATGAGGTTTGAAGTACGTCTTGCCGAATGCAACATCCGGGAGACCAAGTTCGTCTCGCCAATAGGTACGAGCTGCCGATTCATCGTTGCCAGCATGGAGGTGCAGACCGAGTTCGAACTCGATTGCCGTATCGAGAAAGCGTCTTGCCCATTCGATGAACAGCCTGAGTGCCGCTGGATCGGTGTTCGTGAGATCGACGAAGTTCCGAGACTTCGAGCCCTCGGCCCAGTACATGACAACACCGGCCACGAAGAACGGATCTCCAAGATGGTTCAGACCGAAGTCCTCGGCTTCGGCGCGAATCCTCTGAATCTGCTCGCGGCGCCTCCATTGTGTGTCGACGGGAATGCCTCGACGGGATCCGGTAGCGGAGCGACCCTTGATGCGCCCGACCTGTTCCGAGGTCAGCTCAATGTCTCGCACCCACGATGACAATGTGGACCTTGGGACGGGAATGAGATTCTGGATCTCCTGAAAGGTGAGGCCCAGGCCTCGGAGATCCCTGCCAAGGTTGCGGCGCTCCCAGCGATGAAGGTCCCCCCATTGTCGCGCTTGGTCCAAGAGTGGCGCAGGGATTTCGAGGTCCATATCGTCAACGTATCGCTCACGTATGACGGGAACGGTGCCGGTGGTGGCTGGGGCTGGCTATCTTCCGCATCGACGGGCTGTGGCGCAGCTTGGAAGCGCACCTGCTTTGGGAGCAGGGGGTCGTCAGTTCAAATCTGACCAGCCCGACGGGAAACGAACCTCCGAAGATCCTCAGTGATCGACGGGGGTCGTTTTCGTTCCCTGGCCCACGTCTGATCGTGGCTTCCTGGCGTGGACGACGAGATCGATTGCGGTGGCACCGGCTGCAGGTACATCTCGTGTCCGTTCGCCGAGCTCGATCACATCGAGCCCTCCAACGAGAGGGGCGATGTTCTCCTCGGTCCAGAGGACCTCCGGTACAGGAGGGCCTCCGTATCCGTGTTCGAGGTTTCGCAGCGCGTGACCGACGCCGAACAGATGACCGCCCGGTGCGAGCGCCTCGACCGCTCGGGCAAACGATTCGGCCAGCGCCGATTCCGTGAGGTGGAGGTAGTAGATCAGGACGAGGTCGAAGGCCTGGTGAGCCCGGTAGGTCGTCACGTCGTCGACGACCCATCGCACCGATACGTCACCAGCCAGCGTGCGAGCCTTTTCGATTCCGACAGGAGAGAAGTCGACAGCGGTCACGTCCCAGCCGTTGGTGGCAAGCCAGATGGCGTTGCGTCCCTCGCCGCACGCCAGATCGAGCGCGGCACCTGGGACGAGATCGGCGACGAGCGCGGGAAGAAACACATTCGGACCGGATCCCCACACGAGCTCGGATGACTGGTACCTGGCATCCCACATGTCACTGTCCATACCTCCATGCTACGAGCAGTAGGTGCGAGAATGCCGGCGGGGGCGAGGAGACATTCGATGATGGACCGTGGCGAGATGGAGCGTCCGTGGACACCGATTTCCGTCCGCGAGGTTGTTGACCGATTCCGACGTGTCGATGTCGACTGGTGGATCGCAGGCGGCATCGCCATCGATCACTTCCTCGGATGGGAGACCAGAACCCACGAGGACATCGACGTCGAAATGTTCCGCGACGATCGGGAGACCCTGTTCACGGTGTTCGCGGGATGGGACCTCCATGTCGTGTCGGAAGGATCCCTGCTGCCGTGGCGACAGGGGGAAGCACTTCCAGAAAGCGTCTTCGGCGTGTGGGGTAGGCCGAGTGCAGGATCCCCTTGGGCCGTGGAAGTGATGCTGGCGAACGGCGACAGCGACACGTGGAGCTTCCGGCGAGATCCCTCCATCTCCCTCCCGCTCGACCGCGTTGTGCGAAGGGCCTGCAGCGGCGTGCCGTACTGCACGCCCGAGGTGCAGCTCCTGTACAAGGCGAAGCGGGCTCGCCCGAAGGACGACGTCGATCTGGCTCGATGTCTGCATCGGCTGACCGTCGCGCAGAAGCGGTGGCTCGGTGACGCCCTGACACGCGATACCGGTCCGACCGGCCGGGACCATCCCTGGGTCGCAGTACTCGCCTCGTCAACACGAGTCGACGTCGAACCCCATTAACCTTCAGGCGCCTTCGCGGGTGTAGCTCAATGGCAGAGCCCCAGCCTTCCAAGCTGGTTATGCGGGTTCGACTCCCGTCACCCGCTCGACCGGTGGCTCTGGACGCATCGGCTTTGGCCCCCGTAGCTCAATTGGACAGAGCAACGGACTTCTAATCCGTAGGTTGCACGTTCGAGTCGTGCCGGGGGCGCCTGCAGTCCCCGTTGGATGGCCGCTGATCGTGCTCAGGGGATGGGCTCGCTTCGAGAACGGCTCGGATCACCCGTGTGCGTTTGTCGGAGTCCGCCAGAGGCAGGACGGGTGTATCCTCCGCCGGTCCCCAGGGCCGTGTCGTCGGCGCCGCAACCGCGGATGTCAATGCAGGGCTTGGGGCACGCGGGTTTACCGCACACTTGGTGGCCGTAGCTCAGCTTGGTTAGAGCGCCTGGTTGTGGTCCAGGAGGCCGCGGGTTCGAATCCCGTCGGCCACCCCAAATACGCCTCCACCACCACTCGGTGGCGGAGGCGCGAACGTATCGAGGAATCGAGGAGAGATCGTGCACACCGAGGTCAACGAATCGGGGCGGTTCGAGCGAACGCTCACCATCCGGCTCGAGAACGACGAGCTGGCCGACGCCAAACTGAAGGCCGCCCGAAAGATCTCGAAGGGCATGAAGATCAAGGGCTTCCGCCCGGGCAAGGCGCCGCTGGGTGTCGTCGAACGGATGGCGGGGGCTGACTACGTGCGCTCCGAGGCGATCGAAGAGGCCATCCAGGCGGTCGTTCCTTCAGCGATTGACGAAGCGGGCCTCGACCCGGTGACGGTGCCGAGCGTCTCGGCCATCCGTGACGAATCCGAGGACGGGAGTGTCGAAATCGACGTTCTCGTGACCCTGTGGCCAATCCTCGAATCGATCCCAGACCTCGGCACCTTCGAGATCGAGGTCGAGAGTCCCGAGGTCACCGACGACGAAGTCAACGAGCAGTTGGATGCCTTGCGCAACCAGTTCGCAGAACTCACCGATTTCGATGGCGACCTGTCCGACGGTGACTTTGCGATGGTCAACATCACGGTGTCCCAGGACGGGGAGGTGATCGAGTCAGCAGGTGCGAATGGCCTGATGTACGAGATCGGCACGGAGTCGTTCCTCCTCGGTCTCGATGCCCTCCTCGACGGGGCGAAGGTTGGCTCGACCGTCGAAGGCGCGGCCACGCTTCCCGCCGGATTCTCTGATCGCGCGGGGGAAGAGGTCACGATCTCAGTGGACATCACTGAAGCCAAGTCGAAGGTCCTCCCCGACCTCAGCGACGACATGGTGGAGGAAGCGACCGATTTCGAAACCGTCGAGGACCTCACGCAAGCGATTCGGGACAACCTGCGCGCCTACAAGGTTCACACCCAGCGATCCCTGCTCCAGGACAAGGTCGTCCAGTACACACTCAACGAGGTCGAATTCGAGGTTCCCCACGCCCTCATCGATGCCGAGGTCGAGGCGAGGGTGCGCAATCTCGTGGGACGGCTGGAGAACGACAACATCTCGATCCAGGACTATCTGCGGATCACGGGTCAGACGGAGGAGTCGTTCATCGCCGGTCTTCGTGACCAGGCCGATCACGCCCTGTCGACACGGGTCCTTCTCGAATCGATCGCGGCCATCGAGAACTGGCAGGTGACGGACGAGGACCTCATTGCTTATGTGGAGAACCTCCTCCAGGGCCAACCCGGCGACCCTCAGGAGCTCGTCGACGCCTGGAAGGCGAGTGGTCAGGTTGAATCCCTGACCGGTGATATCCTCCGCGAGCGGGCTCTCGTCAGCTTGGTGGAAGCAGCCACTCCGGTGGACGCAGACGGGAACCCGGTCGACCTCACACCCGTGGTGGTCGTCGAAGACGACATCGAGGATGAAACTGACACCGAAGTGGTTGAAGATGATTCCGAGGTGGAGGACGATGCGCCCGACACCGATGACGAATCGGAGGAATGAAGAACATGAGCTACCTGGTCCCAACCGTTGTTGAGAACACCCCACGCGGAGAACGCGCCTTCGACATCTACAGCCGGTTGCTCAAGGACCGCATCATCTTCCTTGGGACGCCGATCGACGATGGGGTCGCGAACATCATCATGGCGCAGTTGCTCCACCTCGAGGGTGAGGATCCTGACAAGGACATCAACCTCTACATAAATTCGCCCGGTGGCTCGACCTACGCCCTGATGGCGATCTATGACACGATGCAGTTCATCAAGCCTGCCGTTGCCACGTACTGCATGGGCCTCGCAGCTTCTGCCGCTGCTGTCCTCCTTGCTGCTGGCGCACCGGGGAAGCGGTTCGGTCTTCAACACAGCCGCATCATGATCCACCAGCCGCATGTCTCTGGCCTTGGCGGCCAGGCGACGGATATCGAGATCCACGCGAGGGAAATCCTCAAGACCCGTGAGGACATCAACGAGATCCTGGCGCTGCACACGAAGAAGCCTCTCGAGACGGTCCAGGTGGACACCGAGCGCGACTATTGGCTCGGCCCAGAGGAGGCCATCGAGTACGGTGTTCTCGACTCGATTCTCACCGGTCGGCAACTCGAAGCCGTATCGAGCTAGGAGATCGCATCGTGGCGAAGTACGAAGGGTCCGAACTGCTGAAGTGCAGCTTCTGTGGGAAATCGCAGAAGCAGGTGAAGAAGCTGATCGCAGGCCCTGGGGTGTACATCTGCGACGAGTGCATCGAGCTGTGCAACGAGATCATCGAAGAGGAGCTTTCCGGTACCGAAGAGGTGTCGTTCAGCGAGCTCCCGAAGCCACACGAGATCTACGAATTCCTCGAGGAGTACGTCGTCGGTCAGTCCCAGGCCAAGAAGGTGCTGTCGGTGGCGGTGTACAACCACTACAAACGCGTCCGGGCGGGCCAGCGTTCGACCGACGAGGAAGTGGAGCTCCAGAAGTCCAACATCCTCATGATCGGCCCAACCGGTTCGGGCAAGACCCTGATGGCCCAGACCCTCGCGCGGCTCCTGAACGTCCCGTTCGCGATCGCAGATGCAACAGCGCTCACGGAAGCTGGTTATGTCGGCGAGGATGTGGAGAACATCCTCCTCAAGATCATCCAAGCCGCAGACTTCGACACGAAGCGTGCAGAGCAGGGCATCATCTACATCGACGAGATCGACAAGATCGCCCGCAAGGCAGAGAACCCTTCCATCACCCGTGATGTCTCGGGTGAAGGCGTCCAGCAGGCGTTGTTGAAGATCCTCGAGGGATCCGTTGCATCCGTGCCGCCCCAGGGGGGGCGCAAGCATCCCCACCAGGAACTGATCCAGGTCGACACGACCAACATGTTGTTCATCTGCGGCGGTGCTTTCGCGGGCCTCGAAGAAGTCATCGGCAAGCGCGTCGGTGGCAAGTCCGTCGGATTCGGTGCCGAGGTGAAGACCAAATCGCAGGCGAGGGTATCCGATCTCATCGACCAGGTGATGCCTGAGGATCTCATCGGATACGGCCTCATCCCCGAGTTCATCGGTCGATTGCCTGTGATGACGACGGTTGCGGACCTCGATCTCGAATCGTTGGTCAGGGTCCTCACGGAGCCGAAGAATGCGATCGTCAAGCAGTACGCCAAGTTCTTCGAGATGGACGGCGTGGAGCTGTATGTCACCGAAGATGCTCTCGAAGCGATTGCCGAGCAGGCGATGAAGCGGGGGACCGGCGCTCGTGGCCTGAGGGCCATCATGGAGGAAGTGCTCCTCGACACCATGTACGAGCTCCCCTCACGCACCGACGTCGCACGGGTCGTCATCGACGGTGATGTTGTGAGGGACCGGGTCAATCCGACGCTCGTTCCGATCCAGGACCTGGCGACGACCGAGTTGCCGGAAGAGCGCTCCGCCTGACGCGTCCTCACGCTTGAACGAGGAGGTCACGGTGAGCCGAGCGTGGAACACCTCAGCGAAGGTTGCCTTCGTCGGCTCCCACGGCATCCGAAAGACCACGGCCGTGCACGCCTTCGCGAACGTCATGCAGCGGGCTGGTCGCTCCATCGAGCATGGACGAGAAGTGGTCCGTGACAACCCACTTGGGATCAACGAAGGAGCGACCGGCGAAGCCCAGCTGTGGGTACTGGTCTCCCAAGTCCGTCAGGAGCTCCGCCTTGCGCCGAACGCGGATGTCCTCGTCCTCGACCGCGGCGTGATGGACAACTTCGCCTACTACCTCAGGGCCTGCGGAGGAGAAGATCCATTCGACGTCGGACCCCTCGTTGCCAAGTGGTCGGCGACCTACGACATGGTCGTCCGCCTCCTGCCGGACGTCGAGCTCAGTGATGACGGTGTCCGTTCGACTTCGGATGCCTTTCGTGACGAGGTCGAACGGATCCTCGACCGAACAATGCCGTCGCTCGTTGCTGAACGCCGGCTTGTGGTCGAGCGAGCGTCGAGCATCGATGATCG
>JAQAZV010000120.1:0-3025 GCA_032127155.1 Acidimicrobiia bacterium
GCTCTTCCAGAGCGCGACGCACGATCGCCGCGCCGGTCAGCTCGTCTCCGTCCAGGTCGACCTTGTCGAGCGCCGACTGCGCGTTCAGAAGCGCCACGCCTCCGCCGGGGACGATGCCCTCCTCAACGGCCGCCTTGGTGGACTGAACAGCGTCCTCGATGCGGTGCTTCTTCTCCTTGAGCTCCACCTCGGTGGCTGCCCCGACCTTGATGACGGCAACGCCACCGCTGAGCTTCGCGAGACGCTCGGAGAGCTTCTCCTTGTCCCAGTCGGAGTCGGAGTTCTCGATCTCTTGGCGAATCTGCTTCACCCTCGCCGCCACGTCGGCGTGCGATCCCGCACCTTCGACGATCGTGGTGTCATCCTTCGTGATGACGACCTTGCGAGCGGTACCGAGCATGTCGATCGTTGTTCCGTCGAGCTTGAGGCCGACCTCCTCCGAGATGACCGTTGCCCCTGTCAGGATCGCAATGTCCTGGAGCTGTGCCTTGCGACGTTCGCCAAAGCCGGGAGCTTTGACGGCAACCGAGTTGAACGTGCCACGGATCTTGTTCACGATGAGGGTGGCGAGCGCCTCTCCCTCGACGTCCTCTGAGATGACGAGGATCGGCTTTCCGGTCTGCATCACCTTTTCGAGGACGGGAACGAGGTCCTGGACCGAACCGATCTTCTGGTTTGCGATCAGGATGTACGGATCCTCGAGGACCGCTTCCTGACGATCGGCATCGGTGATGAAGTACGGCGAGATGTAGCCCTTGTCGAACTGCATGCCCTCCGTGAACTCGAGGTCCACGCCGAACGTCTGGCTGTCCTCGACCGTGATGACGCCCTCGTTGCCGACCTTCTGCATCGCGTCGGCGATGTGTGAACCGATATCGGAGTCCGCTGCGGAGTTCGCCGCCACATAGGCGATGGAACCCTTGTCATCAGAACTGACCGGGATCGCCAGATCGGCAATCGAGTCAACGACCGCACTGACGGCCTCCTCGATGCCACGACGCATCTCCATAGGGTTTGCGCCGGCCGTGACCAAACGGAGTCCGTCGGTCACCATCGCCTGTGCAAGGACCGTTGCGGTCGTCGTCCCGTCGCCGGCGACGTCGTTCGTCTTGTTCGCGACTTCCTTGGCGAGCTGGGCGCCCATGTTCTCGAACGGGTCGTCGAGCTCGATCTCCTTGGCGATGGTCACACCATCGTTGGTGATCGTGGGAGCACCCCACTTCTTCTCGAGGACGACATTCCGGCCTTTCGGACCGAGCGTCACCTTGACGGTGTTGGCGAGTTTGTCGACGCCGGCCTGAAGGCCCCTGCGCGCCTCGTCATCAAAACGGATTTCTTTGGCTGCCATGCTGGTTCCTCCTAGCCCAATACCGCGAGTACGTCACGGCTCGAGAGGATCAGCAGATCCTCACCATCGTGCTTCACCTCGGTGCCGCCGTACTTCGAGTAGAAGACGACGTCGCCGACGCTGACATCCATGGGGGTGCGTTCCCCATCCCTGAATTCTCCCGGGCCAACGGCGAGGACCGTGCCGAGCTGCGGCTTTTCCTTCGCGGTATCCGGAATGACGAGACCGCCCGCAGTGCGAGACTCGGCCTCTTCCTGTGGCCGGACGACGATGCGGTCGCCCAATGGCTTGAGTTCCATCCAACGCTCCTTCTTGAGAGTTAGCAGTCGGTGCTTACGACTGCCAAGTATATCAGGGTTGCTGGCACTCGAGTACGCCGACTGCTAGCAGTGGCGCAGCAAGTAGCAGAGGGTGCTGGCCCGCTACCTGCTACGCCGAGCGAAGCGAGGCATGTACCTACTACCGCCGAGCGTTAGCGAGGCGTCTCCCCAGGGAGGACCTTGGCCAGGTCGGCTCCCTCGATGATGCCGACGACAATGTCGTCATCGGTGACGACGGCTCTGCCCGATGTGCCAGCGGGAACCAACAACAGGGTTTCTAGCGGCAAGTCTGCGGCAACGACGTCGGCGGGACCGATCGAGGTCATGAGCGCACGCACGCGCATCGAGGGCCACCGTGACGGTGCGACGGAATCGATCTCGTCCTGCCCGACGATGCCGACGACACGGCCATCCATCTCGACAGGAAGCGACCGCAGTCGGGGTCCAATCGCATAGAGGGAGAGCATGTTCGACACCGTCGAGTTCCCCGAGACCGCCTCATTGACGGGTCGCATGGCATCCCTCACGGTCACACCATCGAACGATGCGCTCAGTTCCTCGCGCCTCCCAGCACTTCCTGCGGTGGAAGCGAGGAACCAACCGCAAGCAAGGACGAAGATGCCAGCGGCGGTCGCCCTGACGAGGAGGACGACGCCCGCACCCATGCAGACGTATCCGGTCCATTGCCCGACCTTCGTCACAGCCCTGGTCGCTGCGACACGATTCATACCACGGGAGGTCATCACCCCCCTGAGGACCCTTCCCCCGTCGAGTGGGAACCCCGGTATGAGATTGAAGAGACCAATCGCACCATTCGCCAGTGCGAGGGCGAGGAGGAAGCGCCCGACGGTCGAACCAGTGCCGACGAGAAGGGCGGTGGCCCAGGTGACCAGTCCGATCGCGATCGAAGCCGCAGGGCCCGCCAGTGCCACCAACGTCTCCGTTGACGGAGAGGGTGCACCGTCGATAACCGAGTATCCGCCGAACATGTAGAGCCGAATGGTCCTGACATGGAGTCCGCGGCGGATCGCCACAACGACGTGGCTCAGCTCGTGGAGGAGGACACCTCCGACAAGCGCCAAACCTGCTGCCGCAGCGAGAATCCACGTGCGGTCGTCCGTATCGATCCCCGCTGTCCGTAGATCGATGAGCACGGCAACGCCGAAGATCAGGGCGAGGACGAGGGCGGAAGCGTCCGCGACGATCGGTACCTCGAACACCTTGCCGAGGCGGATACCTGCGCTCATGCGCCGAGGCGAAGGCCGGGATCGACATCACCAACGAGTGGATCTCCCGGCATGCCGTCCCGCATCCTGTCGACGGCAACGCTTGCGATCATCGCCCCGTTGTCCGTGCA
>JAQAZV010000121.1:0-3633 GCA_032127155.1 Acidimicrobiia bacterium
GTCGCACCTTCGACACCGGAGGACGTTGTCGGACTCCTTGCGGCGGCCATCAGGGATCCCGATCCTGTCATCTTCTTCGAGCACAAGTCGCTCATGGCTACGAAAGCGGTCGTACCAGATGGGGAGATCGTTGACCAACTCGGTACGGCCCACGTCGTGAGGCAAGGATCCGATGTCACGATCGCCGCCCTCGCCCTCATGGTGCCGCGGGCACTCGAAGCCGCTGACCGTCTGGCTGCCTCGGGGATCTCGGCGGAAGTCATCGACCTTCGCTCGCTTGTCCCGCTGGATGCAAGGACCCTTCTCGATTCCGTCGCCAAGACGGGACGGTTCTTCACGGTTGAGGAGAACCCGCGACTCTGCGGTTGGGGTGCCGAACTCGTCTCGATCGTCTCGGAGGAGGCCTTCTGGGACCTCGATGGACCGGGCGTGCGGATCACAACCCCGCACATCCCCCTTCCGTCGGCGGCCGCACTCGAGGACCTGGCCCTGCCGTCCGTCGACCGGATCCACGACACGATCGAACGATCAGTTGATTCGAGGGGTATGGCGTGAGTTCGAGCTTCCTCCTCCAAGGCGGGTGCGTTCTGACCTTGGGCGCTCGCACACAGAATCACGCGCGAGCTGACGTCCTCATAGAGGACGGCCTCGTGACCGACGTGGGTGCGGGGCTGCGATCGCGACGAGCCGAGGTGATCGATGCCTCGAACGCCATCGTGATGCCAGGCTTCGTGGACGCCCACCGCCGGTGCCGGATGTCCCTCTTCAAGAACGAGGGCGTAGCTGGCTCATTGCCGTCGCTGTCCGAAACCCTACCTGCCGACGTCTATGCCGGGACGCTGGTGTCCCTGCTCGGTGCGATCGAAGCGGGGATCACGACGGTCGTCGATTGGTACGACGGCCCCGCTTCCGAGGAACATTTCGATGCCGCGCTGCGGGCCCACGCCGACTCGGGTCTCAGGACGGTGTTCGTGGTGGCCACCGGTGGCTGGGCGGATGTCCTTGCTCGCAACGGATCATATGTGCCCGCAAACACGAGGATTGCGGCCGGTTTCCCCCTTTCCCCGGATACGGGCGATGCAATCAGATCGGATTGGATGGCGGCCCGTGAGGCCGGAGTGCGTGTCCACGCGATCGCCGATTCGAGCGGACGCGACCGATTGGCAGAACTCGGTCGGAACAACCTCCTCGGACCCGATGTGACGGTCGCCCATTGCATCTGCCTCTCGGAGGACGAACTCGATGTCCTGTCGAGCGCCGCCGTCGGCATTGCCCTGACGCCTACCAGCGACATGACGAACGGGAACGCCGCACCTCCAATGCAGGCGCTGCTCGACCGGGGTATTCGCCCTGGCCTCGGGGTCGACGACGAGCGCCTGGGCGCGGCTGACATCCTCGCGCAGATGCGCTCTGCGATATCCGTCCAACACGCGACCTACTTCGACCTGAAACTCGCGGGCAAGGGTGGGCTTCCCAATCTCTTGTCGACTCGCGATGTGATCAAGTACGGCACCATCGACGGTGCCAGGGCAGTGGGACTCGAGTCGGTCACCGGTTCAATCGAGGTCGGCAAGGCGGCAGACCTCATCGTTGTCAGGACCGACCGCCCGAATCTCCACCCTGTGAACGATCCCATCGGTGCCGTCGTGTGGGGTATGGACACATCGAACATCGACTGGGTCTTCGTGGGCGGGCACCCTCGCTTGCGCAACGGAGTACTCGACGCGGACGTTGCACGCGTGCGGCAGCTCGTCGCGGATGCCCGGAAACCTCTCAACTCCGGTCGGGTCGTCACCGAGGCGCCAGGAGGCCCCGCATGACAACGGCACGCCGCCCATCCGCAGCTCTCACCTCTCTGGTCGTCGGATCCCGATACATCCCGGTTTACATCGCGCTGGTGCTGCTCGTCGTGGTGGCGTGGGTGTGGGCACCGCAGGCACTCAGCAGCGTTTCGCTGCGAGCAATCGCTCCCTACGGTGCGGTCCTCGGTGTTGCAGCCCTCGGGCAGATGCTTGTGATCATGACAGGTGGAATCGACCTCAGCGTTCCGGGGACCATGAGCCTTGCTGCGGTCATCATGGTGGGGGTCGGCAGCGGTTCCGATGACAACATCGTCGTCGCGATGGCTGTCGCATTCGGGGCGGCTGCCCTCGTCGGTCTCGTGAACGGCATCCTGATCGGGGGGCTGAAGCTCAACCCCCTGATCGTCACCCTGGCAGTGGGTGCGATCGTGACCGGCGTCGTGTTCAGGTACGGGAGCACCTTCACCGTGCAGAACCCCGTCCCTGGAGGGCTTTCCGACTGGGTCATCCACCGAGTCCTCGGAGTCAGCGTCGTCTTCTGGCTCGGGATCCTGGTGACGATCCTCGTCAGCGTGGTCCTCCGCTACACAACGGCGGGTCGGAGGTTCCAGGTCGTAGGGGCCAATCCCGTGGCATCGAGCGTCGTGGGTGTCCGAGTGAACGTGTACCAGATCATGGCCTACGTCTTCGCTGCCATGCTCTTTGCCGCCGCTGCGATTGCCCTCGCAGGCCTCTTGCGTCGACCCGGCGTATCGGTCGGCTCGCAGTACCTGCTCGCCCCGATCGCTGCCGTGGTGATCGGGGGCGCGTCCCTCACTGGTGGGCTCGCCAGTCCCTTCTCAACCTTCACTGCCGGCCTCTTCCTGACCGGCCTCAACCAGATGATGCTGACGATGGGCCTGCCGACGGCGCTGCAGTTCGTCGTGTTCGGCCTGGTGATCATTGCCGGCATGCTGGTCTCGGGGGACCGCATCACGAAGGGTGTCGAGCAATTGCTGCGTGAACGAAGACGACCGACACGCTCGGAGGTCGACGAGATCCTGAGCCCGATGAACCAATGAGCCATGGCAGGAGGCCGGAAAGGAGCCTCGCCAGATCCGGCGCTTCTCTACCGAACGCCGGAGAACGAACCCCAACCAACGGAGGATGACATGAAACGAATGAAGATCATCGTGATGCTCGCGGTGTTCGCACTCGTCGTTGCTGCGTGCAGCAGCAGCAGCGAGGACACCACCACGACGACAGCAGGCGGCAGCGAGGACACCACCACGACGACAGCAGGCGGCGGCGGGGACGACGATCCCCTTGCGATGTATGGAGAGAGCACGGCCGCCGATGCAGCCCTGATTGCCAAGGCCCTCGGACCGGTCGAACCATCCGATGATGCGAGTTGGAACATCATCCTCGCCTCGATCGCCAGGGTCGTCGAGGACGTTGACCAAGCGACCATCGACAAGGCATTGGAGTGCCTCAACAACCAGCAGTGTGACACGGGTACCGGTGGCGACGTCGTCATGGGCTTTGCCGATGGCGGAGGCGATACGGTCAACGTCTGGCGTGCCGTCAGCCACATGGAGGCAATCCTCCAGGCCCTGACGTATGAGGAGATCGGTTCGATCATCTCGACCGAGGCCAACTTCGACCCCGACCCGAACGTCGCTGCGAATGACATCCGCTTTCTGATCGATAGCGGAGTGGACTTCATCGTCGGATACCCGGATGCAGGAATCGCAATCGCTGATGCCATCAAGGAAGCGGACGACGCCGGAATCCCGTACTCGTCGTTCTCGGCGGGCTGGGTCGGTCTTCCCGACCAGGACGGTGCCCTTGT